>CAZIGT010000058.1:0-12790 GCA_964538465.1 uncultured Thermoleophilia bacterium | reverse complement strand
CGATCGTGAGTGCGGACCGATCCGCGTTCCAGGCCGCCGCCACGTCGAGCGGCCGGCCGGTGCCCGGCGGCTCCCAGGCGCCGTTGCGGCCGGCGTGCTTCACGCCGAGCTCGAAGTGCAGCATGGCGATGCCGCAGTCCACGCGGCGAGACGTGTGCCCGGTGTCGGCGATGTCGCAAGCGAGGATCACCGTGTCGCCGTCGAGACGGAACCGCCACGGCTGGCGGTTCACCGCAGACGGTGCCATCTGCACGGCCCGCAGGCCGGCGACCGTCCAGCCGGGCCAGTCCTTGGTGGCGAAACCGAGAGCGATGTGCTCGAGCGCGCGCCGCTTCTTCGGCTTCCCGGCGCGGAACAGGAGACGCTCCTTCCGCGAGGGCTCCTCGAGGGCGTGGCCGACGGGGGTGATGCCGAAGACCTGCTCGTCCGGCGACGCGCCGATCAGGCGGCTCGTGAGGCTGGGGCTGAAAAAGCCGGTGAGCCAGCAGGTGTTCAGCCCCAGCGCGGTGGCCTCCAGGACTGCCGCCTCGCCGGTGTACCCGATCTGCTCCTCGATGGCGAAGCCGGCGCGGGCGCCGCCGCCACCGGCATCGTCGCCACGGCCCTGGGCGGCGCCCTCGCCGGCATCGTCGCCGCCCGCGGGTCCCGCTTCTCTCGCCGCCCTGCCCACGAAGGCGAGTACGCACGAGGCGCCGGTGACGCGGCCGTACGAGCCGACGATGCCGGTGAACTTGGCCTCCATGCCCGGCATGGCGGCGCGGTCTTCCTTGGCGGCCACGAAGATCTCCGGCGGCACGTTGCGCACGAGCACGACCCTGGCCGCCGGGAACGGGCCGGGAGCGGCGCAGTACGCCTCGAGGGCCTCCAGTTCGTCGGAGGCCGGCGGTCGGCCGTCGTAGACACGTCGTGAGCGGCGTTCCTTGATGACGGGGTACCATCGGTCCACCGGCAGTCGGAACGCCTGCGTATCGTCGCTCATCAATGCCTCCGTAGCCGTGTGGTGATGGTGATCGGGGTGCCCGGCCGAGAGCATACCCTCGTCGTCAGTAGGCCGCCTCGACCAGCGGGCCCACGACGTCCACGACCGCGTCGGCGATCACCGCGTAGCCCCGCTGATTGAGGTGGACGATGTCGACGAAGTAGTCGGCGCGGGATGCGGGCGAGTGGTCGCCGATCCGCTCGTCCGCGGCCAGGTCCACCAGCGCGTCGGCGAACTGGGGCCAGTTCTCGCGCAGTAGCCGGTTGTACTCCAAGCGCAGCGTCTCGTAGTACTGGTCCTCGCCCCTGGGTTCCAGCGGATACATGGTGCAGGTCACCACGGTGAAGCCGAGCTGCTTGCGGGCGAGGCAGTAGGCGCGTGCGTTCTCATAGACCTGTTCGGCCGTGTAGCCAGCGGCTAGGTCGTTGGCGCCGGCCCAGACCACCAGTATGTTGAAGTCGTTCGTGGCCGAGTAGAGGGGGTCGACCTCGACGGTCACGTCGGCCAGCATGTCCGGCCACGTCTGACCGGAGACGGCCACGTTCTCGTAGCGGATGCCGTCGGGCAGAAGGCCCATGGCCTGTGCCGGGTAGCTCTGGCCGGTCTCCAGCATGAAGCCCTCGGTGAGCGAGTCGCCGTCGAAGACGATGAGGCCGTCGGCGATCGAGCGCGTCGGTGACGGCGAGGGAGACGCAGACGGACTGGACGTCGCCGACGCGCTCGGTGAGGCGCCGGCGGACCCCGTGTCGCCGCCGGGGCTGGGCTGCGGCGTGGCTGCCTGTGACCGCGACCCGGCGGGTTGGGTGGTCCCCGCGGCGCACGCGCCGAGCGACCCGACAAGGGCCAAGCAGAGGAGTCCCACAGCGGCTGCGTGGAGCGTCACTGGTCCCTGCCCCCGTTCGCCGGCACGAGCGGCCGGACAGCCTTGGCCACGACCTCGGCGATCACCTGGTTGCCGGCCGCCGTGTGATGTATGCCGTCGGTGGTGTACACCCGCGCATCATAGCCCGCGGGGTCGCCGATGCGCGGGTCGGCGGCCACGTCGGCCAGGCCGTCGGCCACCATCTGCCAGTTCTGGCGGATGAGGTCGTTGAGCTGGTCGCGCTGCCTGTCGAAGCGTTCGTCCGGTTGCTCGACGAAGACGGGCAGCACGGTGAGCAGTACCACCGTCCAGCCGTGCTCGCGGCGGTCGCGGCAGTAGGTGGCGATCTCGCTCCAGATGCGGTCGGCGGTGCGCGTGCGGCGCAGGTCGTTGGTGCCTGCCCAGGCCACGAGCACGTTGTATGGGCGGGTGTTCGACTGGATGGGGTCGACCTGCGCCTGCGCGTCGGCCAGCATGTCGCTCCACATCTGGCCGGGCACGCCGATGTTGACGCCGTCGAGCCGCTCGGGCAGCCGGCGCATCACGTCGCTCGGGTAGTCCTGGCCGGGAGGCGCGCCGGTGCCGTAGGTCAGGGAATCGCCGTCGAAGACGATCAGGCCGCCGGCGCCGAAGTCCGGGTTCGCAGCGGCCGTCGGCGGCAGGGTCACCAGCGACGAGAGCGCCACCGGCGTGGGCGACGGTCCCGGGGAGTCGCTCCCGCAGCCGGCCGCGACGGCCAGGAGCAGCGGAAGAAGCAGAAGAGCAAGGGTCGGCGTCATCAGCGTCCGCGGCGCCGACCCCCGGCATCTCATGCGCTTCGTCAACGGCACTCCTCGGTCTGTGCGGAGGGCCCGGCTTCGGTGCCGATGCCGTGCGGGCGGAGGTGCCCGGCCTCCAGTCGTGCCCCCGCGCCCATCGGCTCGGCGCCCCCCGGCGGCTCTCAGCGTGCCAGGTGCTCACTCAGGACGTCGAGCACCTCCGGCAGGTTCTCTCTCCCCAGGCCGATCCGGATGTGGTGCTCGTCGTAGCCGAACACCTCGGACGGCGCGATCATGATGTCCGCCTCCTCGACCGCCCGCTGAGCGAACTCCATGGATGTCTGGTTGCCCAGCAGCCGCGGGAAGCAGATGCTGCCGGCTCTGGGGCGCACCCAGCTGAAGAGCTCCGGGTGCGCCCCCACGAACCGCTCGACCGTGTCCAGGTTGGCGGCCACGCGTGCCAGGTGCCGCTTCACGATGCGGTCGTGGTTGCGCAGACCGATGAGTGCCAGGATCTCGCTTGGCGCACTGCCGCAGATCGTCAGCCAGTCCTTGAAGCCCTGCAGCTTGCGGCGCAGGTCTGCGTCGTGCGTGACCAGCCAGCCCAGCCGCAAGCCGGCCAGACCGTATGTCTTCGACATGCCGAACAACGCGATGGCCTTGTCGTACACCTCGCAGGCCGATGGCAGACGCTCGCTGCCCTCCTGCTCGAGGAAGCGGTACATCTCGTCGCAGAACAGGTGCGCGCCCGTGCTGCGGGCGATCTCGATCACGCGCGTGAAGTCGTCGCGTGAGGGGTACGCGCCGGTGGGATTGTGGGGGAAGTTGACGACGATCAGCTTGGTCTGCGGACGCACCAGCTTCTCCAGGTCGTCCGGGTGGAACCGCCAGCCCTCCTCTTCTCGCGGTGTCCAGTGCGAGATGTCGCCGCCGCAGGCCGCCGCGACCTCGAACAGCGACTGGTAGCCGGGGTAGACACAGATGACGTGGTCACCGGAGCTCACCAGGCAGTTCAGGGCGGCGAAGATGCCCTCTTCCGGCACGAACTCGATGATCTCGTCGGGGTCCACCCCTTTGTAGAGGCCGGCGATCTCGGCGCGCAGAAGGGGATGGCCCGGCGACTCGGTGTAGCCGAGCTGCAGGCCTTCCCAGAGCGCGCGCGTCTCGTCGTCGGCCCACGAGAGGACCTCGGCCATGGGCAGCCCGTCGCAGTCCGAGCTGGAGAGCAGGTAGCGGGCGCTGAACTCGTACTTGGCGAAGTAGCGTTCCAGGGCGAAGGGTCTGATATCCACGGCTGCCTCGTCTGGTCGGTGTGGGGGGCGGCGCGGGCGGCCTGGCTTGCGCGCCGCCCGGTGGGATGACCTGGGTATTCTCTCGCGAGGGGCGGCGCGACGCCAATCCCGGCGGCCGTGAGGCCGCGCTGTCAGCGGTCGATGACGAAGGTCACGGTCGCCCGACCGGGCGACTGGGTGCCGCTTCAGGTAGGCGTGAGCAGCGTGGACGGCCGGGAGATCATGAACCAGAGCGCGATCCCCACCAGGCCCAGAAGAATGGCGCCGGTGGCGATGTCGGCGCGTCCTCGCTTGCGCCATGTCCCTAGGGCAGCGTAGATACCGAGCAGCACGGCGACGACGCCCACGATGAGGATGGCGGACGAGTCGCCGCAGTCAAGCAGCCAGGGGGCGACGGCGCCGAAAGCTCCGCAGGCGAGGCCGACCACACCGGCCCACGGCGCCAGCACGAGGAATCCGGGCGACCCCGGCCGCCGAGGGGCGGAGGCACCGTCCGCGGGGGCGGTGCGCGCAGGCAGCGCGGCGGCGGCCGCCGCGCCGTCCTGCCGTCGGCGCGACTGCGCGTCGACGATGAACTCACGGTCCCACGGGTTGGGTGCCGGACCGCGCTCTCTGTGGTCCCCGCTCATGCGGTCCGGTATCGGCACACCGGGACGATCGGTTGAGCGGCCGGGTCGACGACGCGGCCGCTCATCCCTCGCTCCGGTCAGCGCTTGATGAGCCGGCCGCGCTTCTTGCTCACGTTGCGCAGGCCGAACTTCTGGGCGCGCTTGGCGCCGCCGTCGTAGACGAGCTTGCCCGGACGGCGGGGCAGCTCTGACGAAAGGGGGATCTTGCGCGGCGTGTACTCGAAGCCGTCCACGTCGCGGCGCTCGATCTCCTGGCCTATGAGCCGCTCGATGTCTTTGAGAAGGTAGCCCTCGTCCGCCGACAGCAGGGTGATGGCCGTGCCGCTGGCGCCGGCGCGCGCCGTACGGCCTATGCGGTGCACGTAGTCTTCCGGCCGCTCCGGCACGTCGTAGTTGACCACGTGGCTCACGTCCTGCACGTCTATGCCGCGGGCCACGATGTCTGTGGCCACGAGCACCTGGATGGCGCCGGAACGGAACCCCTCCAGGGCATCCATGCGCTGACCCTGGCCCAGGTCCGAATGGATCGGCATGACGCGAATGCCCTGCCTCTCTAACGCGTGAGCCACACGGTCGACGCGGACCTTGGTGCGCGTGAAGACCAGGGTGCGAGCGGGGTCGTGGGTGGCGAGGTAGTGCACCAGGAGGTCTGTCTTCTGGTCGGCGTTCACCGGCAGCACGATCTGTTCCACCGTCTCCACGGGCGTTGCGCTGCCGCCCACCTCGACGTGCACGGGCGAGCGCAGCGTGTCTCGGATGACCTCCAGCACGCCGCGCGACATGGTGGCCGAGAAGAGCATGTTCTGCCGGTCCCTGGAGAGCGAGTGCACTATGCGGCGCACGTCTGGCCAGAAGCCCATGTCGAGAAGACGGTCGGCTTCGTCGACGACGAGGTATTTGACGTGCGAGAGGTCCACGTCGCCGCGACGCTGCAGGTCCAGCAAGCGGCCGGGCGTGGCGACCAGGAAGTCGACCCCGCTCTTGAGCTTGCGCTTCTGGCGCTCGTAGTCCACGCCGCCGAAGACGGCCGCCACCGAGTGCCCGGTGACCTCCGCCATGTCCAGGGCGACCTCTTCGATCTGGCGAGCCAGCTCGCGGGTGGGGGTGATGGCGAGCGCCTTGATGTGCGAGCTCGGCGTGAGGCGCTGGAGGATGGGCGCCACGAAGGCGAGGGTCTTGCCGGAGCCGGTCTGTGAACAGCCGACCACGTCGCGGCCGTCCAGCAGCAGCGGGATGCTCTGCTCCTGGATGGGCGTGGGCTCGGCGAACCCCATGAGACCGACCGCTTCGAGCAGGGTGTCTGAGAGACCGAGGGGCGCAAAGGCGGCCGGGTCGACGGCCGGGCGCTTGTGGCGCTGACGGCCGTGGACAGGCCCGGTGTCGTGGAAGAGCTCATGACCGGATGCGGGGCCGGAGCGGCCGCTGTGACGGCCGCGGTCGCGGTGACCGCCGCGGTCTGGGCCGCGGTGCCGACTGCGCGGGCGTTCGCCGTCGCTGCGGCTCTTGCTCCCGGCTGGCCGGCTGCCGCGTTCGGAAGCCGGTTCCGACGAGGCGACGGTGGTGTCGGCCGGAGCCTCGCTCTCGAGCAGCGGGTCGACGATGACGGCGGCTGCGACCGCCGGCGACTTGTGGCGGCGACGGCCACCCCTGTGTCGCTTGCGTCGCGGGCCGGTCGTCGCTGCGGCTTCGCCTTCCAGCGCGGCATCTGGGCGGGCTGCATGCCCGGCTCGGCCGGCGGCCGTGGGCGTAGCCTGCTCGGCCGCCGCTTCCTGGGACGGTGTGTCTGGATGGTCGTGCATGTCTGTCATGGGTGTGGCGCGGCCCTACCTCTCATTGTATGCGGGTCCGACGGCACTGCTCCGTGAGGCGGTCGAAGGCCGCCGCGGGCGCGCCGCTGTGCCATCCGGACAAAGACAGACCCGCCCGGAAGATGCACGGGGCGGGTCGTGAAAGACGTTCGGTGCTGATCAAGGCATCACTTACCATAGCGGAAATGCCTGCATCCGGCAAGAACCGGCAGGGCGTCACGAAGGGAGCGTCCGAGAGCGATCCGTAGCGTCAGCCACGCAAGTACTCGAACGGCGCCGAGCTTCTCGCCAGCACGGGGCGACCGGCTACGGCCGTCAGGTGCCACCGCCGGTGACGGTGAAGTAGCGGGTGATCCGTCGTACCTGGCCGTGCCAGCGCGCCGTGACCACCACCTTCGCCTTGTACTGCTCGGCGGATCCGCAGTCCGGGGTGTGGCTGTTCTTCGCCACGCCGCGGGCGTTCGTGGTCGCCTGATGGGTGCAGACGCCGTTGGGCAGGTGCCACCGGAAGGCCACGGTGGCGCCCCTGATCGGCTTGCCGTCCTGGTCCTTGGCCTTGCAGCGCATGATGACCTCTTCGCCGCTGGCGACCTCACCGGGCTTGTTGACAGAGATGCTCATCTTGCGCGCGCTGCGCTGTCCGCCGGCCACGGACGCGTCGACGAGCAGCGTGCCGACCGCGAGCGCGCCGGCGAACGCGACCAGGGCGAGCGCGGTCCAGATGCGGGTGGTCTGCCGTGAGATGTGCATGAGCAAAGGGTACGACATCAACTGCGCCGTGTCGTGCCGTCGCCGTATCGGCCGATCTCACAGCGCTCAGGGGGCAGAGAAGAGGGGGCGGGGCGCACGGTTGCGCCCCCCCCGCCCCCACACACATCCGTCACGCACCTTCCTCCCCGCCTGCCAGAGCCTCGGTCTTCCCCCTGCGCCGGCCGCTCATCAGACGCCGGCGTCGCGCGTCACGCGCCGGTCTCTCAGTCCTCCACGGTCTTCCGGCCGCGGCGGCTGCGTACCACCACGAAGGCGACGATGGCGCCGACCACCACGACACAGGCGATGATGATGCCGGCGATGGCGCCGCCGGACAGGCCGCCTTCATCGGCAGCCGTCGCGACGACCGGCTGCACCTTCTTGTACGTGTCGACGTTGCTGTAGAAGTACAGCACCGAGCCGCCCTCGGCCGGCGACTTGACCCAGCCGCTCCACTCGCTCGTGTTGTAGGCCTCGAGCATGGTCGGGTAGGCCCACACGATGTACGGGCATTGCTCGTAGAAGATCTTCTGCATCTGGCCGGCGATCTCGATGCGCTTCGTCTCGTCGAGTTCGGTGATCTGCTGCTCCTGGAGCTCGGTGTACTCCGGGTCTGTCCAGAGGCAGTCGTTCCACCCCTCGATCTGCTGCGGCGTGTAGATGCTGAGCATGAAGTTCGGGTCGACGTCTCCGGTCCAGTACCAGATGTAAAGGTCGTAGTCGGGCGCGTAGGTGTCACCCTTGTAGTTGTACTGGGCGTCGATGAGCACGCCGGCGTCGACCATCGTGAGATCGATGTTGACGCCGATGGCCTCGAACCAGCCCACGGCGAGCTTGGCCGTGCGCTCGTTCTGCGGGTAGTCGGTCGGCACCTGCAGGCGCAGCTCGAGCTTCTCGCCCTTCTTGTCCTCACGGAAGCCGTCGCCGTCGACGTCCTTGTAGCCGGCCTCGTCGAGGATCTGCTTGGCCTTCTCGGGGTCATAGGTGAACTTGCTCTCGGCCGGCGGCTCCCAATGGAAGCGCGAGTTCGGGATGATGATGGAGGAACCGGCCGATGCGTAGCCCAGGAAGGCGGTCTTGACGACCTCGTCCCGGTCGACCGCCCAGTTGAGCGCCTCGCGGAACTTCTGGTCGAGGAGCACCGGGTTGCCCATGCTGTTGGGGCTGTCGTAGCAGTTCATGCCCAGCTCGGTGAACTTCCACGAGGTGCCCTGGTTCGCCGTGATGTCCTTGGACGACTCCAGCTGCTTGAACTGCGCCGCGGGGATGTTGATGGCGCCCGCGATGGTGCCGGCCTTGAGGTCGCTTACCATGGTGTCGGCGTTGGTGTAGGTGATGAACATGACCTCATCGACCTTGGGCGCGCCGCCCCAGTAGTCCTTGTTGGCCTCGAGGCGCACGTACTTCTTACGCTTCCATTCCACGATCTTGAAGGGGCCTGTGCCCACGATCGGCGGATCGTTGGCGTACTTGGTGGCCACGTCCTTGGGATCCAGGTCGGCCCAGATGTGCTCGGGGATGATCACGATGGGCATCGCCAGGATGTTGGCCTTGGGCGTGGAGCACGTGATTTCGACGGTGAGGTCGTCGATCGCCTTGGCGCTGACTATGCGGTCGGTGTAGACGGCGACATTGGGGAACTGGTTCTCGGCGATGTAGTTGAACGTGAAGGCCACGTCCTTGGCCGTGAAGGCGGTGCCGTCGTTCCAGGTCACGCCCTCCTGCAGATGGAACGTCCAGGTCTTGCCGTCTGCTGAAACCTCCCAGCTCTTGGCGAGCTCGGGCGCGGGCTTGAGCGTCTTGGCGTCGAAGCCCACCAGGTAGTCGTAGTTGAGGTGCCAGAGCTCGAACGACGTGCCCATGATCCCCAGGAACGGGTTCAGGCTGTCCGGCTCCTCCATCCAGCCGACCTTGAGGACGACTTTCTCGTTGGCGGCCGTGCTCTCTTCCGCGGCCGCCACGCCTGTGAGTGCGAACGCGCACATCACGGCCGTCAGTAGCAGCATGACGGGCAGCGTCATGAGACTGCGACGGCCGCGGCCCTTCCGGCTCTTCTCTCGTGTCCTGCCTTGCGACGCGTAGACCATTGTCTACCCCCCTACTCAGGGCTCCCCGGATAGCGGGCGCCCACGTTGACCGTGATCCGCCTTCAGATCGTGGCCGAGGCGATCACCTCCTCGAGCATCCGAGCCGTCGCCGGCTGCGGCGTGAACGACGGCTCGCGTGCCAGAAGCTCCAGTGTGCGCTGCCGGGTCCGTTCGCCGAGCGTGGCGCTCCCGTCGGTGACCCAGCGGTCGTGCGGGCTGTGCTCGAGAAGCGCGGCGGACCAGAAGCCGCGATACCGGCGGCGTGTCTCCTTGCGGCCGAGGTGGGTGCCGCCGGGACCCACCGCGTCGATCTCGTCGAGCAGCAACGTCTCGTCGGAGACGTCCACCGCGGCGGCGAAGGCGCGGGCGAAGCCGCAGAGCTCATCGCCCAGCACCAGAGCGGCCAGCGAGCTTGCCCGGCCGCTCTCCAGGTAGCCCACATCGTGGAGCAGCGTGGCGCGTGAGAGAGCGCCGTACAGCGTCGCCACGGCGCTGTCGAGGCTCCACTGCTCGTCGAGGGCGCTACTGTCGCTGTGGCCGGCGTAGGACCAGCTCGGCAGGCCGTAGCCGGCGGCCAGCTCGCAGCTTGCCTGGTTGCCTGCGAAGACTTCCGGCGAGCCGTAGGCGTCTACCGAAGCACGCATGTCGAACGCGCTGGCGCCGGCGCCGTAGATGAACGGCGCCCCCGGGCGCGCGATCTGATGGAGCACGAGCGCGGCCAGCACCTCGGCGTTCGCCACGGTGATGGCCGCCGCCACCGTGGCCGGGGCCGCCGTGCCGGCCGTGGACGACGGGGCCATGACAAGGGGCACCTCAAGCTCGGCGCAGGCCGTGATCTTCTCGGCCATGGCGGCGTCGAGCATCAGCGGCGGCGACGACATGACCAGACACCCGACGCTACGCCGCCCGCCGCACAGCTCGGCCATCTCGACGACCTCGCGCAGCGATTCTTCGCCGAAGGGGCTGGAGAGGATGATCGGCTTCGAGGTGGCGCCGGCCATGGCCGCGAACTGGGCCTGCTCCAGGCGTTCGCTGCGAACGTCGTCCGGCAGGCCCATCGACATGACGTAGTCGATGTTGGGCAGCATCTCGGCGAGGCGGGCAGCCTCGGCCACGTCTGCGAGCCGCGCCCGCCTCCGCTCGCCGGTTCGCACGTCGTGCACGAATGGGCAGTCCGGGCCGGTGCCGAAGTACGTGTGCCCCTGTTCCAGGAGCAGGGGCGGTCCCTCGGCGCCGCGTCGGCGGAGTCCCCAGCGGCGCGGCGCGGTGGCCAGAGCCTGCTCCACCATCGCCGGCGGCACGCGCACGATCGCGTCGTCGACCCTGGCGCCCGCCTCAGCGTAGAGCTTGCGGGCGCCTTCGTGCTTCACCAGCAGGCCGGTGCGCTCCAGCACGTGCAGCGAGGCGTCGTGCAGGCGCCGGCGCGCCGCGTCGTCGAGGAGGCGCAAATCCGGGCCGGGCGTCACGCGTCCTCCCGCTCCGCGGCCACGCGCGCGAGGACCGCCTCGATGGTGCCCCTGGCGGCATCGTCGAGCGCGAACTCGCGCGGCGCCTCCACGAGCTCGAGGGTGCGCTCCCGCAGCCGTTCGGTCATCGTCTTCGCGCCTGCCGACTGCCAGCGGTCATGGACCGTGTGGTCGAGCAGCCGCGAGTGCCAGAAGTCATGCAGGTGGCGGCGGGTGTACTTGCTTCCGAGATGGTTGCCGCCCGGGCCGGCCGCCATGATCTCGTCGACGGCCAGGGCATCGTCGTCGAGGGCCATCTCGGCGAGGAAGGCGCGCGACCACGCGACCAGCTCATTGCCGTACACGATGCTCTCATGGGAACTCTGCAGGCCGGACTCCAGGTAGCCCACATCGTGTAGCAGGGTGGCCCGGGAGAGGCTTCCGACGATGGCGGTGAAGGCCGCCTCGGCCGCCCACTGGACGTCCATGCACTTGGAGTCGCTGCACGCGGCGTAGCTGAAGCTGGGCAGGCCGTAGTGACGCGCCAGGTCGCAGCCGAGCTGCTGCGCCATGAACGGTTCCGGCATGGCGTAGACCTCGAGGCCGGTGCTCATGTCCATGGCGCCGGCGCCGACGCCGTAGACGAATGGGGCGCCGGGGTTCACGAACTGGTGGAGCACAAGGCCGCTCAGCACTTCGGCGTTGCCCACCACGAGAGCCGCGGCGAGAGACCGCGGCGCCGTGCTGCCGCAGTTGGGCGCCGGCGCGTAGATCAGCGGGATCTGCAGCTCGGCGCAGCGGATGAGCTTGCTCAGCGCGTCGCCGTCGTGCATGAGCGGCGGTGACGGCATGGCGTAGATGCCCAAGCTCTGGGCCTCGCCACAGGCCGCCGCCATCTCGACCATGGCGTCCAGCACCTCGCCGCCACGCGGTGCCACCAGCAGCGGCTTGCGCGTGGCGGACATCATGGCCGCCACCGGCGCCAGGTCGTCCACGGCGTGCGGCACGTCCTCCGGCAGGCCCATCGACATCACGAAGTCGATTTCCGGCAGCTTCTCGCAGAGGGCGGCCATGGACTCCACGTCTGCCAGCCGCACGCGGCGTCGTTCACCGCTCGCCAGGTCCTGGTGGTAGAGGCAGTCCGAGCCGGTGCCGAAGTAGGTGTTGCCGCCCGTGAGGTCGAGTACCTCGTCGCGTCCACGGGACCTGAGCGGCCAGCTCTGCGGCGCCGCGCGCAGCGCCTGGTCGACAAGCTCCTTGTCGAGGCGCACGCGGTCGCCGTCGACGCGGGCGCCGAGCTTGCGGAACAGCTCGAGGCCGCGATCATAGCGCACCGCGACGCCGGTCTGCGCCAGGACCTCGAGGGTGGCTTCGTGCACGCGTGTGCAGGCAGCGTCATCCCATACGGTCAGGGAAGCCTTGTACATCCGATCACCTCCAAGCGCGGTCGCTCACGGATGGTCGCGACCGATAGGTCGAGGGCTACGAGGTCGGCGTCGGCACCGCACGGAATGATGGCGGGATCTCGAACGGGGCCAACAGCCGTAGCGTGGAAGATGGAGCGTGCCGCCGTCGAGGTCGTCGCCGGCACGCGCACGCGGCCGGCCGGCGCCGTGGGGACGGGTCAGATGGAGGGTCCGCGCTCCGAGAAGACCTTGTACCAGATGCCGCCGAAGAACTCGCGGGAGAGGGCGCGGGAACGTGCTGCTACGCCCGACTCGCGGCGGGTGTGCAAGCGCTCGGAGGTGATGCGCGCCATGGTCTCCTTATCGGCGGGCGGAGTGACCGGCCGCATGGCCGGACAGTAGGCCGATTCTGACCGCCCGCCGCAGCCGGAGTCAAGTGGGTATGGGCCGGTGTCGCGTCAGGGGAACAGGCTCTCGATCTCCGGCAGCATCCCCTTCACCTGCGGCAGGTCGCCCGTGACCAGAAGGGCCGTGACGCCCTCGATGCGCTCGCCGAGCTCGGCGAGCTGGCCTCCCTGCGCCTTGCAGCCGGCCGCCGCGTTGGCGCCGGCCTGCAGGACCGCATCCAGCTTGACCCTCGTGAGCTCGGCGCTCTGGAGGGCTTCATTGAGCGTCTGAAGGAACATGCCGGCGCTTTTCAGCGCGCCGGCGGACGTGGTGGCGATCTCGGTCGGTTCCAGGGCGGCGGCCGCCGCGGCCAGGTCGGCGCGGGCG
>CAZIGT010000057.1:0-13024 GCA_964538465.1 uncultured Thermoleophilia bacterium | reverse complement strand
CGGCGTCTGCTATCTGGTCGACACGGCCGACGGCCTGGTCGTGCTGGCGGGCGACACCGTCGGCCCGTTGCCCGAGGACTTCGCCGCCCTGCGGTCGCCGTTCCCCGGCCCGGACGGCGCGCGGCTGGTCGCCGCCTGGCGGAGGATCCTTGCCCTGCGGCCGGCGCTGATCATCCCCGGGCACATCCCGCCGTTCGTGCCCGGCGAGCCCGCGGCGGAGGCACGATGACGGCAGTCGCCCGTGCGCAGAATGGCTGCGGTCGGGGCGCGGCGATGAGTCGCGCGAACGGTCGCCGCGGTCGCCGCGGAGGCCCGGCCGTGAGCCGCATGGGCCGTCGGAGCGGTCGTTGCGCGGGCGCGGCCGGGCGCCGCGCGAGTCGCTGGTTGGCACTCTTGGTGTCCGGGTGCCAACCGCGCCTGTGCTAAACTGGAGTACCCGACCCGGAATCTGCGGAGGATCTGTGCCGATCTACGAGTACCGCTGCGACGATTGCGGCAACACCTTCGAGGTGATGCAGAAGTTCAGCGACGCGCCCATCGAGACGTGCGAGCTGTGCGGCGGCGGCGTGCGCAAGGTCCTGCATCCGGTGGCCATCCACTTCAAGGGCTCGGGCTTCTACACGACGGACTACGCGCGGAAGTCGTCGTCGAGCCCGTCGTCCACCGGTGGCGAGGGCACAGACACCAGCCACATCGCCGGCGGCTCAGACGACGTCCCCACCTTCAAGATGAGCGACAAGGCGAAGGCGGAGAACCGCAAGAAGAAGGCCGAGCGCGCGGCGGGCAAAAGCGAGAAGGGCTCGAAGAGCTCGACGGGTTCCTCGAAGAAGTAGCGGCAGCGGAAAGGCCGGTGCCCGGCAGGCCGTCAGACCGGCCGCCGATCTGGCCGACTGGCCGGCTTCCGCTCAAGCTCCAGCTGCATCAGCCGTTCGCCACGGCGCGCAGACGACGCTCGCGCGGCCGCCGGCTCAACCCCATCGAATGCCCCGTCACCAGGTTGCGTCCCGCCTGCTTGCTCGCGTACAGCGCCGCGTCGGCGCACTCGATCAGCTCTTCCTCGGTGGCGGCGTCGTCCGGCAGGGACGCCACTCCCGCACTCACAGTGACGTAGGCTTCCTCGCCGTCGATCAGGACTCGCATGGTGAGCACTGCAGAGCGGATGCGCTCCGCCAGGAGCAGGCCGTCGAGCTCGTGACCGCGGATGAGCACCGCGAACTCCTCGCCTCCGTAGCGTGCCGCGACGTCTGCGTCGCGCACCAGTTCGCGCAGCTCCTCGCCGAAACGCCTCAGCAGCAGGTTGCCGCCTTCGTGCCCGTAGCGGTCGTTGAAGCGCTTGAAATGGTCGAGGTCCAGCATGATCAGCGTGAGGTGGCCGCCGTAGCGGCGTACGCGGCTAGTCTCGCGGCCGAGCAGGTCGGTGAAGCTGCGGTAGTTGTAGAGGCCGGTGAGGTGGTCGTTCAGCGTGCCGGCCTGCAGCGTCTGCTCGCGCCGCTTCTGGCGGTGGAGGATCTGGCCGAGCGCCAGGCCGGCGCCGCCGAACAGGGCCAGGGCCATCAGGCCGTCGCCCAGGTCGGTCGACGTGATGCCGCCCTCAGATTGGAGGCGCACGAAGTAGGCGACGGCGACGACCGCCGTGGTCAGCAGCGCGCCGCGCTCGAAGAACTGGGTGACGGCGAAGAGCAGGGGGAGCAGGAACAGGGCCCAGACGGGTGGGCTGCCGAGCCCCACGTAGAAGCCCGCACAGGCCAGCAGGATGGCGAGGAGGAGGCCTCGACGCCGGGCTGCAATCTGACGATCCCGGCGTGGTACCCGCTCACAGATGGGATGATCGCTCACACTCACCTTGGCTCCGCGAGCAACTTCGTCGCTCGGTGGCACATTCCTTCTGGAATGCGGCCGGGAGCGGGGGAAATGCCCGGTCGGCGGCGGTCTGACCACCCGCCTGCTTCGCATGGCCCCTCGTGGGCGCGAGGTCAGATCGGCGTGGCCGACGGGCCCGAGCGCTGCGGTAGAATCCGGACGCACGACCCGCATCCCTTCTCGAGAGAGACGCATGACCCGCATCCTCCTCACCAACGACGACGGCATCCAGGCTCCCGGCCTGGCGTTCCTGCGCCGTGCCTTGGAGGGGCTCGGCGAGGTGACCACGATCGCCCCCGAGCGGGACCGGAGCGCGATAGCGCGCGGGATCTCGGCGGGCCGGCCGCTGCAGCTGGTTGAGGAGAGCTACGGCGAGACCGTCGCGGACGAAGTCGGCGGCGGCTTCACGGGGCTGGCGGTCAACGGCACACCGGTCGACTGTGTGCGCGCGGCCCTGCTCGGCGTGCTTGGGCCGGTGCCGGACCTGGTGGTGAGCGGAATCAATTTCGGGGCCAACTTGGGCAACGAGGTGACGTATTCGGGCCCGGTGGGCGCCGCCCTGGAGGCGGCGCGGCACTCCGTGCCCGGCATGGCCTTCTCGGTGGAATCGCGCGAGCCGCAGTACGTGGAGAGCGCGCTTCCCGTGGTCCGCGGGCTGGTCGAGCGCCTGCTGCGAACGCCGCTGCCGCCGGGCACGGCGCTCAACGTCAACCTGCCCGAGCGCCCGGCGTCCCAGTTCCGCGGTCTCAAGGTCACCAGCCTGGGCGGCTCGAGCCGTTGGGACCGCGTGGTCCTCGAGACGGGAGACAGCGCGAGCGGCGAGCACTGGCTGCGCAACAAGCGCGCGCCGCTCGAGCCGTGGGCCATCACGGACTTCGACGCGGTCGAGGACGGCTTCGTCTCGCTCACGCCGATCCACTGCGAGCTCACCAGCCGGGAGGGCCTCACAGCCCTGGCCGGCTGGTCGCTCGACGATCTGGGTGGCTGGAGCCAGAGCGCCCAGGCGGACGTCCGATGAGCGCTGCCGCGGGATACGACCCGGTCCTGTTCGACCTCGACGGCACGGTCGTGGACACCGTCGAGCTCATCACCGCGTCCTTCCGCTACGCCACGCAGACCGTTCTCGGAGAGGTGCTGCCGGACGAAGAGATCATGCGCTACGTGGGCCAGCCGCTCATGGACCAGATGCGGCAGCTTGCGCCGGAGCACGCGCAGGAGCTCTACGACGTGTACCGCGAGCACAACCATCGCCTGCACGACGAGCTTATCCGCACCTACGACGGCGTGGAGGCCATGCTGACAGCCCTCCGCGCGCACGGCCGGCACCTCGGTCTGGTCACGAGCAAGAGCGCCGACACAACGGCCATGGCGTTCCGCGCGGTGGGGCTGGACGAGCACTTCGACGTGGTGGTCACGGCGAGCGACACGGCGACGCACAAGCCGTCGCCCGAGCCGCTGCTGCTCTGTCTGGAGAGGCTGGCGGCGAAGGGCGCCCCGGCGCAGCCGGCAGGCGCCATCTACATCGGCGATAGCCCTTTCGACATCCAGGCCGGCCGCGCCGCCGGCATGGCCACCGCGGCCGTCACCTGGGGCATCTTCAGCCGCGCCGCGCTCGAGGAAGCCGGTCCGGACCACGTCCTCGAGCGCCCCGGCGACATCGTGCGCCTCTGTGTGGAGGGCACGCCTGTAGATGAGGGCGCAGATGGCGCTCGCGCCTCCGCGGTCGCCGTTGCGGGCGCGGCGGGTGCGCCGGGCACCACGCCTGCGGACCGGCGCCACGCCCCGAATCCCCGGCCGCGCCCGGTGGGGGAGTGAGTCGCGATGGGCGTCCCGGCCGCTGAGGAACGCCGCGCGGCGGAGCTGCGCGAGCAGCTGGAACACCATTCCTATCTGTACTACGTCCTCGACGCGCCTGAGATCGGCGACGACGAGTACGACGCGCTCTACCGCGAGCTTCAGGAGCTCGAGGCGCGGTTCCCCGAGCTGGTCACGCCCCAGTCGCCGACCCAACGGGTGGGCGGGCAGGCGCTCACCGAGTTCTCGCAGGTGCGCCACCTGCAGCCCATGCTGTCGCTGGCGAACGCGCGCGGCGCCGAGGAGCTGCGTGCCTGGGAGCAGCGCAACGCGCGCATCCTGGCAGGGGCGGGACTCGGCGACAGGCGCCTGGAGTATGTCACCGAGCCCAAGATAGACGGCTTGGCCATCTCTCTGACGTACCGTGACGGGGTGCTGGTCACCGGGGCCACCAGGGGCAACGGCACCGTGGGCGAGGATGTCACGCTGAACCTGCGGACGATCAAGTCGATACCGCTACGGCTGCGCGGCAGCCGGCCGCCGGCCGTGGTCGAGGTGCGCGGCGAGGCCTACCTGCCGCTCGCCGAGTTCCAGCGGCTGAACGACGAGCGCACGGCCGCGGGTCTGCCTGCCTTCGTCAACCCGCGCAACTCGGCGGCCGGGTCCATCCGGCAGCTCGACCCGACGGTAGCCGCCGCCCGCCCGCTCAACGTGTGGTGTTACGCCATCGGCTACGTCGAGGCAGCGGAGGGAGCAGCCGCGGCGGGCAGCGGTGAGGCTCAGGCGACCGCGGGCGGCACGGACGGCGAACGGGTGGAGCAGCTGGGGTTGGACGTGGGGGTAGAGGCTCCGGGGCCAGGCATCGATGGGGCCGCTTCCGGAGATGGAGGGGGCGCCATGGGAGCCGGGCCGGCGGCAGGAGCGGCAGTCCCCGCCGGCCGTGGTCCCGCCGGCCCGAGTGCCGCGGATCGCGTGTCAGAGGCCGCGGCGGCCGTGCTCACCCTGGCCGACGGCCGCTCGGTCGCGTCCCACTGGGACGTCCTCACCTGGCTGCGCGAGCAAGGGTTCCGCGTGCACCCGGACGTGTGCCGGCATGCCACGGTCGACGAGGTGGCGGCGCGCTGCGCGCAGTGGGAAGCGCGCCGCGCCGAACTGCCCTTCGACATCGACGGCGTGGTCGTCAAGGTCGACTCGTTCGACTTGCAGGAAGCCCTGGGCGCCGTGGCCCACGACCCGCGCTGGGCGATCGCCTACAAGTTCGCGCCCATAACGGCGACCACGAAGCTGCGTTCGATCGAGGTCAACGTCGGCCGCACCGGTGTGCTCACGCCGTTCGCGGTGCTCGAGCCGGTGTTCGTGGGCGGCGTCACGGTGGAGCGCGCCACCCTGCACAACGAAGACGACATCAGACGCAAGGACATCCGCCCGGGCGACACGGTGATCGTGCAGCGGGCCGGCGACGTGATCCCCCAGATCGTCGGCCCCATGCTGCAGAAGCGAACCGGAGCGGAGCAGCCGTGGCATATGCCCACCCATTGCCCCGCCTGCAACAGCCCCGTGGTCCGCGAGGAGGGTGAGGTAGCCGTGCGCTGCCCCAACCGGTCGTGCCCGGCGCAGATCGTGGAGAGCATCCGTCACTTCGTGAGCAAGGGCGCCATGGACATAGAGGGAGTGGGGGAGGAGCTGACTGCGCAGCTGTTCGAGGCCGGGCTCATAGACAACGTCGCCGGCCTCTACGACCTCACGTGGGAGCAGCTGGTGCGGCTGCCCGGCTTCGGCGGCAAGTTCAAGAAGAACGCCGACGGCACGGTGAAGCTGCGCCCCGACGGCACGCCGGAGTTCGAGCCGCCGAAGGAGGCGCGTCGCGCCGACAAGGTACTCGCCGCCATCGAGGCGTCGAAACAGCGGCCGTACGCTCGCGTGCTGTTCGCGCTCGGCATACGGCACGTGGGCGCGGTCACCGCGCAGAGCCTGGTCGAGCGTTTCCGGAGCATGGATGCGGTGAGGGCCGGGAGCGAGGAGGAGTTCGCCGTGGGGCGGGGTGTGGGCGCGGTGGGCGCCGCCGGCATCCGCGCCCACTTCGCCGACGCCCACAACCTGGAGACCGTGGCCCGGCTGCGCGCCCACGGCCTGCGCTTCGTGGAAGAGGCGCCGCAGCGCGTGGAGGGCCCGCTCACGGGCAAGACGTTCGTGCTCACGGGGCGCCTCGACTCGATGACACGGCCGCAGGCCGCTGAGCGCATCGTGGCCCTCGGTGGCCGCACCACAGATTCAGTGAGCAAGGCGACCAGCTACGTGGTCGCTGGCGAAGACCCCGGCTCCAAGCTCGCCAAGGCGCAGAAGGCCGGGGTCGCCGTGCTCGACGAGACCGCCTTCCTGGCGCTGCTGGAGGAAGCAGGCGGCTGAGCCGCGCTCCGGCCCGCTGAGCGACGCTCCGGGCGGCTGCCGGCTCCATCGTGCGGCTCGCCCGTCGCGATTGCCGCCCGCCTGTCGCGCCCGCCTGAGTGACCCGCTCGTCGCCGCCACCCTCAGCTTTCCTGCGTGTGCGGCGATTAAGAAAGCGACCGGGGCGGTTAACTGACGGTTCGCTCAGCTCAACATTTGCTTAATACATGCTGGACACAATGACCATGCCCCCTTTGCTGTAAGGTCGAAGCGAGACGACCCCACAGAAAGAGCGCGAAAGCGTTCTGGAAAAGAGCCCCGCTCCCCTCGGGGCTTTTTTCTTGCCCGAACGCGGCTGCCGTGTTCGCGGGCGCCCCGGTCGTGCCTACGGCAAGGCGCACCCGCCGCGAGCGTCCCCGACCGCACCCGCCGCCACCGGCCCCCAACCGCATCCGCCGCGAGCGGCCGACCCCGGTAGCACCGCTCCAGCGCGCGGCGGCACGCGCTGTAACCGGCTGCGGCAGCGCCGCCCCAGTTGGCGGCAGCACGCCCCCAACCGGCCCCGGCCGCACCGAGGCTCGCGGGCAGGTAGACTAGTCCGCGCGGCGGCACCCAGTGCGTGCCGCATCTTGCCGCCGGGCCGGCGTAGCTCAGATGGCAGAGCAGCTGTCTTGTAAACAGCAGGTCGACGGTTCGATTCCGTCCGCCGGCTCCATTCGTGGTTTGCGGGGATTCTCGGCATATCGCGGGGCGTTCGGCAGAGCGGCCGTGCGTCCGATACAGGCTCCCGCAGTGCTCCCATGGTCGGATGGCGGCCGCTAGTGACCACCACGATCCACATCTCAGTCCCCGAAGCCCTCGAAGACGTCCATGAGAAAGCTGGACTTCTTCTTCTTGTGCGACTTGCTGTAGCGCTCGTCGTAGTCGCGGTCGTGACCGTGATGGTCGTGATACCGCTCGCGCTCGCGGTGGTCCTGGGGCTCCGAGTAGGCCGGCTCTTCGCGGCGGGCGGGCGGTGAGTCGTAGGCCGCCTGCCTCTGCGGAGCAGCAGCGGCGGCCACGCCGCCCACCTCGGCGTTGGCGCGCTCGATGATCTTGTCGAGCTCGCCGCGGTCCAGCCAGATGCCGCGGCACTTGGGGCAGTAGTCGATCTCGATACCCTGGCGCTCGGCCATGAGAAGGTCGACTTCGCAGATGGGGCACTTCATGTGGTCTCCTCTGGTCGGCTGGGCCGCGCCCGTGGGCGCCGGTTTCCAGCAAGATGTTACCCGGTCGCCACGGCGACCGCTCCCCGGGCGTGGAAGGCCGGGCGGCCCAAGCCAGCCTCCCGGCCGCAGGCACCTGCCCCCGCCTTCACTTCCAGCCGGGCGGCTGAGAGAATGGGCCCACTCCGCCCGCCTGCAGCCGCGTGGCCGTGCCACGGTCGCGACGGGGGATGGGACATCGAGGCGCGGGACCGAGGCGGGCATCGAGGGACAAGCGCGATGCGGGCGTCGAGGGACAAGCGCGATGCGGGCGTCGAGGGACAAGCGCGATGCGGGCGTCGCGGCCCATGGGTACGCGATCACAGGGAACACGGGGAGGGGTGGCTCTTGGAGAGCAAGGTGCTCACGCGCCTGGGAGACGGCTCGCTGGTCGAGATGGCGCGCAGCGAGATCAGGGCGGACGTTGAAGACGGGGTGGCCGTGGCGGCCAAGCGCGCCAAGGTGGAGCCGCTGTCAGAGGCGGAGATCGATCACATCACAGACATCTACGCCTCGTCCGCCCGCTTCACCGGCGTGGACATAGGCCATGAGGTCATGCTCAGCTTCGACGGCGTCGGCACGCAGCAGATAGGCAGCCGCGTGCAGGACCTGGTCAGCTACGAGCAGATGCTCGGCGCTGATTCGGTCGAGCTCTGGAACATGGACTATTCCTACAAGGCGGCCAAGGCCGTGGTGACCGCCGAGCAGGGCCTCATGCGCAGCGCGCAGGCCCTGCTCACAGTGCCGGTGCACTACGGCGCCATGCCCGATCTGGGCGACTACACCAAACCGGACGGCCCCATCGACAACTGGGCCGACCTGCTGCCGCAGGGCCGTGTGGAAGAGGCGCGCGCGGCCCAGGAGGCGGCGGTCGAGCAGGCCGCCGACGACATGGTCTACGTGGCCGACAATCTGTACCAGGCCGGCTCAGACGGGTCGGACTTCGATACGGCCGGGGCCGCCGGCGACGCCGACTTCCTCGCCACCCTGCTGGCGGTGGAGCGGCTGCGGGCCATGCACCCGGACATGAGTATCGAAGTGGGCATGGCCAGCGAGTTCGTGCTCGGCATGCATGGCGCCCTGGAGTTCCACGGCACGCGGCTGGCGGGCGCCTGGCCGAAGGCGCAGGTCGAGGCGCTGCAGAAGGCCGGGGCCACCATCTACGGCCCGGCCGTCAACGTGAACACCGGCAAGAGCTGCGCCTGGAACTGCGCCCGCGCTGCCACGCTGGTCAAGCCCGCCGCGGACGCGGCGCAGATCCCTGTGCACATGAACGTGGGCATGGGCGTGGGGGCCGTGCCGATGTGCTTGCGGCCCCCGGTCGACGCGGTCTGCCGGGCGAGCAAGGCGCTGGTCGAGGTGCTGAGCTTGGACGGGTTGTAGGTGGGCCTGGGCGACCCGCTGGGCATGGGTGCCTCGCACGCCATAGCCTCGGGCATGGGCGGAATGCGCGCCGGCGGAGATCTGGTGGCGCGCGTGCAGATGACCCGGGGCATGCGGCTTCCGCGGGCCAAGGCGTACGTGGCGAAGAAGCTCGGTTGTTCGGAGAGGGACCTCAGCGACCCGGCGGCGATGTGGGAGATCCGCGCGCAGCACGGGTTCGGCCGCTTCCCCGATCAGGACACCGTGTTCGCGGGCGAGCCTATGGGCATGGAGGCCAAGTTCCGCATCGCCGAGGTGCTGGACATCCCGATCAACTGCGTGCAGCGCTTCCGCGAGCGCGCCGGCATCTGAGCGGCGGTGGCCGCGCCTGGCCGGTCATCCGGGGCCGTTGCGGCGACCGACGCCGCATCGCCGGCCGGCGCGCGGGAGTGGGCGGTCGCGCGGGGACCCGCCGGCGCGCGGGGACCCGCCGGCGCGCGAGGGCCGGCTGGTTCGCGAGGGTTGGCGGGCGCGCGAGGGCCGGCCGTCGCCCGCGCGCTGTACACTCACGCGCTGTGGAAGCTGTGGACGTGACCGTCGACCAGATCGCGGCGCTGCCCAAGGACTGGCACGGCGCCGGCACCGTCAGCGACAGGACGCTGCGGGCCGTGGCGGAGCACTGCCCCGGCCCGCACGACTTCACCGCCGAGACCGGCACCGGCCGCACCACGTTGCTGTTCTCTCATCTGAGCCGCAGCCACCTGGTGTTCGCGCAGGACGACAGCGGCGGCGGCGACAGCCTCAGCCGCGTGCAGGAGTCGCCGCTGCTGAAGCCCGGGGTCGTCACCTTCATCGTGGGACCGACCCAGGTGACGCTGCCGAAACACGATCTACCCGATAGCCTCGACTTGGTGATGCTCGACGGCCCTCACGGCTTCCCGTTCCCGGAGCTCGAGTACTACTACTTCTATCCGCGCATCCGCACCGGCGGCACGCTGATCGTGGACGACATCCAGATCCCGTCGATCCGCGCCATGTTCCGCATCCTGCGCAGGGACGAGATGTGGCACCTGAATGGGGTGGTCGATCGAACGGCGTTCTTCACGCGCACCGACGCGCCGACGTTCGACCCCACGGGCGACGGCTGGTGGCTGCAGGGCTACAACCAGCCGTCCCGGGCGCGCGGGCTGGTGCAGAAGGCGAAGGCGAAGGCGTCGCCGCGCCTGAAGTCGGCGTACCGGTCGCTGCGCGACCGCTCCTGAGACAGCGGTCGGGCAGCCGTTCCTGAGCCCGCGCGGCCGCGGAGCGTCAGTCGTCGATCCAGAGCTCCTCGGGGGTCATGCCGAGCCGCTCCTCGACCTCGGCGCGGTAGCCGGCGATCGCCTGCAGGGTGACGGGACCGGGGGCGTCCTCGAACTCCCGGTCCTCGATGACTGCGACCGCCTGGATCTCGCGCGCCGTGCCGGCGAGGAACGCTTCCCGGCCTGCGAGTGCGTCCTCCGTGCGACAGACGCGCTCCTCGACCTGCAGGCGCTTCATGACGACCCGTCGCGTGATGGAATCCAGGATGCCCTCGCCTAGGGGCGGCGTGCAGAGGTCGCCCTGCGGGGTGACCCAGAAGAACGCCGCCTGCTGCACCTCCATGACCCGTCCGTCTGGCGTCGTGAGCAATGCTTCCCAGAAGCCGCGCTCCTTGGCCAGTCTCATGGCCAGCATGTTCCCCGCGTACGAGAGGCTCTTGGCTCCAACGAGGATCGCCCGCGGTGAGTCGGTGATGAACGCCAGGTGGGCGGGCGGCCAGGGCAGGCGCGGTTCGAGGATGACGATGCGGCGACCGCCGCGCGTGAGGACGACGCGCATGTCGAGGAAGACGGGCCCGGCTGAGGCGAGCAGCGCGGCTATCTCCGCCTCGAGCTGCTCGCGCGGGTAGGGCAGACGGATCATCGTGCAGGTGCGTCCCAGGCGATCGAGGTGCTCCTTGAGCGCGAAGGCGCGCCCGGCGTAGCAGCGGATGAACTCGAAGGCACCGTCGCCGCGCAGCAGGCCGTCGTCGTAGAGAGGCACGGTGGCCGTGCGCGCGTCGCAGATGACACCGTCGACCGATGCCGGCATCGGTAGCTGCCCACCGCCGCCAGGCGCCGCCTGATCGGCCGCCGTATTCGAGGCCCTAGCCGGTCCGTCCGCCTTCGAGTCTGCGCCCATGCCGGAACCTCCAGTTCGCGTTCGCTCCGCCGGCAGCCGCCCGCCCCAGGGCGGCTGCCACCGCTGCCTACAGGCTATCGTGCCACCGCCCCGGCTGCACGCCCGGCTGCGCGTGGCTCGCTGCTGCACGGCCTCGCGGGGAGCGAGCGTGTGGCGGGCCGCGCTCTCCTCGAGTCGCGCAGCGCCGCTTGCCCGCGAGGACAGAGCGCTGCACGCCCTGCGGCGCGCCTCGCTTGCCGCTTTTCGACCTCGCGGGGAGCGAGCGTGTGGCGGTCGCGGTCCGCGCGAGTCGCGAGCGCTGCATCCCGCGTGGTTGACGTTGATCGTCACCCGTTGAACTCCCGTCATCGTCGGCGAGAATCGAGGGCGCGGGGAAGGCGCGTACGTCGGCGCCCGCGTCCGCTGCGCGCGGCGTCCGCGCCCGCTCGCACTTGGGCGCACCCGTGCGCGGTGCCTGCGCGCGACGCCCGCGCCGAGCGCTCGCCGGGCGCCTCCGCGCCCGTCTGCGTACGCGTCCGCTCGGCCTTCGCGCCCGCGCATGTGCGCGAGGCGTGGGTGCACCCGCGCCAGAACAAGGGAAGTGACGGTGTCGGCGCTCATGGACCAACTCCACCAGGCCTTGCGGTCACGCAACTACAGCCCCCGGACGGAGCAGGCCTACTGCCTGTGGGTGAAGCGATTCATCTACTTCCACGGGCTGCGCCACCCGGCGGAGATGGCCGAACCTGAGATCAACCACTTCCTGACCCACCTCGCGGTCGTGGAGCACGTGGGACCCTCCACGCAGACCCAGGCCCTCTCGGCCCTTCTCTTCCTCTACCGGCACGTCATAGGCCGGGCTGTCGGCGAGCTGGACGACCTGGTGCGCGCGCGCAAGACCAGACGCCTGCCCGTCGTCCTCACCCAGGACGAGGTGAAGGCCATCCTCTCCCGCCTCGACGGCGACAGATGGCTCATAGCATCCCTGCTGTACGGCTCCGGCATGCGACTCACGGAATGCCTCAGCCTGCGCGTCCAGGACATCGAGTTCACCCGCGCCGAGCTCACCGTGCGCAACGGCAAGGGTGGCAAGGACCGTATCACCATGCTGCCCGACTCGCTGAGACCACCGCTGAGGGAGCACCTGAAGAGAGTCAGGATCGTCCACGAACGCGACCTGGAGGAGGGCTGGGGTCGCGTCGAGCTGCCCAACGCGCTGGCGCGCAAGTATCCGGACGCCGCCGCCGACTGGCGCTGGCAGTGGGTCTTCCCCCAGCAGAAGCGCTGGAAGAACGTCAGGACCGGGGAACAGGGCCGGCACCACGTGCATCAGACCATCGTGCAGCGGTCCGTGAAGGAGGCGGTGCGTCTGTCGGGCGTGACCAAGCACGCCGGGTGTCACACCCTGCGCCACTCGTTCGCCACGCACCTGCTGGAGGCCGGCTACGACATCCGCACCATCCAGGAGCTGCTGGGACACAAGGACGTGAGCACGACTATGATCTACACCCACGTGCTCAACAAGGGCGGCCGCGGCGTCCGCCGCCCGCTGGACGAGCCGCGACGGGCCCACAGTCCGATCGACGAGCCCTGACGGGCTTGCCATCGGTGCTGGCGGCTGTGTTCACGGTCCTCTTCTCAAGCCGTGACTGGCGTGCCGCGGCGTCCGCAGCCCGCTGGACGGGCCCTGACGGTCTCGCGGTCCGATCACTGATCGTGACCGGCGCGCCCGCCACCCCCGAGCTGTCCAGCCTTCTCGGTCGCACGAACACGCCTGAGCCTCCCAGGCCGTCATATGCAGACTGCAAACACCCCTCCGCGTCTCCCCCCATCCTCACCCGGCATATGCAGACTGCCCATGCCCCCCGTCCCGTCGCGCATCCTCCACCTCTTGGGAATGGCGTTGCCGCGAGGCGCGATCAGCAACAGACGCCTCGTCGTCCGAGCAAAGTGCTACCCTCGCACCCAAAGGTTGACGCCGCCGCGCGCCGCCCTATACACACTGCATACTGATTGTTAGCAAGAGAACCCAGCATGCGTGCCAGGTGTGCAGGCCCGTGTCGGCGGCGTCCGCTACACTGGGCCTGCTGATATGTGAGCAAGTTCGCGACATAGGAGTGCCCTTGCCCAGCTCAATCGAACAACTCCGCAATCTCATTGACCAGCGACTTCAGCAACATGGGGGGGCCGTGCTTCCG
>CAZIGT010000056.1:0-13152 GCA_964538465.1 uncultured Thermoleophilia bacterium | reverse complement strand
CGAGCTGCTGCTCGGTCCTGCGGCGCGCCTGCCCCAGGAAGTCGACCTGGTGGTGAAGAGCCCCGGCGTACCGACCGCCAACCACCTCGTGCAGGAGGCGCTGCGTCGCGGTCTGCCGATCTGGAGCGAGGTGGAGTTCGCCTTCCGCTTCCTCGACAACCCCGTCATCGGGATCACCGGCACGAACGGCAAGACGACGACCACCGAGCTGGCCGGCGCCATGGTGCGCGCCGCCGGCCTGCCGTGCGCGGTCGCCGGCAACGTGGGCTTGGCGCTGGCCCGGCTACCCGGCGAGGTCGCCGACGACGCCATCGTGGTCGCCGAGCTCTCGAGCTTCCAGCTCGAGCACATCGAGCGTTTCCGGGCAGACGTCGGCGTGCTGCTCAACCTCACCGAGGATCACATCGACCGTCACGGCAGCTTCGGCGAGTACTCGGCGGCCAAACTGCGGCTGTTCGAGAACCAGGATGAAGGCTGCGTGGCGGTCCTGTTCGTGGACGACCCCGAGGTCCGCGCGGCGTACGTGCCGGGGGCCGGGTGGCGGGCCTGGTTCGGCCTGCGACCGCCGATCGAGGGCGCCGGCGCGGCCGATGCCGATCGGCCCGCTCTGCTTGCCGGCGTCGACGGCGACCTCTTGTGGATCGACGCGTCGCTGCCGGGTGCGGCCGTGCGCGACCGGGGCGCCCGGCGCGGGGCGCGGGGCGGAGTGTCGCCCGACCGACCGGCCACATCCGCGCCCGGCGGTCCCGCGACGCCCGCGGCCGCCGCGCGCATCCCTCTCTGCCGTGTCGGCGAGCTCGCCCTCAAGGGCGACCACAACGTCGCCAACTCGCTGGCCGCGGCCGTGGCCGCAGCCGCTCTGGGCGTGCCACCGGACGCCGTCATCGAAGCGCTGCGCACGTTCCCTGGTGTGAGGCACCGGCTCCAGGTGGTCGCCGAGATCGACGGGGTGACGTACGTCAACGACAGCAAGGCGACCAACGTGGACGCCGCGCTCAAGGCACTCACCGCCTACAGCGGCCCCGTCTTCATGATCCTCGGCGGCTCGCTCAAGGGCGCCACGTTCGACGCTCTGGCCGCCGGCACCGAGGGCCGCGTGAAGCAGGCGCTGCTGATAGGACAGGCCGCGCCGCTCCTGGAAGAGGCGTTCGCCCGTCGCGCCGCCGCCGCGCCTGGTGAGGCCACGCCGTACGCGGTGCTCGACGACCTGGCGGCGGCGGTGAGTTATGCCTCTGCCGCCGCCGGTCCGGGCGACGGGGTGCTGCTGAGTCCTGCCTGCGCCAGCTTCGACCACTACAGGAACTACGAGCATCGAGGCGAAGACTTCATCGAGCTCGTGGCGCAGCTGAGACGAAGGGCGTAGGGAGGCATGTGAGCGCACGCGGTTCACACGCACTGTTCGAGGATCTCAAGCCTCCCGAATGGGTAGGCGGCGCCCTGGAGCACAGGAGTCCCAGGCGGCGCTCCGGCCCGGCCGGCGCGGGCGGCCGCGAGACCGGCGCGTACGGGACGACGCGCGGGACCGGTGAGGCCGGGGCCCGCCGCGGGGCGGCAGGCACCGCCGGGGCGGCCCCCGGCTCACGCTCGGCCACGCGTTCGGCGGCTTCGTCGAGCGCCGCGCCTGGTCGCAGCCGCTCCGCCGCGGCCCGTCAAGGCGAGAAGCCGGCGCGGGCCGCCGTCTCGGATGCACGTGCCGGTCTGGCGGCGCTCACGGCGCCCACGATGGGTCGACTGCTCCTGGTCTCGGCGGTGGCGCTGCTGCTGTTCGGCCTAGTCATGGCCTACAGCGCCTCGACCTATCAGGCGTACTTCTCGTACGGGTCGAGCTGGTACTTCCTGAAGAAGCAGCTGCTGTTCGCCGGCATCGGCCTCGTCGTCATGTTCGTGCTGAGCCGCACCGACTATCGCCTGCTGCGCAAGCTGGCGCTCCCGGCGGCGCTCGGCGTGGCCGGCCTGCTCGTGCTGGTGGCGCTGCCCGGCGTGGGCACCACGATCAACGGCGCCCGTCGCTGGATCGACGTCTTCGGAACGTCCCTGCAGCCCAGCGAGCTGGCCAAGCCGGTGACCGTATTGCTGCTCGCGGCGCTGCTCGCCGCGCGGCCCGCGTTCCTCAAGAGCTTCAAGGGCTTCCTCATCGTCACGGCCGTCGCCTTCCTGCCGATGGCGGGCCTGATCCTCGTGGGCAAGGACCTCAGCACGACGGTGGTCCTTGCCCTGGGCGTCTGCGCGGTGCTGATCGTCGCCGGAGTCCGCTGGGGACACCTGCTGACGGCCGGCGCCTTCGCCGCCGGCGTGTTCGGCATCCTGATCATGACGGCGCCGTGGCGTATGGCGCGCTTCACGGCGTTCCTGGATCCGTGGGCGCACGCCGACACCAGCGGCTTCCAGGCCACCCAGTCGCTCATCTCGGTGGCTTCAGGCCACGTCTTCGGCGTGGGCCTGGGCAACTCCGTGCAGAAGTCCGGGTTCCTGCCCGAGCAGACCACCGACATGATCACCGGGGTCATCGGTGAGGAGCTCGGGCTGGTCGGCATCCTCATCCTGGTCTTCCTCTACGGGATGCTCGCCTGGGCGGGGATGCGGCTGGCGACCACCTGCCGGGAACCGTTCGCGCGCTACGTCTGCACCGGCCTCACGATGATGGTCGTCGGGCAGGCGCTGCTGAACTTGGGCGCAGCCATGGGCATGCTGCCGATCATGGGCGTGCCGCTGCCGCTCGTCTCGTGCGGTGGTACCAGCCTGCTGGCCGTTCTTGCCGGGGTGGGTATCATGCTGAACATCGCCAACAATCGAAGGAGTCACATCGTTGTCAGCCCTGAACGGCGCCGCCGTGCTGGTGGCGGCCGGGGGGACCGGCGGCCACATGGCGCCGGCGTTGGCGGTCGCTGAGGAGCTCTCCGCCCGCGGCGCCGCCGTCAGCTTCGTCACCACCCCGTCACAGGTTCCTCTCGTCGCCGGAAGCTATCCCACGTACGAGCTCGCCATGCGTGGCTTCGAGCGCCGGCCGCTCTCGCGGCAGAACCTCACTACGCTGCGGCTGCTGGGTGCGGCCGCGCCGCGTGCCTGGAAGCACATCAGCGCGGCGCGGCCGATCTGCGTCGTCGGGGGTGGCGGTTACGTGAGCGGCCCGGTGGTCGCACTGGCGGCCACGCGCGGCATAGCCGCCGTGGCGATGGAGGCCGACAGTCACCTCGGCGTCACCAACCGCATGCTGCGGCCGTTCGTGCGGCGGCTGTTCCTGAGCTTCCCGATCGCCGGCCTGGAGCCGCCCAAGTTCGTGGTCACCGGGCGGCCGCTGTCCCGCCGTCAGGTGGAGGCCAGCGCTGCGGCGGGGCGCGAGGCGTTCGGTCTGCGCGACGACCTGCCTACGCTACTCGTGTTCGGCGGCAGTCAGGGCGCGCAGACGCTCAACCGTGCCTGCCTGGACGCGTATGCGCGGCCGGACCTGGACCTCCAGGTGGTCCATGTCTGCGGCCCGCGCAACTACGACGAGGTCGCCGCGGAGCTGAAGGCGCGCGGGGCGCCGCTTGAGCGCTATCACCTGCTCGCCTACACTGACCGTCTGGCCGACGCCATGGCCGCCGCCGATCTGGTGGTCGGCCGGTCCGGCGGATCGCTGGCGGAGATCGCCGCCCTGGGCCGTCCCGCCGTCCTGGTGCCGTACCCGTATGCCAGCGCCGACCATCAGCGCAAGAACGCGGAGTGGATGGCGAACGCCGGGGCGGCGCTGATAGTGGACGACGGCGAGATGACGGGTGAACGGCTGGCGGTCACGGTCGCCGGCCTCCTGGAGGAGCCGGCGCGGCTGGCCGCCATGGCCTTGGCAAGCGCGTCGCTCGGCCGGCCGGATGCCACCGCGCGGGTGGCCGACGAGATCGAAGCGTTGCTGAGCGCGCGTCGGCGAGTCTGAACAGGAGTCGGGCGCGCGAGCGTTGCAGGCGCGAGTCCGGCAGGCGTCGGGTGCGCGAGTGGCACATCCGCAGGCCAGGCGGGAGGTCGGGCATCGACGACTCCCGCTAGCTCGGCCGGCCGTCCGCTGTCGAGGCGCCGCAGCCGCGAGCCGGCAGGGCGGCCTCGGCTCCGGGTGAATCCGCGAGACGAGACGGCCGCACTGTGCGCACGAAAGCGCGCCGGGTCCTGGCGGATCGATATGCCGGGAACGGAGCGTCACAGGCGCTGGGGCTCACCCGGCGAAGAAGAGGGATGTATGACTGCTGAACAGACAGAGAGCATCAGGTGAGTGCCCAGCGCGAGCGCGGCCTGCCCGAGCCGGTGCACTTCATCGGCATCGGCGGCGCCGGCATGAGCGCCATCGCCCTTGTGCTGGCGCGACTCGGCGTGCGCGTCACCGGATCGGATCTCAAGGCCAGCCGGTATACGCGGCTCGTGGAAGAGGCAGGCGTGCAGGTCGTCATCGGCCACGGCGCCGGCAACCTCGGCGACCCTGCGCTGGTCGTCATCTCGTCTGCCATCCCGGCGACCAACCCGGAATTGCGCGAGGCGCGGCGCCGGGACATCCCGGTGCTGCAGCGTGCCGAGATGCTGGCCCGCGTCATGGCCATGCGGCGTGGCATCGCCGTCGCCGGCACCCACGGCAAGACGACCACCTCGTCGATGATCGCGCACGCGCTCCACGAGGCGGGTCTGTCTCCGACGTTCCTGGTCGGCGGCGAGGTGAACGACCGCGGCTCGAACGCCGACGTGGGCGACGGCGAGTGGCTGGTGGCAGAGGCCGACGAGAGCGACGGCAGCCTGCTCAACCTGCGGCCCGAGATCGCCGTCGTCACGAACGTGGAGCTCGACCACCACAGCCACTACGGCTGCCTGCACGACGTGCACGACGTCTTCCGGCGTTTCGTGGCCCTGCTCCCGCCGGACGGTCTGCTGGTGCTCGTCAATGGGGGCGGCTCGGACTTCCTGGCGGAGGCGTGCGCCGCGCAGGTCGTCACCTGCGGCATCGACGGCGGCGACCTCTCGGCGCACATCTTGCGGGTCGACGACACCGGCAGCGAGTCGATCGTTCGTCGCGACGGACAGGACGTTGCGCAATTGGTGCTACGCGTTCCCGGCGAGCACAACGTGCTCAACGCGCTGGCGGCGCTTGCCGTGCTCGATCGCTGCGGGGTGCCGCCGGAGCAGGCGGCGCCACCGCTGGCCACGTTCAGCGGCGCCGGCCGGCGCTACCAGGAGATCGGTCGCTGCCGCGGGGTGCGGGTGGTCGACGACTACGCCCACCACCCGAGCGAGCTCGCCGCCACCCTGCGCGCGGCGCGCGCCGGCGACTACCACCGCGTTGTCGCCGTCTTCCAGCCGCACCTGTTCTCGCGTACTCGCTATCTTCAGCGCGAGTTCGGCAAGGCCCTCAGCCTGGCGGACATGGCCGTCGTCACGGACGTCTACCCGGCGCGCGAGGAGCCCGAGCCCGGCGTCACCGGCAAGCTCGTGGTCGATGCTTTCCTCACCGAGCGCCCGTCAGGCCCGGTCGCCTATATGCCGCGGCTGCCGGATGTGGTCCGCTACCTGACCGACCGCGTCGCTGAAGGCGATCTGGTGATCACCCTCGGCGCCGGCGACGTATTCCGCGTCGGCGAGGATCTCCTGTCGGTGCTTCGCGCTCGCGAAGAGGGCGGCGCGCAAGGAGACCCGACGGCCGGCGGCGAATAGCGCTGAGCTACCGGTGTGCGGCGCCGTGGACCGGCGCTGCGCACAGCCGACAGGTGCAGACGGGCAGGGAGGTGAGTGGCGACGTCGCGCAATCCGCACAAGTCCCGGTCGCGGGCGTGGCTGCTTTCCGCGGCTCTCACGCTGGTACTCGTGGTCCTGCCGCTGGGCCTGTATCTGTGGGGCAGCCGCTCGCAGACGTTCGCAATAGACACCATCCGGCTGAGCGGCTGCCGCCAGGTGGGGCACGACAACGCGTTGAAGTTGCTGGAGAAGCGCTTCGTAGGAAGCAACCTGTTCACGGTGCGTGCCGGCCAGGTCGACGAGGCGCTGGACCGGCTCTACTTCGTTGCGTCCGTGGACATCGACCGTGACTTCCCGTCCACGCTGCGCATACGCGTGCGCGAGCACGTTCCCGCTCTGTACGCGCTCGCCGGGTCACGCTGGTACCTGGTGTCCGACAAGGGGATCGTCCTGGGTGCGGTGCGTCGTGAGGGCCGCAAGCCGGGCGAAGCCCTGTCGAGCGGCCCTCAGAACGTGAGCCGGAAGCTGCCGGCGGTGCGGGCATCGGCGCAGACTCTGCGCAAGGACACCCCCACCCGCGACGACGAGGTCCAGGCTGCGCTGCAGGTGCTGGAGCGACTGCCGGCTCAGTTGCGGGCCAGGGTGGCCGTGGTGCGCAGCCTTCCTGCGGGCATGCGGCTGCGCCTGCGTTCCGGCGCCGTGGCCGATCTGGGGCCGCTCACCCGGTTGAACGCCAAGGCGGCCGCCCTGCAGGCGGTGCTGGCCTACTACTCGGGGCAGAAGGTGGCCGCCCGGTACGTCGACGTCTCCGTGCCGGACAGGCCCGTGGCCCGGCCGATGCTGTGATGGCTGTCGTGACGGCTTGCCGTGGCGACCGCCACGCGTGGTCACGAATGCCGGGAGCAGCCGCAAAGGTCGCCCGGGGCGCAGGAGGGCGCCGTCCGGGGGCGAACGAAGAGCCGACGGACCCGACCCGGCACCTGCCGGTGGGTACGCGTGACCATGATTGACACCCCCGGAGGGCGTCAGTATGCTTGCTGAAAGGCGAGGCCTCAAGTAATGCATGAGGGTTCTGCAGTCTCCCAAGCCCCGATCCACACCCGCGCGGTGGCGTGCGTCGCCGGCCTCGGCCAACACAGGAGGATTTCGAGATGATCGACTCGGCGACGAACTACCTTGCGGTCATCAAGGTCGTCGGCGTCGGCGGCGGCGGCACGAATGCCGTGAACCGCATGGTCGACGCCGGCTTGCGCGGCGTGGAGTTCATCGCCGTCAACACCGACGCTCAGGCCCTCCAGATGTGCGACGCCGACGTGAAGATCCACATCGGCAGCAAGATCACGCGGGGTCTGGGCGCGGGCGCCAACCCTCAGGTGGGTTTCCAGGCTGCGGTCGAGAGCAAGGACGAGCTGCGCGACGCCCTCAAAGGCGCCGATATGGTCTTCGTCACAGCCGGCAAGGGGGGCGGCACGGGTACCGGCGCCGCCCCCGTCATCGCCGAGCTGGCGCGCGAGCTGGGCGCCCTCACGGTGGGCGTGGTCACCCGGCCGTTCTCGTTCGAGGGCAAGCGCCGCGCGCGCCAGGCCGAAGACGGCATCCGGGCGCTCAGCGACAAGGTCGACACGCTCATCATTATCCCCAACGACCGCCTGCTGCAGGTGGTCGAGCGGCGCACGTCTCTCATCGACGCGTTCCGCGTCGCCGACGACGTGATGCGTCAGGGCGTGCAGGGCATCACGGACCTGATCACCGTGCCGGGCCTCATCAACCTCGACTTCGCAGACGTGCGCGCGGTCATGAAGAACGCCGGCTCGGCCCTCATGGGCATCGGCGTGGCCGGCGGCGAGAACCGCGCCGTGGAGGCTGCGCGGGCGGCCATCAGCTCGCCGCTCCTCGAAGCCAGCATCGAGGGCGCCAAAGGAATCCTGCTCAACATCACCGGTGGCAGCGACCTGGGCCTGTTCGAGATCAACGAGGCCGCCGAGATCATCTCGAGCGCGGCCGACGCGGAATGCAACATCATCTTCGGCGCCGTCATCGACGGCGCCCTGGGCGACGAGGTGAGGGTCACGGTCATCGCCACGGGCTTCGAGAGTCCCGTGGAGCGCGTCGGCGAGCCGCGGGCCACGGTCACGCCGCCGCGCACGCCTGAGCCGGAGCAGGCGCCACCGTCCGCGCCGCTCTTCGGCGCCGACGAGAAGCCGAGCTTCGACGTCGGCGAAGACGTTCTCGAGATTCCGAGCTTCCTCAAAGACCGCTAAGGCCGGGGAAGCGGTCTGGTGATCTCTCGCGGCGGCCTGCGCATGCTCGCACATAGCACGGGGGCTCGTTTGCGTCGCCCGTATTCCTCGCGTACGCTGTCGCCTGTCGGATCGGCCGCGCGACCCGTACGCGGGGGGACAGACCTGCCCGCCCCGTGTTTTCTGAGGTCACCCCATGGGGAAGACGTGGGGGGCCGTCGAATGGAGGCCTGGCACCACCTCAGCTGCACATGAAGCCCAAGACTAGACACGCGCTCATCCTTGTGCTCGTCGTCATCCTCATCGGGGTGGCGGTCTATTACATCGTGCCCCCCGGCGAGAAGACGCACCTGGGGCTTGACTTGCGCGGCGGCCTCGAGGTCGTCTACGAGGCGAAGACCACGCAGGGCAAGGTGCCCACCGCGGACCAGATGGACAAGACGCTGTCCATCATCGACCGCCGCGTCAACGGGCTGGGTGTCAGCGAATCGGCCGTGCAGAAACAGGGCCAGGACCAGATCTCGGTCTCGCTGCCGGGCATCACGGACGTGGAAGAGGCCCTCGCCGTGGTCGGCAAGACGGCGCAGCTGGAGTTCTATGACGACGGCGAGACGCGCATAGCAGGGCCGGCCACCTCGCGTAAGGAACTCTGGCAGCAAGCCGAGGGCACCGTTTCCGACAAGGTCCTGAAGAAGCTCAAGGCCCTAGGTAAGGCCGAGCAGCCGGACAAGTACCGCATCATCACGGCCGCCAAGGGCATGTGGGGCGACAACAAGGTGCCGCTCTACTTCCTCTACAAGCACAAGCCGGCCATGACCGGAGCCGCCATCAAGGAGGCGCGCCAGAGCTTCGACCAGTTGAACAAGCCGAACGTGCTCATGGACTTCACGGAGGTTGGCGGCAAGCAGTTCGAAGAGGTGACCAAGCAGCTTGCCGTGCGCGGCGCGCTGAAGCAGGAGCCGCAGACATTCGCGATCGTCCTCGACAACGCCATGGAGAGCGACCCCCAGGTCGACTACCAGGACAACCCGCAGGGCATCTCCGGCGGCAGCGCAGAGATCACGGGCAACTTCACCATCGACGAGGCCAAGAACCTTGCTCTCGTGCTGAACACGGGCGCCCTGCCCGTGACGCTCACGGCCATCGAGAAGCAGGAGGTCTCGGCCACGCTCGGCGCCGACTCCCTGAAGGCAGGACTCATCGCCGGCATCGTGGGCATGGGCTTGGTGCTCATCCTCATGGTGGCGGTCTACCGCTTCCTCGGCGTCATCGCCGACCTGGCGCTCGTCATCTACGCCATCCTGCTTTGGGGCGTGTTCAACGCGGTGCCGGTGACGCTCACGCTACCGGGCATCGCCGGCATGATCCTCACCATCGGCGTGGCCGCGGATGCCAACGTGGTCGTCTTCGAGCGCATCAAGGAAGAGGTGCGTCGCGGGAAGAGCGTGCGTTCGGCGATCAACTCTGGCTACGGCAAGGGGTTCAAGACGATCCTCGACGCCAACATCCTCATCATCATCACCGCGGTCGTCATCTTCTACTTCGCCACCGCGCAGCCAAAGGGCTTCGCGCTGACGCTCATCATCGGTACCCTCGTCAGTCTGTTCACGGCCGTCCTGGCCACGCGCGCCATGCTCGGCCTGTTGTCGGACTTCAGCTGGTTCAACAAGGCCTCGTTCATGGGCGCCAAGCCAGGCGAGCAGATTTTCGATGGCGAGTTCTCGTGGGATGCGGATGCAGCCAAGGGCGGTCGGCGTGGCGCCGCCGCCCGTCGTCCACGGACCTCTGCGAGCCGCCGGCCGGCGGCCGCTACCGCCGGCGGCGACGGTCGCGGCTCCGTGGCTGGGGCCGAGCCGAGGGGCTCGGAGCCGGTGCCGGCGGCGCCCGAGGCGCCGGAAGCCGTGGTCGATGCCGAAGTGGAGCCGGCGGCCGGAGATACTGCCGCGGCGGCTCCCAAGCCGCGCGCCAAGCGGACCGGCGGCAAGGGCAAGCGGCAGCCGCCGCGCAAGAAGAAGCGCCGTTAGAGGCCGGGGAGGAAGTCCGTGAAGCGCTTCTGGCACGCTATCCACAGCTTCGACTATATGGGCCACAAGAGGTGGTGGTTCGCACTCTCCGGCGTCATCATCGTCGCAGGGCTGGCCAGCATGTTCATCCGGGGCGGCGGCAACCCGGTCGACGGTCTCAAGTACGGCCTCGAGTTCAAGAGTGGCACGCGTATCACCGTCGAGTTCGTGAAGCCGTCAGACGTGGCCGCGGTACGCAAGGTCGTAGCCAAGGCGGTCGGCGGCGAGGTCGTCATCCAGGAGACCACGAGCACCGAGACGGGGCGCACCGCCTACCAGATCCAGACCGAGCCCCTGTCGCCCAGCGAAGAGCGGGAGCTGCAGGCGGCGCTCAACGAGGAGTACCAGATAGCCGAGACGGCTAGCGGCAACGCGGCCTATGCTTCCCAGACGGTCGGGCCCACCTTCGGCCAGGAGGTCATATCGGCCTCCTGGAAAGCGGTGGTCATCGCCCTCATCCTGATCCTCCTCTACATCACGATCCGCTTCGAGTGGAAGTTCGCTGTTGCGGCCATCATCGCGCTGCTGCATGACTTGCTCGTGGTCATCGGGGTCTACTCCTTGGCGAACCGGGAGATCACCACGGCCAGCATCGCGGCGGTCCTGACGATCCTGGGGTACTCCCTCTACGACACGGTCATCATCTTCGACCGTATCCGGGAGAACGCACCACGCATGCGCAGCCTTCCCTACGGCGACATGGCCAACCGCTCCATCTGGGAGACGCTGACGCGCTCCATCAACACCACGGCCACGGTGATCCTCCCGGTCCTGTGCCTGCTGATCTTCGGTGGCACTACGCTGCAGGACTTCGCCTTCGCCCTTCTGGTCGGGATCGTCTCGGGCGCATACTCGTCGATCTTCGTCGCGAGCCCCATCGTCGTGCTACTCAAGGAACGTGAGCCGCAGTACCGCAAGCTGGCTGCGCGGGCCAAGGAAGCCAAGGCCTGACAACACTCTGGGTGCGTCAAGTCTCAAGATGTGCTCGAGCACTCTCCGCGCTACCTGAGGGTTGCCGCGTACGGGGACCGATTTCCCCGCTCTCTGCAGGGAGAACCGTTCCTGTAGTACGTCTTTACACAGAGGGGTCTATGGCCTAGTGTTGGCGGCCTCCGCGCGCCGCCGCCCCATTAGTCCGACCTCGGGCTCAGGGGGCGCGCAGCAGCGGGGAAGCTTCTGACGAGAGGGGGGTGCGTGCCGGTCGGGCGAGTCGACGGTGCGGTATCGGGAGACATCCTGGCTCCGGTCGTGGTACGGGCGTGTGGCTCGGCGGGCAGGGTCGCCCTGGTCTCTCTCAGGGGCGACTTCGACGTGGAGACGGTCCCGGAGATCGACGCCCAGCTGCGGCGGGCGCTTGGGCCGTTCTTCTTCCAGCGTCATCTGGTGCTGGACCTGGCCGACACCGCGTTCGTCGACTCGTCCTTCATAGCCTACGTTGTCCGCCTGACCGCCCGAGTGCGCGCCGCGGGCTTCGAGATCGTCCTCGCGCGGCCCAGAGGCCATGTGCGGCGCACGCTCCGCCTCGTGGGCGTGCCGAATCTTCTACCCGTCTACGATTCGCTGGAAGTGGCGCTGAACGAGGCGCTGACGGACGAGGTGCCGATCATCCCGCCGGCTCTTCCGGCGTGGCCGCCGGAGGCGCGAGACAGCGCCGGATGACTTCTGGCTCGCCGACTTCAGCTGTGGTGTCGGCGGCGCAGCGTGTCGTCGCCGCCTGACGGACCGCGGTGGTCGCGGCCCGTGCCATACCGGACGGTTTGTCGCAAACGCAGCGGGCGTCAGCTGGCCTGCGCCCTGCGCTCCGGGTCTCTCTGCGCCTCGCGGCGCGCTTCGGCTGTCCGTCGCTGGAACGCGCGCATGCGGCAGGCGTCCGAGCAGTACTTGCGGGCCGGGTTGCTCGTGACGAAGCTTCGCCCGCAGGGTTCGAAGGCGCAAACCCTGGTCTCCGGCTCGCGGCGCACTGGGGCTTCGGACGCGCGCCGTGCACTGGCGCGCGCCACCTCCGTGTGGAGCGCGCAAGTGGTCGTAGGGTTATAGACGGACAGCCTGGTGTTGCAGCCCTGGTAGCTGCAGGTACGACCCGTCTGGTAAGTGCGAGCTCTGTTGCTCCGGTTCCCGCTCATCACCTTTTTGCCGCGCAGTGCGGATCCGTTGTGAAGCTCCATACTCTCTCACCCCCGTGGGGTGCACGGCGTTCCAGGCGCGAAGCCCTCAATCTGCGGCGACCTTGAGAGCGGCTTCCCGTGTGGGGAAGATCCCGAAGATGCGGTCGAGACCGGTGATCTCAAAGATCCGTGTGATGTTCTCGTCTGTGCACACGATGTCGAGTCTGCCGTTCCGCGGACGCACCCTCTTGGCGCCACTGACGAGCACGCCGAGTGCCGTGGAGTCGATGAATGTGACCCTACCCAGGTCCACCACTATCGCCGTAGCCCCGCCGTCGATACCCGCGAGGAGCGCCTCCTTGAACTGGGGCGCGGAGTAGATGTCGACCTCACCCTCGAGGACCACCACCGCGGTGGCCTCGTCGGGTTTCTCAAGCTCGACGCGGAACTGCGGCCTTTCCTCCATAGGACATTCCCCCTTGCGCGTGTTGCCTGCGATCGCACTTCTGTCGCCATACGCGTCATGCCCAAGCCTCCCGGGCTTGAAACGCACACTGAGCGGGGCGGCCACCGGCGGTTTCCCGGCGCGGAGGGCTTCTGGTAGCTTGGCGGGCTGTGAACGAACCGCACGCATCACCTGACACCAGGTACCTGCTGGGCGCCGATCTCGGCGCGGTGACCACGTCGGTGGCACTGGCCGAGATCGGGCCGGACGGGCAGCTCGGCTCGGCGCGCACGAGCTGCGTGCGGCACGCCGGCCGCCCGCTCGAGCCGCTGCTGGACGCGATGGGGTCTCTCGACCGGGGGCGGCTGCTCGGCGTGGTCGCGACCGGTGTGCACGGCGGCCGCTTGGCGCCGCCAGTCGTCGCCGGCCTGCCGGAAGAGGTGGCGCTCGAGGTGGCCGCCGAGCGCTTGCTGCCCTGGAGCGGGCCGGCAGCCGTGGTGCGTATCGGCGGCGGCGGGTTCTCGGTACTGGCGCGCGACGGTGGAGGTCGCTGGACCTACGAGGCCAACGACCGCTGCTCGGCCGGCACCGGACAGGCCGCCGAGCGTCTCTGC
>CAZIGT010000055.1:6975-13222 GCA_964538465.1 uncultured Thermoleophilia bacterium | reverse complement strand
CGGCCATTCGGCCGCCCCCTCGATCCGATCAGGGTCTCGTCATGAGGACCCTCGTTCTGCATCTTCGCTCAGCGCGCGGTCGCGACTCCCGCTACGCCTCGAGGTTCTGCGATGTCCTGGTTCAGGGCACGCTCGGCGGTGTGGCCACGGACAGGAAGATGGCCCGCGCGACGAGCAGGTAGGTGTTCTCCATTTGCGCGCGATATGTCGGGTCGAAGCCCATGAACACGACACGACCATGGTCGGCGGGCTCGTACGTCAGCATGGCTGCGCTGCCAACAGAGCCGGTCATGTTCGACGGGCTGCTCCAGAAGCCGGCCTGATAGGCCCCGGCCCCGGTGCCGCCGTCGGCGTATGTGGCGTCGACCTTCACTGACGGATCGGTGACCGAGTACCACGCCGGCGGATAGGCGAACACGCTGTCCGATGCCGGATACCCGGCGGCCATGATGTCGTTTGCGGTGAAGCTGACGGCGCACGTGCCGTTGTCGGCCCAATTCGGGTCGGGGTCGCCGCCTACCGTACAGGTGGGGATGAGCGACTCGAGCGTGCTCCAGTCGCCATAACCCGTTCCACCCTGACCAAGACCCACGTACGTGCGACGAACGACGCCGTCGTCACCGTCCATCCATGCCTCGACATCGACTGGGTCCACGTTGCCCGAGCCGTTGATGAACGCCCCGTCACCAGCAGGGGTGTCGGTGGAAACGACTCCGAGGCCGCTGCGCGGGTTGTGATTGAAGCCGCAGACGTTCTTGAGGGCCCAGATGGTCTGAGCGTCAACGTTGACCATGACCTTGGGCGTATCGATCGTGCCCGCACCGGTCTTGGTGGAGGGGAATGTCGCCGTCTGTGCCATCTGCAAGCCGTCGACCTCATTGAAGTCAACGCCCCAGTTGGCAGCGACCCACGCGACGTAGTCCTTGCCCCACTTGCTGGTGGCATCGACCACGAACGAACCCAGGGGGATCGTGTCATAGGGGGCCGCGATCTGACGCGTGACCATTCCTGCGGGGATCCCGCGGGAGATCATGCCGTTGACCGCCCGGACGGCCCAGTTGTTGTCGCCGGCGAACCAGTAGATGGGGCCGTCGCCAGTGACGGTGCCGGTCTTCGCCTGGTCGCTGCTGACCAGGCTGAGCTTCGCTTTGAACGGCGTGGTGGCGATCACCCGGTCGAATCCCCAGAGCTCCGGGAGCTGCCACACAGAGATGTCGTACATGGCCCCGACGCCGTACTTCGCCTGCACGTTCTCACCAGCCCAGAAGAGGTTGTTGGCGAGACCACGCAGCGGCTGGACCATCTTCACGACATACGTGCCCTTGGGGTAACGAACACCAGCGTAGGTGAATGCGGCCTTCGCCTTGTGCACCTCGATGCCGAATGTGCGTGCGTGATTGATCGCCTTGTAGGCCTCGAGCACGTCCTTCTGCATGTTCGTGGCAACGGGGATGATGTACGCATACGGGAAGGTGATGTCGCCGACCTTGTTGCTGAACGGGAAGGCGGGGTTCACCGATCCGTCGGGCAGGAGGTATGGCACCGGCCTGAGCATGTCGGTCATGTTGCCGTTCCACGGCCGCCCGGTCTTAGCGCTTGAGACGTTGGCGTCGCCGCGGTAGAAGACCTGGGCCTGCTCCTTCATCTTGGCAAGCCGGTTCTTCGCGTCGTACAGCACCGTGCCGAGGATGATGGCGTAGTGCTCGCGCACTCCGTCGTTGCTCTTGAACGCCACCTCAACGGTCTGTCCAGTTGAGCCGTAGTACTGGGCCATCATCGGCGTGTAGTACGGCCCGTAGTCGTCCCAGCTCTCGTTGGTCCACTCAAGAAGGTCCTCGGCGGTGCCCCAGAGATAGGGGATCTCGGCCGTCGCCCCGGTCGTCCGCTCCATGGTATCCCGCTGATAGCGAGCCTGGTCGAGAGCACGGCTGATCCAGAGGTCGTACTCGATGTTCGGGTTGTGAGGGATCGTGCACGGCTCAAGAAGCATGGGGTTCATGTACCCGTGCAGATCGGTGAACGAGAGTGGGAGCCATTTCAGGACGCTCGCCTGCGTCTGTTGCGTCTCGGGCTGGCTCAACTGGATGAAGTCGCGGTTGCAGTCGAACCCATTGATGTTCGACCGCGTGTCCCTTACGCGTCCATCCGGGTTCTGACACGGATTGATCACCACGGTGAGGCTCTTGAGTATCTTCTTCGTCTGAGCATCGTTGTCGAACGCAAGCCGCTCGAGGAGCATGAGACCAGCATCCACGCCCGTGGTCTCGCCGCCGTGGATGCTGCAGTTGATGAACGTGGCCGGCCGGAGGTAGTTCAAGCTCTTCTTGAGCCAGTTGTGGCGCAGTACTTGGCTCGGGTCGGTCAGCAGCAGCTTGCGGTAATACTCGGTCATCTGCTTCTGCTTCTTCGTCATCGGCCACGTGACGATGACGTTCCACATCGGCTGACCGGCGGCCGACCTGCCGGTCTTCACGACAGTGACACGGTCGCTGCGCTCGTCGATGTCGCGGAGGGTCTCGCGAAGGTCAGAGTAGTACGTGTAGAGGGTGTAAGGCGGGGTCGCCAACTCGGGTCCCGGCGTGCGCCCCTTGGGTGCTTTGGCCGTGACCTGGTCGTGGCCGCGGTTCGGCTGCGCCAGTGCCGGAGCGGCGCACAGCAGCAGCGAGAAGACCGCAAGAGACAGTAGGACCGTACATTTCCGCATGTGATAGCACCTCCGAGTGTGGCATCGCGACAGGTGCAGGCTTCGGGGGTCGCGCGAGACGGCGACAGTCGCGACACCGGACTGTTCCCCCAACATGCTGGTCACTTCATGGGCGCCCCCCGCGATCGTGGGCGGGTCTTTCACTTCCACCATGGCGGGCGGTGGGCCGGTCGAGCAAGGGTGCCGAAGACGTCAACGGTGCGGCGATAGAACCTGGAATCTGCCCCCCGGCGATGCATGCCCCCTCGAACCGACGTATCGCCGACTGAGTGCATAGAACATATACGACGACTGACTCGTAGTCAACGCGTTGCCGGCGACAAGCGGCAATCCGCCGGGCGGACCATGTGGCGCGCGTTTCCGATCTCCACGCCTGGGGGTACATGGCCACCGTGCCTGACGAGACAATGCCAGATGGGGGACGCGTACACGAGCGCCTGTCCTATGCGCCGGCCGACCGCCTGCGAGCCGAGCTGCTCGAGCTGTTCTCGGCTCACGACAAGGCCGGCGCGGTCGCCACTGCTCTAGCCGCCGTGCGCGATGGGGGCATCTCAATTCCGGATCTGTATGTTGACGTCCTCGGGCCGGCGCTCGTCGAGATGGGGGCTGGCTGGCAGAACGGCCGCGTGGCCGTGTGGGAGGAACACCTGGCGAGTACGGCGGTGCGCACCATCGTCGAATGCCTGTATCCGGACGTGGTGACGCTGGCCGCCGCCGCCCGTGCCTCGGGCCGCACAGCCCTTCTGGCCTGCCCGCCGGAGGAGGCGCACGATCTCGGTCTGCGCATGCTGGCCGACCGCCTTGCGCTGGCCGGATGGCGGGTCCACTACCTGGGTGCCGATACGCCACCCGACGAGATCGCGGCCGCGGCGCGCACGCTCGCCGCCGACGCCGTGATGCTCAGCTCGTCGACGCACTACCATCGGCTTCGCCTGCGCGACGTCGTCGGCCGCCTCGAGGTCGCCTTGCCAGGCGTGTCCGTGTGGGTCGGCGGCCCGGCCTTCGGCGTGCCCGCCGACGACTGGACCGTCGCCCACCTCTGTCCTGATGAAGAGATCTTCAGCGCGACCGAAGGTACGCGGACAGTTGGCAAGGCCGCGCCGAAGGCAGGAGGCACGGCGTGCTGAGCCTGCGCATCGCCGTGCGCTTCCTGCGCCGGAGTCCCGGACAGACGCTCCTGCTCGTCGCCGGCATCGCTGTGGGTATCGGCGTGCAGATATTCCTGGGTTCGCTGATCACCAGCCTGCAGAAGAACCTCGTCGACGAGACCATCGGCTCGAGCTCGCAGGTGACCGTCCAGAGCCGGCAGGAGGGATCGCCAGTGGACTTCAGCGCCGGTATGCGCGCTAGCCTGAACCGTGATCCGCGCATCACGACGGTTGTGCCCGTCCGCGAGCTCTCGGCGATCTACCGCCGGGAGATGGAGAGCGCTCCTCTCAGCCTCACCGGCGGCAGGCTGAGCGATCTTGACACGATCTACAAGCTGAGTGACAGCATGGTCACGGGGAAGGCCGATCTCGCGGCGTCCATAGGCCGAGACCCCATCCTGGTCGGGAAGGAGTTCGCCAGGCGGTTCGGCGTACGTCCGGGCGACGATCTCACACTGGTCCTGGCCAACGGCGACCGGGTGAAGATGACGGCGACCGGCGTCTTCGACCTCGGCGTGGCCTCGGTCAACCAGCGGTCGGCCTTCGTCAGCAGTGAGTTCGCCGCGGCGGCGCTCGCCTTCGGCGCGAGCCAGTACTCGGCGATCCAGACGCAGGTGACCGACCCGTTCGCCTCGACCGACGTGGTCGGTGCCCTGAGGGGCGACCCTGCATTCCGGGGCCTGAAGGTCTCTGATTGGCAAGCGGAGAACGCCGACCTTCTCAGTGCATTGACGAGCCAGAGCATCTCCAGCTACATGATCCAGGTGTTCGTGCTGATCGCGGTCGCGCTAGGCATCGCCAGCACGCTGGCCATCTCGGCGGCCCAGAAGACGCGCCAGATCGGCATACTCAAAGCGATGGGGCTGGGCGACCGCGGTTCCGGCATGATCTTCTTCTGGCTGGCGGGCATGATCGGCGTGCTCGGCTCGCTGGCCGGCGTTGGAGCCGGGCTCATCCTGGTACTCATCTTCTGGCTCGCCGGCAGGAGTTCGGCGTCGCTGTTCCCAGTGGCGCCGCAGGTGACGTTCGTGGTCGTGTCGTTCTTCGTGGGCGTGGCCGTCGCTCTTCTCTCGTCGTTGATCCCTTCGCGGCGCACCTCGCATGTGGACCCCATCGAGGTGATCCAGGCCCAATGAGCGCCACTGTGGGAGGAAACGGAGCCAACGGACGGCTGGTCGTGGCAGATGGGCTGACCAAGGACTACGGTGACGAGGTCAAGACGCGGGCCCTGGAAGACGTGTCGTTCGCGATCGATCCCGGGGAGTTCCTGTCGATCGTCGGTCAATCGGGCTCGGGCAAGTCGACGCTGCTGAACCTGATCGGGCTCCTCGACACGCCCAGCGAGGGTCGCATCGCGATCGGCGGCCGGGACGCGGGCGGCGCCGGCCGCCGCGCACGGGCTCGCCTCCGCAACGAATACATCGGGTTTGTCTTCCAGTTCCATCACCTGCTGCCCGAGTTCAGCGTGCTGGAGAACGTGCTGATGCCGGCGCTGATCGGCACCGGCGGCACGGCCGGCGGAGAGCAGCGTCGCCGGGCGGAGGAGCTCCTCGGCTCACTCGGGCTGTCCGGCCTTGAGGACAAGAGCGCGAACCAGCTCTCGGGAGGCCAGAAGCAGCGTGTGGCGATCGCCCGCGCGCTGATGAACCGCCCGCCGCTGGTGCTCGCCGACGAACCCACCGGGAACCTGGACACGGCGAACGGCGCCGCCGTCTATCAGCTCTTCCGTTCGCTCAACGCCGCGGAGGGCACGGCCTTCGTCATCGTGACGCACGACCGCTCGATAGCGCAGCAGACCGACCGCATCCTGGAGGTCGTGGACGGCAGGCTCGTCCAGGATGTGCGCAACACCTTCTCGCCGGCTGCGCAAGACGGCGGCGACCCGCGATCGCGGGAGAGCGCCGGGGCGGCATGACGTGCGCCGCGGCGGATGGTATCCTTCCAGTTCGCCCGTCACGGCGAGGGTCCGCCCCGGCGGCGCGCCACACAGGCCGCGACGAGCGCGCCCGGCGGTGGAGGTAGCTCAGTTGGTAGAGCTCCAGGTTGTGGCCCTGGCGGTCGCGGGTTCGAATCCCGTCCTTCACCCCAATCCGCTGCATCTCGGCACCGGCGGCGGCGCCGGCGTGGCGACGAAGTCGATCGGATCGAGCAACCCCTGCGGGTGTGGCGGAACTGGTAGACGCGCTAGACTTAGGATCTAGTGGGCATTGCTCGTGGAGGGTCAAGTCCTCTCACCCGCACCCCGACCTCGCGCAACGCCTGACGGATCGGTGCGGTGCCCGGTTCTCCCGGGACGTCGGCGTACAGCGCGACGCAGGCTGCCCGGCGGATCTCGGGCATCTCCCGGAGCACCCCGTGCAGCAGCCCGAGCTCCAGGACCTCTTTCTCCAACACC
>CAZIGT010000055.1:0-6965 GCA_964538465.1 uncultured Thermoleophilia bacterium | reverse complement strand
GGATCTAGTGGGCATTGCTCGTGGAGGTTCAAGTCCTCTCCCCCGCACCACGCCCGCGCGCGCCGATCCCCATCTAACCAAACGGAGTCTCCAACGTGAACACACAGGTCAAAGAGGTCGCCGAGAACCAGGTAGAGCTGGAGGTCGAGATCCCGCAGGACGAGGTGGACAGGCAGTTCGACCGCACGCTCGCGCGCGTGGCGCGCGAAGTGCAGTTGCCGGGTTTCCGCAAGGGGCGCGTACCCAAGCAGATGGTCTTGAGCCGATTCGGAGAGGACTACGTCCTCGGCGAGACGCTCCAGGATGCCTTGCCTGAGTGGTACGAGGCGGCACTCAGCCAGAACGACGTGGACGCTGTGTCCCAGCCCGAGCTGGACATGGGCGAGCTGCAGCGCGGCACGGCGTTCACGTTCAAAGCCACGGTGCAGGTGCGGCCTACGCCCAAGCTCGGCACGTACAAGGGCGTTGAGGTTCCCCGACGCGCCGTCGAGGTGCCGGACGGGCAGGTGGAGGCGCAGCTGGCCATGCTGCAGGAACGCTTCGCCACGCTGCGCCCGGTTGAAGACCGGCCCGTTGAGCTGGGCGACTTCGTGTCTATGGACTTCGCCGGCAGAACGGCGGAGGGCCCGCTGGAGGGCGCGTCTGGTTCAGACTACGTGCTCCAAGTCGGCTCCGGCCGGCTCGTACCCGGCTTCGAGGAGAACCTCGTCGGCATGGCGGCCGGGCAGGACAAGGAGTTCACCGTCACGTTCCCGGATGACTACGGCCAGAGCCCTGCAAGGGCGGCTGCCGATAGCACCGGGGCCGCCGAGCCCGGGAGTGGGGAAGAAGACGCTGTCGCGGCCGACGCCGCAGCGGACGACCCCGTGGCGAAGCTGCGCGGCGCTCCGGTCACGTTCTCGGTGAGTCTCAAGGAGATCAAGGAAAAGGTCGTCCCGGAGCTTTCGGACGAGTTCGCCAAGGACGTCAGCGAGTTCGAGACGCTCGACGAGCTGCGGGCGGACATGCGCAGCCGCATGGAGGCCATGCAGGAGCAGGCGGTGGAGCGCGAGTTCCGCGCCAATGTCGTCGAGGCGGTCGCAGAGGCAGCACAGGTCAACATCCCGCCCGCCATGGTGGATCGTGAGGCGCACGGCCTCTATCACGACCTCGAGGAGGCCGTGGGAGAGCAGAATGTCACCATGGACGTCTACCTGAACATGATCGAGAAGACGCCAGAGATGGTCCACGAGGAGTTGCGGCCGCGCGCGGAGGCCAACGTCCGCCGTCGCCTGGTACTCGAGGCCGTGGCTCAGGCTGAAGGCCTCGAGGTCACGGACGACGAAGTCCGCGAGCGCATCATGGCAGACGCCGAGATGATCGGCCGAGATGGCGCACAGCTCGCCCTCGAAGTGTGGAAGAGCGGGCGCCAGGACGTCATCCGCGACGAACTGCTCATGGCCAAGACGGTCGATCTCCTGGTCGAGAACGCCGTGGCAGTCGAGATGTCGGCGGATGACGCCGATGAGGGTGAAGAGGCCGCCGCGGAGTAGTGGTCGGGTACCGGTCGCATCTCCGCCTCGCGGAGGCGCTGCCGGTATAGCAGAGCGAAGAGAAGGCAGGCGAGAGTGAGCCCATACGTACCGATCCCCATGGTCGTCGAGCAGACCAGTCGCGGCGAGCGCTCATTCGACATCTACTCGCGGTTGCTGAACGAACGCGTGATATTCCTGGGCACGCCGATCAATGACGAGGTGGCCAACCTGATCGTGGCGCAGCTCATCCATCTGGAATCGGAAGACCCAGACAAGGACATCAGCCTTTACATCAACAGCCCCGGCGGGTCCGTGTACGCGGGCCTGGCCGTCTACGACACCATGCAGTTCATCAAGCCGGATGTCAGCACCATCTGCTGCGGAATCGCCATGAGCATGGGGGCTATCCTGCTGGCGGGCGGCGCCAAGGGCAAGAGGTTCACGCTGCCCAACTCCAAAATCCTCATCCATCAGCTCTCGAGCGGCTTTGAGGGGCAGGCCACCGACATCGAGATCCACGCTCGCGAGGTCATCAACATCCGCCAGAAGCTCGACGAGATCCTGGCGAGCCACTCGGGCCAGACGGTCGAGAAGGTGCACAAGGACAGCGAGAGGGATTACTTCATGACCGCCGAAGAAGCCAAGGCCTACGGCATCGTCGACGACGTCATCGCGCATCGGTAGGGTGCGCGCCGCAGGTCACCCGGCATCCCGGCAGGAGGCATAGCGTTGGCAGGATCAGGCGACAACGGCGACCAGCTCCTCTGCAGTTTCTGCGGCAAGTCGCAGCGGCAGGTCAAGAAGCTCATCGCCGGGCCTGGCGTGTACATCTGCGACGAGTGCATCGACCTGTGCAATGAGATCATCGACGAGGAGCTCACCGCTCCCGCCACCATCGATTTCGACAACCTGCCGAAGCCGCGCGAGATCAACGAGGTGCTCAACGACTACGTCGTCGGCCAGGAAGTGGCCAAACGCATCCTCTCGGTGGCCGTCTACAACCACTACAAGCGTGTTCGCGCGATGCAGAGCGGCGAGAGCGACGTCGAGCTGGCCAAGAGCAACATCCTGATCCTGGGACCCACCGGCTCGGGCAAAACGCTGCTGGCGCAGACTCTTGCGCGCATCTTGAACGTACCGTTCGCCATCGCCGACGCCACCGCCCTCACCGAGGCGGGCTACGTCGGCGAAGACGTGGAGAACATCCTCCTGAAGCTCATCCAGGCTGCCGACTTCGACGTCAAGCGAGCCGAGACAGGCATCATCTACATCGACGAGATCGACAAGATCGCGCGCAAGGCCGACAACCCGTCGATCACGAGGGACGTCTCCGGGGAAGGCGTGCAGCAGGCGCTGCTGAAGATCCTGGAAGGTACCGTCGCCAGCGTGCCGCCGCAGGGCGGTCGCAAGCACCCCCACCAGGAGTTCCTCACGATAGACACCACGAACGTGCTGTTCATCTGCGGCGGCGCGTTCGCCGGCCTCGACAAGATCATCGAGAAGCGCGTCGGCCGCCAAGGCGTGGGCTTCATGGCGGACATCCAGTCCAAGGCTGAGCAGGACGCCGGCACCATCTTCACCAAGGTCATGCCGGAGGACCTGCTGAACTTCGGCCTCATTCCCGAGTTCATAGGCCGCCTGCCCGTGGTGAGCGCGGTCCACAGCCTCAAGAAGGATGATCTCGTGCGCATCCTGGTCGAGCCGAAGAACGCGCTCACCAAGCAGTACCAGCGGTTCTTCGCGCTCGACGGCATCGAGCTCGTCTTCGCGGATGAGTCGCTGGGCGCGATCGCCGACAAGACGCTGGCCCTCGAAACGGGCGCGCGCGGCCTGCGGAGCATCATCGAAGGTGCGTTGCTCGATGTGATGTTCGATCTGCCCTCGCGGCGAGACGTACGCAAGTGCGTCATCACCAAAGAGACCATCGAGAAGGGCCTGGATCCCACCCTGGTGACCGAGGCAGATACCTCTTCTGTGGAACTTGACGAAGAGTCCGCCTGACACAGGCGGCTCCTCGCCGAACGCGCCGGAGCCGCCGCCTTCCGTGTTGCCGCTCGTGCCCACGCGCGAGCTGGTCGTCTTCCCCAAGATGGTGTCGCCCCTGTTCGTGGGTCGCGATCGCTCGGTGCGCGCGATCACAGCGGCGCACGAGGCCCGCACGCCGCTCATACTCTCCGGCCAGCGCGAGCCGCTGCAGGACGATCCGCAGGCCGAAGACGTCCTGCGCGTGGGCACCATGGTGAACGTGCTGCAGCTCTTCCGGCTGGCGGACGGCAGCGTCAAGGCGTTCGTCGAGGGGCGCACGCGCGTACGTATTGACGGCTTTGCGGAAGAGGAGCCGCACTTCGCCGTGAGCTGGACGGCGATCGAGCCTGCCCATTGCCGCACGGCGCGCTGCCGCAGCCTGGCGCGCCGCGTCACCAGCGAGTTCGCCGCGTACGTTCAGCTCAACCCTCAGCTCCCCGACGAGATCGCCGGCGTGCTGTCGCAGGCACAGGATCCCGGCGAGGCCGCCGACATCGTCGCCGCTCACCTCATCATCGGCGCCGACGAGAAGCAGGTGCTCCTCGAGATGACATCTGTCGAGGCGCGGTTGATGAAGCTCCTCGAGCTGCTCGCCGAGGAGAACGCGGTGCTGGCCATAGAGCAGGAGATCGCCGAGAAGGTCCAGCACCGCATCGAGCAGTCCCAGCGTCAGGTGGTGCTGCACGAGCGCCTGCGTGTGCTGCGCGACGAGCTGGACGAAGGCGGCGACGAGGTGGACGAGGTCCAGCGCTACCGGGAGATCGTCGCCGAGAAGAGGCTGTCGCCGGCGGCGCGCGAGGTCGTGGACAAGGAGCTGCGCAAGCTTCGCCAGGCACCGCCGATGAGCCCGGAGGTCTCGGTGATCCGCGGCTTGCTCGACACAGTGCTGGACCTCCCCTGGGGCAAGACCGCGCCGGCGCGCCTGGACGTTGGCGCAGTCTCACGCCATCTCGAGCGCACACACTACGGCCTCAAAGAAGTGAAGGACCGCATCCTCGAGTACCTGGCTGTCTGCCGCCTCCTCGAGGCAGACCAGCCGGCGACCATCATCTGCCTGGCAGGCCCGCCCGGCACGGGGAAGAGCTCGGTGGCCCGCTCAGTGGCGGAAGCCCTCCAGCGGCCCTTCGCGCGCATCAGTCTTGGCGGCGTGCGCGATGAGGCTGAGATCCGCGGTCACCGGCGCACATACATCGGCGCCATGCCCGGTCGCATCATAGAAGCCGTCGCCAAGGCCGGCGTCGACAACCCGGTGATCCTGCTCGACGAGATAGACAAGATGGACCATGACTGGCGCGGGAACCCAGCTGCCGCCCTCATGGAGGTGCTGGACCCGGCTCAGAACACGAGCTTCCGCGACAACTACCTCGAGGTCGACTACGACCTCTCGAGGGTGTTCTTCATCGCCACGGCGAACGAGGCGGAGGACATCCCGCTCACACTGTACGACCGCCTCGAGGTCATCCACCTCAGCGGGTACACCACCGCCGAGAAGCTCGCCATCGCGCGCCGCCACCTGGTCCCCCGCGTAGCGGCCGAGACGGGCCTGCAGCGCAACGACGTACGCGTGCCTGCGCTCACACTGCGGGCTATCGTGCGCGAATACACGCGCGAGGCGGGGGTCCGCGAGCTCGAGAGGGCCCTGCGGCGCGTGCATCGCAAGATCGCGCGGCGCCATCTGGAAGACGGCCTCGAGCTGCCGTTCACCGTGGGCGCCGAGCACCTGCACGACCTGCTCGGCGAGGCGCATTTCCGTGAGAGCAGGCTGCCCACGCGCGCTGTCCTCGGCCAAAGCCTGGGCCTCGCCTATACGAGCGACGGTGGGGAGGTCCTGACGATCGAAGCCAGCATAAGCCGCGGTCGCGGCGAGCTGCTCCTCACCGGCCAGCTCGGCGAGGTGATGCAGGAGAGCGCCTCGGCCGCTTGGGGCTACCTGCTGGCGAACGTCGAGCACGACCCGCTGCTCAAGCCGCTGCTGAAGCGCAGCCCGTATGTCGGCGACGAGGGTCTGAGCCTGGCCAACCACGACGTCCGCGTGCACGTGCCCGAAGGCGCAGTGCCCAAGGACGGGCCGTCCGCAGGCCTGGCACTGGCCGTGGCTCTGCTCTCGGCCCTCTGCCGGGCGCCGGTAAGGCCGCAGGTGGCGCTCACCGGCGAGATCACCCTCTCAGGGCGCGTATTGCGCATCGGCGGCCTCAAGGAGAAGTGCCTGGCCGCCGTTCGAGGCCGGGTGAAGACCGTCATCTTGCCGCGCGCGAACGAGCCGAGCGTCACCGAGCTACCGCCCGAGCTGCGCGACGCGCTCGCGTTCGTCTACGTCGATCGCCTGGTCGACGCTCTTCCGCACATCCTCGCCTAGCACGCCGCCAGGGCATCGGAGTCCGTGGGACACCGCCCGCAGGCGAATGCCGCTCCCAGTCGTGTGACCGCCCATCGGCCTCAGTCAAGACCTAGCCGGGACAGTGTCCGGCCGGTCAGTCAATCCGCATCGTGAGAGGCGAGCGTTAGCCGCAACCGCACAATGGGACATGTGTTTAGGGAAGCCAGTCATCTGGATGACTGACCGGCCACTAAGACGTCGCCTCACAACGGTGCGTTTTTGCAGGCCTTTCATGCTTCGCTGGTCTGCTCCGAGGTTGCCGAAAGACTAGGTATCCAGCCAATCGGCTAACGCCACGAGGCGAAGCGGACAAAAACCCGTCCGATACTCCATTCGACACCACGATTCGGCGTGAGATGCGCCGAAGAGCGAGCAGTAAGCAAGAGCACGCTGGGAGGAAGACAGTGAAATCGCAGAGACTCGGCCACATGTTGAAACAGCACAGATTCGCCGCACTGGCGGCGATCGGCATCCTCGTGATCGGCGGCAGCGTCGCCGTCTACTCGGGTGCATCGTTCAACTACAAGACCTCGAATCCGGCCAACACCTTCACGGCCGGCAATCTAAGCCACAGCAACAGCAAAGATGGCGCCGCCATCCTGACCGCGGACAAGATGAAGCCCGGCCAGTCGACCAGCGGTACCGTGGTCATCACCAACAACGGCGACATCGACGGCGTGTTCAGCATGGCCAAGGGCGCCGTGTCGCAGACGGCCGGTCCCAACGGCGGCCAGCTCTACAGCGTCCTCGATCTCAAGATCGTGGACGTGACCGTCCCTTCCAGCCCCGTCACCAAGTACGACGGCGACCTCAACGCGTTCACCGGCCTTGATTCCACCGCTCTCGGTGGCACCTGGACCCCCGGCACCGCCAGGACCTACGAGTTCACCGTGACGTTCCCCGACGGCGGTACGCCCGGCAGCAACACCACCGGTGACAACCAGTACAAGAGCTCGTCCTGTACCGTGGAGTTCCTCTGGACGTCCGTCCAGTCCTAACTGCGGACTTGGCCTGAACGCCGGCACCGAGTCTGGCGCCCAGGCCAAGGT
>CAZIGT010000054.1:0-13756 GCA_964538465.1 uncultured Thermoleophilia bacterium | reverse complement strand
CCCCGCCGTAGCTACTGAAGCGACTGGACCAGAGGCGTGAGCGTCTCCAGCGTGTCGGCCATGCGGTCGACGCGCTTCGACAGCATCGTCACCTCGGCGGTCAGCTTCGTCTTGAGCTGGGCAGCGGCCGTGGCGTAGTCGCCACCGTCGACCAGCCCGTACTGCGGGACGACGTCGAGGTAGCGGGCAAGCTGCCCCTGGCCACCCCACGAGAGTCGCGCGTAGCCGAGCTTGTGCCGCCTCAGGTCGTCCACGTAGACCGCGTGGCTGAAGTTGAGGCCGTTCCACGTCTGGGCGACGCCTCCCAGTGCGGTGAGCGCGCCGGCCTTGTCCACGGGGTTGGCCTCCAGCGCTGCGATGGCCGCCGCGAGGCCTTGCGCGTTCCACAGCACTTGCTGATGCGGGTAGATCGTGAGGTCCCAGCAGTCGAGAGCCGTGAACTCGTCGTTCACGATCTTCTCCACACGCAGCAGCTTGCGGTTCACCGCGGACCACCGGTTGCTGGGGATGGTGGGCGCGGCGGCGTCGTAAGCGTCCGCCGCCGCCTTGAACGCGGCCACGTCCGTCGCCAGCCTGTCGGCCAGCGCGGCGTCTACGCCCACGGCCTTCAGATCGGCCGCCACGACCGTGCCGGCCAGCTCGTCCGCGCGGTCGCCCAGATGGAACGGGAGCAGGCCGGTCGACGCGCCGTCCGACAGCCTGAACGTGAACTTGCAGACCTTCTTGAGGTAGTCCCAGTCGACCAGGTCAGAGACCTCGTAGTTGGTGTGGTACAGCGTGTCGTAGTAGTCGTTGCTCGTGGCCAGCTCGACGCTCGGGATGCCCTCGGCGGTGAGCGGCCACTGGTCGTTCCAGCACCAGGCCGGCGTCACCACGCCGCTGCCGTAGGGAAGCAGCTCCGGGAAGTCCGCTGCGGCCTTCTGCAGCCACTGCACCGACTCGGCGGTGGTGCGCAACTCGAGCTTGGCATCCTTGAGCGCCATGAGCTCGAGGTTCAGCACCATGCGCACCTTCCCGGCCCACTCGGGATGTGCCTTGGTGGCCAGCCACCAGGCGCCGGTGAGCCAGTCGTAGTAGCAGTCCGTGTAGCCGAACTCCTCGCCGGTGGTGATCACGAACACCACGTCGTAGCGAGGCACGTAGCCGCTCTTCTTCATGGCCTTGGCGAGGACCAGGGCGTTGACCGCCGCCGCGGTGTCGTCCATGCCGGCGCGGAAGTGTGCATCGTGGTGAGCCATGACGACGATCTTCTGGCCGTTGCGCTCACGGCCGCGGATGGTGGCCACCACGTTGTAGCCGCGCCCGCCCTGACCGGCCCGGCGCACCTTGACGATGTTCTTCATGGTGGCGACGACCTTGCCCTGCGTGAGGCGGGTCTTCAACCAGTCGCCGTCCCTCTGGCTCAGGTACACCATCGGCGCCCAGTCGTACTGGTACGTAGCATCGAAGCTACCCAGCGCGTCCGGGGCGACCGAGTAGTAGGCCGGGTCGAGCGGCGAGAACGTCATGATGACGCCCTTGGCGCCGCGGGCGGCCGCCTCGGCGCCGGGCAGGTGGAACCACCACGAGGACATGGCCAGGTCGACGAGGACCAGCTTGCCCTTCACGCTACCGGCCGCGTCGAACTCGGCGGCGCTGCCCGTGCCCACGTAGACGACCTCGCCCCTGACGCCCTTCTTGGGCGTGGGCGGCACGCCGGCGAACGTGGATGCCACGAACGTCCTGCCGCCGGCGGTGACGGTCGCGGACTTGAACGTGAACTCGTCCATGGGCACCGCCTCGAGGCGCGCGGGCACCTTGGCGGCGCGGAACTGTGCCGCCAGGAAACGGGCGGCCTGGTCGTCAGACACACTGCCACCCCAACGGAAGCCCAGCAGCGGGTTGGTCTCGAACGAGTTCAGCTTGTCCTCTACCCACTGCGGGTAGTCCTTCGCGAAGATGCTGTCGACCGCGCTGTCGAAGTCGGCCGTGGTGGCCGCCACCGCGCCGGGCACGACGATCAGCATCAGGAGAAACACCGAAGCCAGCGACAACGCGACACGTCTCATGGATACCCCCTTGGTTCGACCCTTGGATACGACATCCCCTACGGCCGCATCCTAGCGCCTGCGACCGCAGCATCCAATGGGGTGTCCCTGCCGCTTCGCTGAGACAGTGGCGGCGGTAGAATCGGCGACAGCCGCCGTGGACCGGCCGGCGGGCCGCTGCACAGTCACCGAAGAAGGGAGAACGCTCGATGGACCCCGACGAGTTCCGCAAGCTGGGCCACGAGCTGGTGGACTGGGTCGCCGACTACCGTCAGCGCATGGGCGACCTGCCGGTCATGAGTCCCGTGCAGCCCGGGGACATCCACGTCCGGTTCCCGGCCGAGCCTCCGCAGACGGGCGAGGGGCTGGACGGTATCGTTGCCGACCTCGACCGCATCGTCCTGCCCGGCATCACCCACTGGAACCACCCCGGCTGGTTCGCGTACTTCCCCAGCAACACCGACCTGTCGTCCGTGCTGGCCGACCTGGTAGCCTCCGGGCTCGGCCCACAGTGCATGAGCTGGCAGACGAGCCCGGCCGCCACCGAGGTCGAAGACGTGGTCATGGACTGGCTGCGGCAGATGGTCGGTCTCCCCAGCGATTTCGCCGGCGCCATCCAGGACACCGCCAGCACGGCCACCTTCTGCGCGCTGCTCTGCGCCCGCGAGCGCGCGTCCGGCTTCTCGCAGAACCGCGGCGGCCTGCAGGCAGAAGAGGCGCCGCTGGTGGTCTACGCCAGCGATCAGGCGCACAGCTCGATCCCCAAGGGCGCGCTGCTGGCCGGCTTCGGGGCCGAGCACCTGCGGCTGATCGAGACAGACGACGCGCACGCGCTGCGCATGGACCTGCTGACAGCGGCAGTGGAAGATGACCTGGCCGCCGGCCGGAAGCCGTGCGCGGTGGTTGCCGCCGTGGGCACCACGGCGACCACCGCCATCGACCCGGTCGCCGAGATGGCGGCTTTGGCAGCGCAGCACGGCCTCTGGCTGCACGTGGACGCGGCCCTGGCTGGCTCGGCGATGATCTGCCCCGAGTACCGCTGGATGTGGAAGGGGGTTGAACAGGCCGACTCCGTGGTGTTCAACCCTCACAAGTGGCTGGGCACCGGCTTCGACCTCTCCGCCTATTACGTCCGCGACCCGGAGCACCTCGTGCGCGTCATGAGCACCAACCCAAGCTACCTGCGCACGGCGCAGGACGGCCAGGCCCGCAACCTGCGCGACTGGGGCATCCCGCTGGGCCGGCGCTTCCGCGCCCTCAAGCTCTGGTTCCTCATCCGGGAGTACGGCGTCCAAGGCCTGCAGGAGCGTCTGCGGAGGGATATCGCCAACGCCGCGTGGCTGGCCGGCCAGGTGGACACGGCGCCGGATTGGGAGCGCCTGGCGCCGGCACCGCTGCAGACGGTCTGCGTGCGCCATGTGCCGCCGGCTCTGGCAGGAGACGAAACGGCGCTCGCCATCCACAACATGACGCTCGCCGACGCCGTCAACCAGGCGGGCCGATATTACCTGACGTCCGCCGTCCTCAAGGGCCGCCAGATCATCCGTATCTCGGTGGGGGCGCAGGCCACGGAACGCAAGCACGTGGAAGGCCTGTGGAGCGAGCTGCGGGACCTTGCGGCTCGCTCCGACTGAGGCTTCAGAACCCCTTCACCTGCTTCGGGAAGTAGTCCTCACAGCTCCCTTCGCGGTACACGTCGGCGGTGGAACAGTGCAGGCCGCCGCCGTGCGGATACACATGGGTGAACGGCACCGGTATCACCTCGAAGCCCAGCTTGTCGAACTGCTCCTGCTGGTAGACCTCGGTCTCCTCGACACACACGGTCTTGGGGTCGAGGACCAGGCAGTTCATGGACAGCCAGATGCTCGAGTAGCAGAGCGGCCACGACACGTCGTGGGCCGGCTTGGCCGCGGTGACGATCTCCCAGTCGTTCATCTCGAAGAACTTGCGCTGCTCGTCGGGTAGGGGTCGCACGGGATTGCTGATGGCAAGCCCCGGCCGCAACGGGACGAAGGTGGCATCGATGTGGATGGGGTGCAGGTCTCCCGGGAAGTTCAGGGCGTGCACGCGATGGTCGGGGAAGTGGCGCCGCAGCCAGTCCATGGCCTTCAGGTTCGTGGTGATGCCGTGCTGCACGAAGAGGTCCTTGCCCCTCCGGCAGATGTCGGCGGCGTCGAACAGGGGCGCCTCTTCCGTGGTCACGAAGATCTTGTTCTCCACCCACTGCTTGCGCTGCTCGTCGCTGACGCTCGGGTCCAGGTAGCCGTCACGGTAGGACGCGTCGGTCAGGCGCGGCTTGGGGGCGGCCTCCCACTTGAAGCCGGGGTCTTCTTCGAAGTACTGGTTCAGCAGCGGCCGGTACGCCAGGTACTCGAACCACCGCGACCGATACGACATGGTGGCCTCGAGGATCTCGCGACCGACCGTGAGCAGGACGTCACGGGGCGGCATGCAGCCGGTCTGCGTGGGCACCGTCCAGTCCGGCGTGCCCAGGGCGTGGTTCCACTGGATGGGCGTGGGCCGGTCCACCTCGATCCCCCGCCCTTCCAGCAGACGAGCGTAGTTGTCGAGCTCGGCGTTGGCCGCCTCCACCGTCTCCAACGGCCGCGGCCCGTACCTGCCGCGCATGGGCCCGTCCTCCGCGAGCTCGGTCTCGAAGTCCCACGCCGGTTCGTTCTGGGGGATGCAGCAGAAGTCCGCCCGCCCCAGGATCACACGCTTGAGCGGGTCCCACTCGTTCCACGAACTGACGATCACGTTCGCGTCCGCTGCCTCAGCCACCACTGGTACTCCCTTCGTTCGCGCACGGCCCTAGCGGCCGGGGTCCTGCCTGCGGCCCTTCATGACCGGCGGCTTCTCCGCACAGCCACGACCGGCCGCCACTCCTTGCGCGCGCTCGCGTCCCGCCGCCACTCGTTGCGCGCACTCGCGACCGGCCGCCGCCGACTATCGCAGCACATGCGGGTGTCGCGCGCAAGGCGGGTGGAGCGCGCGAGTGTGGGGAGAGCCATCCCATACCGCGTACCTTGAGCGCACGCGGCAAGGATGCTACGTTCCGGCTGGTCCCATCCGGTGAACCGAGCGTCGCCAGACCCGGAGGCGGCGAGGAGAGGTGCATCGTGGAAGAGCAGAAGCACCAGCTGACGGTGGGCGAGCTCAAGGACGCTCTCGCCAACGCCCCGGACTCCAAGGCCCCGGTATGGGTCCGCGAGTGGGACGAAAAGACCAGGGAGGAGCGCATACGCCACGCCCAGTCGGTCGCGGTCTCCTTCCCCGACGGCAGCGTCTCGATCGCCTGCGACTAGGCGAAACGCCGTTCGTTCACGACGACGTCCCGCCGGCGCTGTGCGCAGGGTCGAAGTACGTGGCGTACTTCCAGTCCGCCTCGCGGATGCAGCGGATGCGGGGGGGTTGCCTGAGGATGTACCCCGCCGGGGTCGGACTGCACGGCCGCGCAGCCCGTCGGCAGCTCAACGATGCGTGCTCCGTCGAGCCCCGGCGGCGCGTGCTCTTCCGCGTGCAGAGGCGATCAGGGACCCGAGGAGACGACGAGCACGAAGACGCCCATCGACGGCAGCACCGAGTACACGGTGCAGGCCAGCGCGGCCAGCGCCCGCGTCCAGTGCTCGCGGGAAGCGCTCCAGATCGCCAGCCCGAAGGCGATCGTGCCGCCGATGGGCGGTACCGGCAAGAACACCGCCAGCACGGTGGCCACAAAAAGGATCACGTTTTCCAGGTTCAGGTCCTGGCGGCTCCATGCGAAGAGCGAAGGCTCCTGCAGAGGCGAGCCCGCCGGCGATGCGTGGTCGATGTGTGCCCCGTCGAGATGGACGGGCGAAGGCGTGTCCATCTGCGTCCTCGCTCTCCTCCCACACCTGCGTGGGTCACGGTCGGTTCGCGCGAGACGATGAGGACCGCGTCTCGCGCCTTCTCTCTCTGTATCGGCAGCGATCGTCCCGGTTGCCATAGAGCCTGTCGTTCGGCGCTAGCACCTTGGCGAAGGTGGGCCGAAGCGGCGGCGGCGGTGAATCCGCCGCTGGGGATCGGCCCGAGCAGGCGCCGTCGACCTGCGGGCGCCGCAGAATCGCGGGCAGGGGCCGCTCCTCGTACGCGAGCGGCGTCTGATACGGTCATGGGCATGACAACGGGCATCGGACTGGTCCTCGAGGGCGGTGGCATGCGCGCCACGTACACGGCCGGCGTACTGGACGCCTTCCTCGACGAGGACATCGACCTGCGCTACGTGATCGGCGTCTCGGCCGGCGCCAACGCGGGCGGCGACTACGTGGCCGGCCAGCGGGAACGGAACCACCGCGTCTTCGTCGACATGACGGCCGACCGCCGCTACGCGGGCTGGAGGAACGTGCTGCGCGAGCGCAGCTGGTTCGGCATGCGTTTCCTCTTCGAAACGCTGCCCGACGAGCTAGCGCCGTTCGACTACGACGCCTTCCACCGCTCCCCGCGACTGCTGACCGTGGTCGTGACGGACTGCGCTACCGGCAATCCGGTGTACCTGCGCCAGCGCGACCATGACCCCCGCTGGTGGGTACGGACCGTCCAGCGCGCCACGTGCAGCTTGCCGGTACTCTCGCCGCCGGTCGTCATCGACGGGCGGCCGTGCCTCGATGGCGGCGTCGTCGACTCGATCCCCATCGCGCGCGCCATCGCCGACGGCAACCCTCGGAACGTCGTGGTCCTCACCCGCAACAACGGCTACCGGAAGCCACCCGACAGGCCAGGACCACTCACCCGCACCCTGCTCCACCGGTACCCGGCCGTTCTGCAGGCTCTCCGGGAGCGTCCCGTCCGCTACAACGCGTCTCTCGACCTGGTCGAGTCACTCGAGCGGGCCGGGACCGCTTTCGTCATCCGGCCCGTACGGCCCCTCGTCGTCGGCCGCATGGAGCGTGACATGGCAAGGCTCGAGGCGCTGTACCGGCAGGGCTACGACGAGACGATGCAGCGAGTGCCCGAGCTCAGGGAGTGGATGCGAGGCTGAGCGAGGAGTCCGGAGCGAAAGGGTCGGCGGCCTGTAGGGAATGAGACCGCCGACCCGCACCACGCAGGGCCGACCCGTACGCTCAGAGCCCCTCGCTCAGGCCGGCCCACCTACGTGACCTATCGACGTCCTACCGCGGCTCGCCCTCCTCTCGCCCGTCGTAGCGAACGGCCTCGACATCGAAGCCGAAGGCCTTCGGGCCCAGGGCCGCGATGCCGGCGGGCGTATGCCAGGGAGCGGGAGCCGGAACGGCGATGATGTCCACGTGCAGACCCGGCGCCGCATTCGGGTTCGCCAGAGGCGTCCCTCCCTCGAGCAGCATGCAGATCAGGTCCGGACAGGTCACGTCGGGACGACCGTCGCGCCACGCCATGAGGTTCTCGTTCTTGAACCAGATGCGGTAGCCGCAGCCGTCGTCCTCCCCGCGGCCGCGCAGCCGCGTTTCGCCGATCGTGAAGCCCCCCTGCTCCTGCCACGAGCAGCCCTCCACGCCGCCCCGGAACGCGCCGCGGCCGCCGGCCTCCACCGCGACCGCCGACGCGCCGTCGGTGCCGGCCGCGCGCGCCATGCGGCCCGCCGAGCCCACGGCGCGCGCGCGAGAAACGCTGCCTTCAAGGAGGCCCTGCTCCGCTTCGCGCAAGGTCCATGCGTGATCGGCCACCCACACCACGTTGTGGCTGGCTACCGCCAATGCGCGCACCAAAGCCTCCGCGCGGCGGTCGTTCGCCACCTGGGTGATCACGGCGGTCTCTCCATACTCGTTGACCACCGCCTGGATGCCGATCGGCACGCCGCGCAAGTAGGCGATGGAGTGCTGCAGCTCGGGCACGGCACGGCCCACCGAGTCGCCGTCGACCACCGGCAGGCCCATCATGGCGGCGGGGTAGAAGGCCTCGGCCACGCTCTCGCCGCCGATCTCTCCGGGGACCACGCCCACGACGGGCCGGTCGAGGTGAGCCTGTAGCGCCTTGACCGCCAGGACCGTCGGGTGCTCCGCCGCTCGCGGCAGGGCACGGTGCTCGGCATCGTCCTCGCCGGGCGTGAGGCCGCCGACCGCGTAGACCCATACCACCACGCCGTCGGGGTCGAGGTCGTGGAGGCGCGCGAGCACCGGGCTCCTGCCGGCGGCGAGGGCGCCGCCGACGAGCGCCCGACCCTTGTCCAGCTCGCCGCCACCGCCGCAGCCGAGGATGGCCGCTCCCAGGAGCGCGTCGTCGACCTCCTGCGGACTCAGCGCGCTCAGGAAGCGCCCCGCGGGCGGCAGGCCGGCCGCTGCGTCACCGGCGCCGACCCCCATCATTGCTCCTCCGTTCGGGGCCGGCGCCGCCACACGATGACGTAGGCGACCGCGCCCAGGACGACGACGCAGGCCACGACGATCCCCACGATGAGGCCGGTCGATGAACCGCTCTCGCTCTCGACCGCGACCGGCCTCACATTCGAGTACGTGTCCACGTTGTACTGGCCGTAGAACACGAGCCCATCACCCTTCGGTGAACGGACCCAACCCTGCCAGCCGCCGCTGTCGTAGACCTCCAGCCAGCTGATGTACGTGAGCGGGATGTACGGGGTGTCCTCGTAGACGATCTGCTGCATCTGCCAGAGGATCTCCCGCCGGCGGTCGACGTCGAGCGTCACCTGCTGCTCGGCGTACAGCTGGTCGTACTCCTTGTTCGAGTAGTAGGTGTCGCTCCATCCGCCGATCTGCCCGCTCGTGAGGATGGAGACCATGAAGTCGGGATCCGGGTCGCTGTACCAGTACCAGAGGAAGAGGTCGTAGTCGGGAGCCAGCTCCCCCGCGTCGTTCGTGTTGTAGATGCGGTCGGTCAGGGCGCCCTCGTCGATGACCTGGTACTCGATCGCCAGACCAAGCTGCCGGAGCCAACCGGTGATCAGCTTGCCGACCCGCTGCTCGGCGGTGGACTGCGATCGGGCATAGAGCCGCAGTTCGACCGGCTCGCCGTTCCCGTCGACACGCACGCCGTCCTTCAGCGGATAGCCGGCCGCGGTCAGCATCTCGCCGGCCTTCTCGAGGTCGAAGGTGTACGCCTCGTCCTGCGACGGCTGCCAGTGATAGTCGCGCTCCGCGGAGAAGTAGCCGGCCCGCAGGATGGACGTGGCCGGCGTGGCGTGGCCGTAGTAGCCCAACTCCACGATACGTTCCTTGTCGATCGCCCAGTTCAGGGCGCGGCGGAACTCGGCGTCACGCAGGGCCGGGGCTCCCAGCGACGCCTTGCTCGTCGAGCAGTTGAACCCCATGTGCGTGAAGCCGTTGACCACCCCGGCGATGGCCGTCAGGCCCTCTTGCTTGGAAAGGCCGGGGAACTGCGCCGGCGGCACGTCCCACGCGGCCTGTATGCGGCCCGCCTTGACGTCGCTCGCCATGCTGTCGGGATTCGTGTACAGGCGGAAGGTGGCGCCGGCGATCTTCGGCGCGCCACCCCAGTAGTCGGGGTTGGCCTCCACCCGCACGTACGCGCCCCGCTTCCACTCGACGACCTGGAACGGCCCCGTGCCGATGAGCGGCGGGTCGTTCTCGAAGGAGGTGACCGCCTTCTTGGGATCCACCTGTGCCCAGATGTGCTCGGGCAGGATCGGTACGGCCATGCCCAGCATGTTGCTCTTGGGCTGGGTACAGGCGAAGCGCACCGTGTGCTCGTCGACGGCCTCGACCCGGTCGACGAACTGCACGTAATTCATGAAGTTGGAGACCTGGTTCTCGATGATGAAGTTGAAGGTGAAGGCCACGTCGCGTGCCGAGAACGGTTCCCCGTCCTGCCACTTGACGCCCTTGCGCAGGTGGAATGTCCAGGTCTTGCCGTCGGCCGAGTGCTCCCACGAGGTCGCCAGCTCAGGTCGTGGCATGAGGTCGGCGGCGGAGAAGCCGACCAGATAGTCGTAGTTGAGGTGCATCAGCTCGAGCGTGGAGCTCTCCCACCCGATGAGCGGGTTGAGGCTATCGGGCTCGGCCGTCCAGCCGAGCTGCAGGATGGGCTTCTTGGCCGTGGTCGTCGAGTCGGCCGCGGCTGGCGCGGCGACCAGGACGCCCAGGCAGGCGGCAACGACGATCACGATGCAGACGACGATGGCCAGCGGCGGCCGCGCACCCGCGCGACGCCCACCCGGCGCGCCCGCGCGCCCACCGCCGCCCGGCCAGTGGATCCTCCTGATGCGATACGTGCGAACCCCCCCTCCCCCGAGGATTGGACGGTGCCCAGCGGGCCCCGCTCCACGGCGCGGCAATCCGACCGTAGAACGGGGAGGGGATCTGTCAAGGTGAAGAAATCGACGGCGCCTGAGCACCACGATACCCGGGCTCCCGCCACCCGGCGCGGGCGGCCCCGGGCCGGCGCAGACCTTCGCGGCCCACTCGACGAGTGGCTAGAGGGCCTCTCGCCGACCGCGCTCCACATCGTGCATTCGGCCACAGAGCTCCTGGCCGGCGAGGGCTACCGGGCCTTCACCATGGAAGCGGTGGCCGCCCAGGCATGCGTGGACCGCAGCACCCTGCGTCATCACTTCGCCAGCAAGTCGGCTCTGCTGCTGGCGGTGTTCGACAACCTGCAGGTGCCGGCCTGGGAGCAACTCGTGGCACAGGTCCGCGAGATACCGGCAGGGCCGCAGCGGCTGGTCGCCTACGTGCGCGGCCTGGGGAACCTGATCGCCTATCCCGACTCGGCTCGCGGACTCTTCGAGTTGGCCGCCCCCGGCCTCGCCGACCCCATGCTCCGGCAGATGCTCGCCGACCGCTACCAATACTACCGCCGCACCACTGCGGAGCTTCTCGGCGTCGACCTCTGGAGCGATCCCACAGGTGACCAAAAGGAGCGCAAGCGCCTCGAGACCCTGAGTACACTGATCCTTGCAGTGCTCGACGGTCTGTCCCTGCAGCTCGCCCTCGACAGCGAGCGGGTCGATGCCGAGGCGACGTTCTCCGCCTTGGCGGACATGATCGAGCGCGAGCTCACGGGACCACCTGGAGCGGACGCAACCCGCTGAGACTCCCCTTGGCCGCGCCAGGCCGCCACCGCCCACGCCAAGTCCACGGATGCCGAAGGGGTCAACGGCTCGAGCGGGAACTCCACAAGTATCATTGGAGGCCTCACCCACGATGGAGGGACTCTGAGCCGCTCGGCCTTCGTAAGCCTCATCTACAACGCGGCGCTCCTCCTCGTCCTCGCCTTCCTCTACGACCTGATCGCGCGGTTCCTCAGGGACCACTCACTCGCGTTCAAGCTGCTCACCGGCTTCGTGCTCGGGCTGATCTCCATCGCCCTCATGCTCGCGGCGTGGCGGATGCCCAGCGGCGTGATCTTCGACACCCGTTCCGTGGCGCTCAGCATGGGCACGCTCTTCTACGGCACGATCCCGGGGATCGTCGCCGGCGCTATTGCAGCCGTCTACCGAGCCGTCCAGGGCGGACCTGGGGCCATCATGGGCGTCTCCGTGATCGCCATGTCCGTGATCGTAGGCGCGGCGTGGCGCCACTGGCGCGCCATCGCGAAGCGAGACCCCGGCGTGATAGAGCTCTACCTCTTCGGGCTCACGGTGCACGCGCTCATGCTCTTCCTCACGATCACTCTGCCGAGCCCGCTGGAGACACTGCGCAGCATCGCCGTCCCCGTGATCGTCATCTACCCGCTGGCCAGCGTGCTTCTCGGCCTTCTCATGATCGACCAGCGCCGGCGCCGACGTGCGGTGGTCGCGTTGCGTGAGAGCGAGGAGCGCTACCGCTCCCTGTTCGAGTACTCCCCGGTGGCTATGTGGGAGGTGGACGCCTCTGCGGTCAAGGCACGTCTCGAGACACTTGCGGCCGAAGGGATCGACGACGTGATCGAGTACCTCCTCGCCCACCCCGAGGAGTACGCGCGCTGCACCGCCCTGAGCCGCACGCTCGACGCTAACAAAGCGGCGGTGAGCCTTTTCGAGGCGGAGAGCCGGGAGGAGCTGATCGCGCGGAGCAGCGATGTGTACCCGTCAGCGAGCGACAGGGGCACGCACCTCTTCTGGGCGGCGATGCTCGCCGGCGAGCGCTCGGCGACCTTCGAGGAGGCCAACCGGTCTCTCAAGGGCAAGACACTCCAGGTCCTGGAGACCTGCACTGTGGTTCCCGCTCACGAGGCAACGTTCGACAGGGTCTACGTCGCGGATGTGGACATCAGCGAGCGCCAGCAGGCCGAGAGGGAGATCCGCCGCCATACGGAGCAGCTCCAGCGCACCGTCGAGGGCGCCGTGCTGGCCATCAGCCAGGTGGTCGAGACGCGCGACCCGTATACGGCAGGGCACGAACGACGCGTCTCCGAACTCGCCACGGCCATCGCCCGGAGCATGGACATCGGGGGCGAGCAGCTCAACGCCCTGCGGCTCGGCGCCCTCATCCACGACATAGGCAAGGTCGGCGTACCGGCCGAGATCCTCTCCAAGCCGGGAGCCCTCAACGAAACCGAGTTCTCCCTCATCGAACAGCACCCAGCGACGGGGTTCGACATCCTCGGCACCATCGACTTCGGGCTTCCGGTGGCCGAGATGGTACTCCAGCACCACGAGCGCCTGGACGGCTCCGGCTACCCGCGCGGACTCTCCGGGGAGGACATCCTGCTGGAGGCCCGCATACTCGCCGTGGCCGACGTCGTCGAGGCCATGTCGTCACACCGACCCTATCGTGCGGCACTCGGAATGGATGCGGCCCTGGCGGAGATCCGCGACCACGCCGGGGTCAAGTACGACGCCCGGGTGGTCGAGGTCTGCGTACGCCTCGTCGAGGTGCAGGGCTTCCAGTTCACCCCGTGACGGTGCGGCCCGGCCCTGGCCGCGCCGCACCGTGTGGCGCGGCATCCGGGGGGCCGAGCCGCACCTGCCCGCGTAGCGCAGCGGGAGGCGTGGACGGGGAATCGCCGCGCAGCCGTCTCCTTCACGAGCCGCGGTGCGCGGCCGGCAGAGCTCTGCACATTGCCGGCCGCATCCGTGGCACTCACGTTGTAGACGTAGCGCCCCTTGGCCAGCCTGCACCGGGCCCAGGGCGGCGAGACCACCGCGTTGGTCTGCACGTCGGTGTAGGCGGGCAACGCTCCCATGAGCTTGCCCTTGGTGTACCAGATCCTGCGGCCACCGTGTCGTCACCGGCCGGGATCACCACGTAGTCCGGCCTGCCGTCGGCGTCGACGTCGGCGATGGCACCCTCCAGCGGCGTGACCCGGTCGTTGATGAGATCGATCATGATGCTGTCGCTCAGCATGGCCGCGAAGGTGCCGTCTCCGCTGCCCCAGTAGACGCGCAGCGTGTTCGTCGTAGTGTTGGCCACCGCGACGTCGACCTTGCCGTCGCCATCGAGATCCCCGGTGTCGAGGCCGGCGAGGCTTGCCTCCCAAACGGTGTCCACCTTGGGCACGAACATACCGTCTCCGTCGTTGAGGAACACGCTCAGCGACGCGTCGTTGCTGGAGACAAGGTCGGCGTAGCCGTCGCCGTTGAGATCGCCGGCAGCAACGTACTCGCACTCCCCGTCCGTGGCATAGGAGGTCGGAGCGCTGAAGGGTATGGCCCAAACCGCCGCGACGCCCATGACGAGGCGCAGCAGAAGGACAGACAGGGCGAGCGCCCCGTTGACGACCGGACGAAACCTCACGAGTCGCCTCCTTGATCTCGTCAGCGCGACGGCACGCGAGTAGCGTCCCGCCACGTGGTGTACGAAGAGATTCAAGAGCAGGGCGCTGGGTTCGCTCGCTGGGAG
>CAZIGT010000053.1:0-13895 GCA_964538465.1 uncultured Thermoleophilia bacterium | reverse complement strand
GCATTGGGACGCAGCGGGACCGTGCGACGCAGCCGCTCCGGTCCCGCCGGTACGCCGGCCAGCGGCAGCGGGCGCGCCATGCACGTGCACGTCTCCGTCCCTCCGCCGCAGGGCATCCTCGACCCGCAGGGCGCCACCGTGGAGCGGGCCCTCCCGGCGCTCGGGTTCCAGGGCGTGAGCGGCGTGCGCATAGGCAAGACCATCGCCTTCACGCTGGACCCGCCGGCCGGCGCCTCGCGCGACCAGATCGAGGCCGTGGTAGACGACATGTGCCGCAAGCTGCTGGCGAACCCCATCATCGAGGACTTCACGTTCACGCTGGACGAGGGGGAGTGAGGGCGTGACCGCCGCCCAGCCCGACGCCGCGCCGGTCCGGTTCGGCGTCGTCGTCTTCCCCGGTTCCAACTGCGACGCAGACAGCTTCCAGGCTGTGTCCACCTTCCCGAACGCCAGCGCCCGCTACCTCTGGCACAAGGACACGCGTTTCGACGACGTGGACGCGATCATCCTGCCCGGCGGCTTCAGCTACGGCGACTACCTGCGCACCGGCGCCATCGCCCGCTTCAGCCCCAGCATGGACGCGGTCAAAGACTTCGCCGCCCAGGGAGGTCTGGTGCTGGGCATCTGCAACGGCTTCCAGATCCTCACGGAGGCGGGCCTGCTGCCCGGAGCGCTCATCCGCAACACGTGCCTCACCTTCGTCTGCCGCTACGTCAACCTGCGGGTGGAGAGCACGGCCACGCCGTTCACGAGCGGCTGTCGCAAGGGCGATCTGCTGCGCATCGTGGTCAAGCACAACGAGGGCAACTACACGGTAGACCCGCGGACCCTGGACAAGATGAGGGAGAACGACCAGATCGTGTTCCGCTACGCGGACGCTCAGGGCCAGATCAGCCAGGCGGCCAACCCCCACGGCGCCGTCGAGACCATCGCCGGCGTGTGCAACGAGACGCGCAACGTGTTCGGCATGATGCCGCACCCGGAGAACGAGGTGGAGGCGCATCTGGCCGGCGGCACAGACGGCCGCGTCATTTTCCAGTCGATGATCGAGCACGTGCTGACGGCACGGGCCGGTGGCGACTCGGCCGGCGGGAGCACGGGCAGCGGCGGGCACGGCGGCGGCGCGGCTGCCGGGATCGGTGGCGCCGCCGGCGTCGGAGCCGGTCCGGCGAAGGGAGGCGCGGCATGAGCCCGGACCGCGCCTCAGTACGCCTGCACGCCACGCTCGCCGATGCCCTCAAGCTCGGTCTCACCGAAGACGAGTGGCACAAGATCTGCCAGATCCAGGAGGGCGAGCCCACGTACCCCGAGCTCGCCATCTACTCGCTCATGTGGAGCGAGCACTGCAGCTACAAGCACTCCCGGCCCATCCTGGGGCGGTTCCCCACCAGTGGGCCGCGCATCCTGCAGGGCCCCGGCGAGAACGCCGGCATCATAGACGTGGGAGACGGCTGGGCCGTCGCCATGAAGGTCGAGAGCCACAACCATCCCAGCGCCGTGGAACCGTTCCAGGGCGCGGCAACCGGCGTGGGCGGCATCATCAGAGACATCTTCACCATGGGCGCGCGGCCGGTCGCCAGTCTGGACAGCCTGCGCTTCGGCGAGATAGACGGCGAGCAGAACGCGCGCCAGCGTTACCTCTTCGAGCACGTGGTGGGCGGCATCGGCTTCTACGGCAACTGCATAGGCATCCCCACCATCGCCGGCGAGGTCTACTTCGAAGACACGTACGCCGGCAACTGCCTGGTCAACGCCATGTGCGCCGGTATCCTGCGCACCGACGAGATCGTGCGCGCCAAGGCGGCCGGCATCGGCAACAAAGTCGTGCTCATAGGCGCCAAGACCGGCCGCGACGGCATCGGCGGCGCCAGCGTGCTCGCCAGCCAGGAGTTCGACGAGACGCTGGAGGAGAAGCGCCCCAGCGTCCAGGTCGGCGACCCGTTCACCGAGAAGAAGTTGGTCGAGGCCTGCCTGGAACTGCTGCACGGCAAGCTGGTGGTCAGCATGCAGGACCTGGGCGCCGCCGGGCTCACCAGTTCCTCCAGCGAGATGGCCAGCAAGGGCTTCGTAGGCCTGGACATCCACGCCGACCGCGTGCCGCTGCGCGAGGCGGACATGGAGCCCTGGGAGATCATGATCAGCGAGAGCCAGGAGCGCATGCTGAGCATCGTCGAGCCGGCACGGCTCGACGACGTGATCGAGGTCTGCACGCGCTGGGACCTCGACGCCACGGTCATCGGCGAGGTCACAGACACGAAGCTGCTACGCATCCTCTGGCACGGCGAGCAGGTAGGCGCCATCCCGGCGCGGCGGCTCGCCGACGAGTCGCCGGTCATCCGCACGCCGTCATCCCGGCCGGACTACCTGGCCGAAGAGCCGCTCGACCCCTCCGCGCGCGACGCGAACGGCGCTCTTCTGTACACGGGGCCGCCGGCCGGCAACGACGGCCTTGGAGCGGCGCTGCTCGAGCTGCTCGCCGCCCCCAACATTGCCAGCAAGCGCTGGGCCTACGAGCAGTACGACTACATCGTGCAGGCCAACACGGTGCAGATCCCGGGCAGCGATGCCGCGGTACTGCGTATCAAGGACACGCCGCGCGGCATCGCTTTCGTCACCGACTGCAACGGCCGCCACTGCTATCTCGACCCGCTGCGCGGGGCCAAGGCGTCGGTCGCCGAAGCCGCGCGCAACCTCAGCTGCGTGGGCGCCCTGCCGGTAGCCGTCACCGACTGCCTCAACTTCGGCAACCCCGAGAAGGGCGAGATGTACTGGACCTTCGAGCAGGCCGTCGAGGGCATGGCCCAGGCCTGCGAGGCGCTGGACACGCCGGTCGTGTCCGGCAACGTGAGCTTCTACAACGAGAGCTTCGGCAACGCCATCTATCCCACGCCGGTGGTCGGCATGCTGGGCGTCATGGACGACGTCACCAAGACGACCGACCACCGCTTCAAGGACGAGGGCGACGTGGTACTTCTGCTTGGGCCGAACGCGGCCTGGCTGGACGGCTCCGAGTATCAGAAGGTCCACTTCGGCCGCGTCGAGGGCCGCATCCCAGACGTCGACCTCGACCTCGAGAAGCGGCTGCAGGCCGCCGTCCGCGAAGGCGTGCGCGGCGGCCTGCTCAAGAGCGCCCACGACTGCGCCGAGGGCGGCCTCGCCGTCGCCCTGGCCGAGTGCGCGCTCGGCAGCGGTTCCACCGGCGGCCTGCGCTACGACGACCCGGAGGCCGTCAGCCCGCGCTTCCTGGGCGCGCAGATCGCGCTGCCGCCCAGCGGCCGCGCGGATGTCGCGCTGTTCGGCGAGGGCCCGTCCCGCGTCGTCGTCACGCTGGCCGCTGCCGACGTCGACGCGTTCAAGTCCCTCGCGGCCGATGTGCCGTGCCTCGAGATCGGCCACGTCACCGGCACCGACCTGGCGATCACCGTGGGCCGCGCGGAGGCGCTGTGCCTGCCGGTGCAGCAGCTGTACGACGCCTACGAATCGTTGCCCGGCCGGCTGGACTGAACCGCCGTGACTCCCCCAGCCCGCATCGAGTCGTCGTGATCAGGGACTCGCGCACGTGATCCACGACCGCCTGCACGACGAGTGCGGCGTCTTCGGCATCTACGGGCCGGGGCTGGACGTGGCACGCCTCACGTACTTCGGCCTCTACGCGCTCCAGCACCGTGGACAGGAGTCGGCCGGCATAGCCGTGGCCGACGAAGAGGGCCAGGTCACCGTGGTCAAGGAGCTGGGCCTCGTCTCCCAGGTATTCAACGAGCGCACGCTCGCCTCGCTCACCGGGCAGCACGCCATAGGCCACGTGCGCTACTCCACCACCGGCTCCACGCAGTGGCAGAACAGCCAGCCGCTGGTGCGACCGCGCAACGGCTCGGTCGTCGCACTGGGCCACAACGGTAACCTGGTCAACACCACCGAGCTGCGCGAGGAGCTGCTGGCGCAGGGCGTACGCTTCAGCTCGGCCACAGACACTGAAGTCATCACGGCGCTCATAGCGCAGAACCGCGACGGCGACCTCATGGACGCCATGCGCAACGCCGTGACCCGCATCCGCGGCGCCTTCTCGGCCACGCTGCTCACGGCCGGCGCCGTGGCCGGTTTCCGCGACCCCTACGGCGTACGGCCGCTCTGCCTGGGCGATCTCGACGGCGCGCCGGTCATCGCCAGCGAGACGGCCGCCTTCGACATCCTCGGGGCCGCCTTCGTGCGCGAGATCGAGCCGGGCGAGATCGTGCTCGTCGACGAGAACGGCATGCGCAGCGACCAGGTGGAGCTGGAAGGGGCGCGGCCGGCGATGTGCATCTTCGAGTTCATCTACTTCGCGCGCCCGGACAGCACGCTGCTCGGGCGCAGCCTGCACGGCTGCCGCCAGGATATGGGCCGCCACCTGCACCGCGAAGCGCCCGTGGAGGCGGACCTCGTCATCCCCGTACCAGACACCGGCATACCCGCCGCCATCGGCTACTCACTGGAGTCCGGCATCCCCTACGCCGAGGGACTCATCAAGAACCGCTACCGCACGTTCATCCAGCCAGACCAGCAGCTTCGTGAGGTGGGCATCCGCATGAAGCTCAACCCGCTGGCCTCCGTGATCAAGGGCAAGCGGCTGGTGGTGGTCGACGACAGCATCGTGCGCGCCACCACCACGGGCAAGATCGTGGACATGCTCTACAGCGCCGGGGCCAAGGAAGTGCACCTGCGCATAAGCGCCCCGCCCATCTGCTATCCGTGCTACTACGGCATCGACATGGCCACGCGAGCCGAGCTTGTGGCCGCCAACAAGTCGGTCGAGGAGATCCGCGAGCACGTGGGCGCCACCACGCTCCACTACCTCACGCTGGAGGGCCTTCAGGAGAGCACCGGCCTGCCGGCCAACGTCTTCTGCCGCGCCTGCTTCACCGGCGACTACCCCATCGAGGTGCCGGAAGAGCTGGCCATGTGCAAGATGCGCTTCGAGGGCACAGCCGCCGACTGCACACCCTGAGACCGGCCGCCCGCCCGACTGCGACCCTCTTGACCGACCCCCCGTGAACGGATCTGTCCTTCGGGCAAGGGCGGATTCCGCGACATCTGTCCTTCCGGCGGGGACACATTCTGCCGCACCTCTCCTTCCCGGACGGACGGCTTCAGGCCAGACACAGGATACGTGCTACACTGGTCCTGTGTGGCGACTCGCAGAGGAGCCATCCACGTCGCGGGCCGGGAGGTGGGCACATGGCCAACGTCACACTCGCCCTCGATGACGGCCTTCTCAGGAGGGCGCGCATCAAGGCGGTGCACGAGAACACCAGCGTCAATGCAGTGATCCGCGAGTTCCTTGCCAGATGGGTCGACGAGGAGGTCCAGCGAGTGGCGATCGTGGGAGCCCTTCGTTCGGTCCTTGAAGAGTCTGACTATCGCTCAGGCGCCGTGTCGTGGACCCGCGACGAGCTGCACGAACGATGACTGCGGGAACGGCCTTCTTCGACACGAGCGTGCTCGTGTACGCGTTCGACTCCAGCGACACGCGCAAGCGGGATGCCGCTCGGCGGCTTCTCTTCGACTACCTGAGCTCTGGCGACGCGCGGACCAGCACACAGGCTCTGGCCGAGTTCTTCAGTGTGGTCACCACTCGTGGAGAGGTGACGCTCCTGCCGCCGGCGGCGGCATGGCTCATCGAGCATCTGCCCGGCGATGCGGTCGTCGCCCCGAGCCGCGAGACTCTGAAGGCGGCGGTGGGCCGGGCATCCACCGGCGGCGTCTCCATCTGGGATTCCCTCATCATCGAGGCAGCTCGTGAGGCCAAGGCAGCCATCCTCTTCACTGAGGACAAGCGCGTCCTCCGGGCGATCGACGAATACCCGTGCGGCCTCACCGGCATCGACCCGTTCGCCGAGGCTCAACAGACGGAGTCGGGCCTTCCCGTCGAGCAGGAGGTCTCGTAGGCGCCATCGGTGAGTCGCTCACTGCCGGACGCCAAGAGACTCCGGCAGGTCGGGACGGCCGCGCGGTCTGATAGGCTCAGGGGCACGAGCAGAGCGCGTCCTCGCTCCCCGTCGAGCGAGCGTAGAGGGAGCCGCACATGCACGACGGCCGGCCGCACGATCACAACCACAGCCACGGGGACGGGCACGCCGACGCGCGCGGCCCGGGTGCGAGCGCCGGGGGTGGCGCGCCGAGCGGCGCCCAGGGCCTCACGTACAAGGACTCCGGAGTGGACGTGCAGGCCGGCAACGAGGCCGTGCGGCTGCTGCGCCGGCGCCTGAAGTCCGCCGCGAACCCGCTGGTGCTGGAAGGGATCGGTGGGTTCGGCGGCATCATGCGCATGCCGCCCGTCAAAGACGCCGTGCTCGTGGCCGGGGCAGACGGCGCCGGCACCAAGACCATGCTGGCCCGCGAGATGGGTGTCTTCGACACCGTGGGCATAGACGCAGTGGCCATGAACGTCAACGACGTGTCGGCTTGCGGCGCCGTGCCGCTGTTCTTCCTGGACTACCTGGTCATGGGCAAGCTCATCCCCGAGCGCGTGGCAGACATCGTCGCCGGCGTCGACGAGGGCTGCTTGCGCGCCGAATGCGTGCTGCTGGGCGGCGAGACCGGCGAGCATCCCGGGCACTTCGCCCACCCAGACGACTTCGACGTGGCCGGCTTCGCCGTCGGCATCGCCGCCCGTAGCGAGCTCTGGGGGCCGGCCAAGGTCCGCGAGGGAGACGCCGTCATCGGCCTGGCGTCCAGCGGTGTCCATTCCAACGGTTTCAGCCTCGTAAGGCGTGTGCTGGCCGCGCGCCAGATAGCGCTCGACGACCGCTTCCCGGGCTCCGCGAAGGCGGCCGGCGCGAGCGCGCGCACCATCGGCGAGGTGCTGCTGACGCCCACGACCATCTACAGCCCGGCCCTCCACGACCTGGGCCACGCCTGCAACGTGCACGCGGCCGCCCACATCACCGGCGGCGGCTTCCCGGACAACATCTCGCGCGCACTGCCGGACGGCCTGGCCGCCGTGCTCGACCTCGAGACGTGGCAGATGCCGGACGTGTTCGCCTGGCTGCGCGAGGCCGGCGTGGCCGACCAAGACATGCTCACCACGTTCAACTGCGGCATGGGCATGGCGGTGATCCTCGGGCAGGATGAACTGCCCAAAGCGCTGGACACCATAGAACGCGGCGGCCACAAGGCATGGGTCGCCGGAGAGGTCGTGGCGCGCGGAGACGGCGAGGCCGTGCGCTTCCGGGGGAGACTCTGGTGAGCGCGGCGGAGAACGGGACGGCGAGGCTCTCTGCCGCGCGCCGCACACGCGAGGTGCTGCGGTGAAGAACGTCGACCTCATCGGCTGCGGGGCCCTCAACCTCGACCTCCTGTATCGGCTGCCGGCGTCCTTCGAGCTCTCCGACCAGCTGCCGGCGCGCGGCGCTGAGGAGGGCCTCGACGAAGAGACCCGTGCCGCGCTGGACGAGGCACTCGCCGAGCACGAGCCGTTCCGCTCGGGCGGGGGCCAGGCGGCGAACGTGGTGTACGCGCTTCGCCGCTTCGGCCACCAGGCCGTCATGCTCGGCCGCGTGGGAGACGACGCGGACGGCGAACGGCTGGTCGAGGAACTGGGGCCGGAGGCCAGCCAGTTCCTCGCCCGCTCCGGCAGCACCGGCCGCGTCTACGTGCTCCTGGACGAGGGCGGCGAACGGCGCAACCTGGTCATGCCCGGCACCAACGACCAGTTCGGCGTAGCCGACCTGCCCAGGCGCCTGCCCCACGCCCGCTTCGCCTACTTCTCCAGCTTCGTCGGCGACGCGCCGCTGGCCGGCCAGCTGGCGCTGCTCGAGCGCCTGCCTCGAGACACCGATATCGCCTTCGACCCCGGCGAGCTCTACGCAGCCAAGGGCGTCAAGCGCTTCATGCCCCTGCTACAGCAGACCACCTACCTCTTCGCCACCGAGCACGAGCTCGAGCTGCTCTGCGGCGTCGAGCTGAGCGGGGCCATCGAGTTCCTGCTGAACGTGGGTGCAGACACCATCGTGTGCAAGATGGGCGAGCGCGGGGCGCGGCTCATCACCAGGCGCGAGGAGATCTATGTCCCGCCGTCGCCGGCCTCGGTCGTCGACGTGACCGGGGCCGGCGATCTGTTCGCGGCCGGGTTCCTGGGCGGCCTCCTGGAGACCCTGCCGCTGGAGGCCGGCGGACGGCTCGCCGCCTGGACGGCGGCGCGCGGCATCGGCGGCCTCGGCCGCAGCTCCTACCCGGACGCCGCCGCCTGGCGCGAGCAGATCGAGCTGGAGCGCTCGCTGTGAGCGCGGCGAAGCGTTCCGGCGCGAAGGCGCGACGCCCTGTCACGACCGGGGAGCGCCGCGCCGCCCGGCGGCCTCGGGTGGTCTAGAGCCCATGGGTACGTCACCATCGCCGCGCATCGGCTGGCTCAGCACCGGTCGCGACCCGGCGGCGCGTAACCTGCTCAGCGAGGTCGTCGCGCGCGCCGCGGCAGACGGCCTGCCGCTCGACCTGGCCCTCGTCTTCTGTGACCGCGAGCGCGGCGAGGCCGCCGAGAGCGATGCCTTCCTCGGCCTGGTCGAGCGGCTGGGCATCCCCGCCGTCACGCTGTCCTCGGCCGCGAGTTGGCGGGCGGCACAGGCGACCGGTGTTCCCCGCGAGACGTGGAGGGACTCGTTCCACGACGAGGCGATGCGCCTGCTGGCACCTCATCGCCTCGACCTGCTCGTCCTGGCCGGCTACATGCTCATCGTCAGCCCGGCCATGTGCGCCCGCTACGCCATGCTCAACCTGCACCCGGCGCTGCCGGGCGGGCCAACTGGCACCTGGCAGCAGGTGATCTGGGAGCTGCTGGGCGCCGGGGCCACCGAGACCGGCGCCCTCATCAACGTGGTCACACCGGAGCTCGACCGCGGGCCGGTGGTGGCCTTCGACCGCTTCCCCATCGTCGGCGGCGCCTTCGACCCGCTCTGGGAGCAGTTCCGCGCCAAGGTGGCCGCGCGCGGGCTGCCGGCGGTCATCGAGGAGGAAGGCGAAGCGGAGCCGTTGTTCGCCCTCATCCGCCGTACCGGAGAGGCGCGCGAGATCCCCCTGCTCTACCGCGCCGTGGCGCAGTTCGTGCTCGGCCGGCTGCACGCCGGCGAGGGCTGCGTGACGGTCGCCGAGAAAGAGCCGGCCGCGACAGGTGCGGAGCCGGCCGCAACGGACGCCGCGGCGGAGCCGGGAGCACAGAGCGCCGCGGCGGAGACCGAGCCGGCCGGATCGCTCGAGCTCCCGCTCGACCTCACGGCCGAAGTGGACGCTCAGGTGGCCGAAGCATGACGCGCCGCGCACGCAGGCCCGGCAGCGCGCCACCTGCCGGGTCACCACAGGCTCCCAGATGGCGGGCCGGTGAGGCACAGGGCGCGCCATCAAGACAGCCGCCCATGTCGCCGGGCATGACCGACGTCGAAGACGCATGACTGGCCCGGCCTCCCCAAAACGTATCTACGTCACCGACTGCGAGGGCCCGCTCACTCGCAACGACAACGCTCAGGAGCTGGCCGCCGAGTTCATCCCCAGGGGCGCCGAGCTCTTCGCCCGCCTCTCGCGCTACGACGACTTCCTGGCCGACGTGGTCCACAGGCCGGGCTACAACGCCGGCGACACGCTGCGCCTCCTGCCGCCGTTCCTGGTGGCGTTCGGGGTCAGAGACCAAGAGGTGGTGGAGTTCAGCGCCCAGAACGTGCTGGTGGTGCCGGGTGCGCCCGCGCTTCTGGACGAGCTGCAGGCCCTGCTGCCGTGCTTCATCATCTCGACCTCGTACACGCCCTACATCCGGGCACTCTGCGAGGTCGTGGGCTTCCCCTTCGCCGACTGCCGCTGCACCACGCTGAGCCTAGATGCCTGGCGGCTGCCGGACGTGGAGGCGGCCCGCCTCAAGGAGTGGGCGGGCCGCATCGTCGAGCGGCCGGTCATCGAGATCCCCGGCGGGGCTACGTCGATCGACGACCTCAGCGCGGAGGACCGCCGCACGGTCGCCGAGCTGGACGAGCTCTTCTGGGAGGAGATGTCCGGCGCGGCGGCGGACACGTGTGCCGGCACCACAGCGACCGAGCGCCGTCTGCCTGTGGCCGGCGAGCTGCTCGACGCCGTGCGGCCTATCGGCGGCGGCATGAAGCTCGCCGCGCTCGAGGAGATCATCGCCGAGCAGGGCGTCGGCCCCGTTCAGGTGATGTACGTCGGCGACTCGATCACCGACGCGCCGCCGCTCGCCGCCGTGCGCGACTGGGGCGGAGTCGCGCTCAGCTTCAACGGCAACGGGTACGCTCTGGCCGCGGCCGAGCTCGCTGCGGCCGGCGAGTCGGTGGAGCCAGTGCGTATGCTGGCGCGGGCGTTCGCGGAAGGCGGCTCCGCCGCCGTCCGCTCCCTCGCCCGCGCCTGGCCCACCTCCGCGCCCGGCCGCGCCGGCCTCCTCAGTGTCGAGCGTGACGCCCTCACCGAAGCATCGCTCGCCGCCCGCAGAAGCGTACGCGGCGAGCACGTCGCCCGTCTGGGATGAACGGGCGCTCCATGCGCGAAAGGCACTCGACCCCGCCTCCGCCGAGCGAGGCATCATCTCGTCCCCGCGAGCCCGCCCCTGAGCCGCCCGAACCTGCGCTCGCATTTTCAGGCGTCACCGTGCTGGAGTGGGACCGCCGCTCGCCCGACCCCGCGGCGCTGTTCCCCATCCTGGACGCGGTCGACTGGACGGTCCGCGCCGGCGAGCACTGGGCCGTGCTCGGCCCCAACGGCGCCGGCAAGACCACGTTGCTCGACGTAGCGGCCGGCATGCGCCATCCCACACGCGGCGCGGTGCGCGTGCTCGGCGCGCATATCGGCCACGTCGACGTCCGCGAGCTGCGCACGCGCATAGGTCACGTCGACGCCAAGACGGAGGCGGCGTTCACCCCGGCGCGCAGCGTCCTCGACATCACCCTGTCTGGCGTCACGGGATCCATCGCCGTGCTCACGGACAGGATCGAGGAGACGGACCGCGAACGCGCCGTCCGTCTCCTCGAGCTGTTCGGCTGCGGCCGCCTGGCCGAGCGTCAGTACGGCCGTTGCTCACAGGGCGAGCGCCGGCGCATCCTCCTGGCGCGCGCCCTCATGCACCGGCCGCCCCTGCTGCTTCTCGACGAGCCGGCCGACGGACTCGACCTGCCCGGCCGCGAGGCCCTTCTCACGGCCCTGGCGGCCATCGCCGGCGAGGAGCCGGCCACCGCGCTGGTGCTGGTGACGCACCACCTCGAGGAGCTGCCGGCCTCCATCACGCACGCGCTGCTCCTCCGGCATGGCCGCGTGACCGCACAAGGGCCCGCCGGCGACGTTCTCGCAGACGGACCGCTCTCCGACTGCTTCGGGGTGGCCGTGGAGGCGCGTCGCCACGACGGCCGCTGGAGCGGCCGCGCCCGGCCCCACTGGTAGCGGCTCGGGTCGTGCGCCGCCGCGGCCGCGCCCGGCCCCACTGGTGGCGGCCCCGAGCCCTTGGCACTCCCGTCGCGCCCGGCTCCGTCGGCGGCGGCCCGGGGCCGTCTCCACCCCCACCGTGGGCCGCCTCCGGCCGCCACGGCCGGCCCTCGCACCGGCACCCCGGGGCCGGTAGAATCGGCCCCGCGAGCATCCCCGCGCCATGGCCCGGTGACCCGGCGTACGACGACAAGGAGGGACCCAAGTGAAGGTCCGGAGAGCACTGATCTCTGTCTACAACAAGGAAGGCGTGGTCGACTTCGCCCGCGGTCTGGCGGATCTCGGCGTACAGATCATCTCTACCGGCGGCACGGCGCGGCTCCTCAAGGAGAACAACGTCCCTGTGACGCTCGTCGAAGAGGTGACGGGCTTCCCGGAGATGCTCGATGGGCGCGTGAAGACCATGCACCCCCGCCTCATGGGCGGCATCCTCGCCAGGCGCGACGTGCCCGAGCACATGAAGACCATCGCCGAGCACGACATCGAGCCGGTCGACATGGTATGCGTGAGCCTGTACCCGTTCGAGGAAGTCAGCAGCCGTCGCGGCGTGGAAGACCAGGAGGTCATCGAGAACATAGACATCGGCGGCCCATCCATGATCAGGGCCGCCGCCAAGAATCACGCCGCCGTGGCCGTGGTCACCAGCCGCGAACAGTACGAGCCCCTGCTCGAGGAGCTCAAGGACACCGGCGAGCTGGGCGACAACACACTGCGCGACCTCGCCGCCGCGGCCTTCAAGACCACGGCCCACTACGACATCGCCATCGCCAACTGGTTCGCCGCGGCGGAAGAGGGTCTGCCCACCGACTACATGGCGCACTACGTCAAGGCCATGGACCTCTCCTACGGCGAGAACCCGCATCAGCACGCCGCCTACTACACCGAGCTCGGCATGCGCCACCACCTGCTCAGCCGGGTCGAGCAGCTCCACGGCAAGCAGCTCTCCTTCAACAACCTCTACGACCTGCACGCCGCGCGCTCCCTCTGCAGGGAGTTCACGCTGCCGTGCGTGGTCATGATCAAGCACAACAACCCCTGCGGCTGCGCCCTCGGCGACACTCTGGCGGCCGCCTACGACAAGGCGCTCGCCTGCGACCCGGTCAGCGCCTTCGGCTCCATCATCGCGGTCAACCGCACCGTGGACGTGGAGACGGCCGAACGCCTCAACAAGCTGTTCGTGGAGCTCATCTGGGCGCCGAACTACGAACCCAAGGCCCTGGAGATCCTCAAGAGCAAGGAGAACATCCGCATCCTGCTCAACACCGAGCGACGCGAGCTCAACCCCGGCGAGTTCGACGGCAAGTACGTGCTCGGCGGCATCCTCGTGCAAGACAAGGACAGCGACGTGGAAGAGCGGGACGGCATGACCGTCAAGACCAGCAGGCATCCCACGGAGAAGGAATGGGGCGATCTGCTCTTCGCCTACCGCGTGGCGAAGCACGTCAAGAGCAATGCCATCGTGTTCGCCAAGGACCTGGCGACGATAGGTGTGGGGGCTGGACAGATGAGCCGCGTGGACTCCACGCGCATCGCCATCATGAAGGCCGAGGCCAACCTGGGCGCGGCCGCGCTGGAGGGGACGGTCGTGGGCTCAGACGCCTTCTACCCGTTCCCGGACGCGGTCAACGAGGCCATAGACGCCGGCGCTACCGCGTTCATCCACCCCGGCGGATCCAAGGGCGACGAGGCGGCCGTCGAGGCGTGCGAGCAGCGCGACGCCGCCATGGTACTCACCGGCCGCCGGCACTTCCTTCACTAGCGCGGCACGGCGCGTGCGTCGGGCACAGAACACCGCGGACATGGCCGAGCGCGCCTCGTGAGCGAGCACCACGATCCTGGCGGCCGGGCCGGCTGCGAAGGCTCCTACTGGCGCCCGGCCGGCGGTGCCGACGCGCCTCAGGATACCGGCGACGGCCGGTTCTCGCGGCCGCCAGGCGAGCGGCTGAGCGACGACGAGCTCACCGCGCGCATCCGCGCCTTGCGCGCGACCGCAGGCGACACTGACGCCGGCCCGTGGAGTGCGGATCCGCACGGACAGGACCTGCCCGCTGCCTCCGACGACCGCGCCGAGAGTGGCCGGGCAACCCGGCGCGCCGGGCCCTCGGCGCATGCTGCAGACCTGTCGGCTCTGCTCACCGACGGCGTGGTCCGCCTGCGCACCTGGCGCGCCGAGGACGCGCCGGCGATCGTCACCGGCCTCGAGGACGGCAGCGCCGCCTACTGGATCGTCGGCATGCCGCACCCGTACGGCGCCGCCGAGGCCGCCGACTTCCTGGCGCGCGCCGAGCGCGAGCTGCAGACGGCCGAGTACGCGCACCTCGCCATCGTCCGCGCCCACACGGACCGCGTGCTCGGCGCCGTGGGCATGAACTTCCGCCACGACCGGCAGGCCGGCGAGATCGGCTACTGGGTGAACCCGGGCGACCGCGCGCAGGGCATCGCCCAACGCG
>CAZIGT010000052.1:8670-14011 GCA_964538465.1 uncultured Thermoleophilia bacterium | reverse complement strand
TCCTGCCGAAGGACTCGAACGCTAGCACAGGCTCGGGGCGCGACCAAGGAACGCCGCTGCAAGGGGCGGCGGGGGCAGAAAGTGGGCGGCACCCGGACAGTCAGCCGCGGTCGAGGGCGGCGGCCACCAGACCCGGGACCTCGTCGGGGCGGCGGGCGACGGCGATGCCCCCCGCCTCGAGCGCCACGGCCATGGCCGCGGCCGTTCCGGAGCCGCCGGAGATGATGGCTCCGGCGTGGCCCATCCGCTTGCCGGGCGGGGCCGTGAAGCCGGCGATGTACGCCACGACCGGCTTCGTCATGTGCTCGGCGGCATACGCGGCGGCGCGCTCCTCATCGTCGCCGCCGATCTCCCCGACGAGCACCACGGCGTCGGTCTGGTGGTCCTGCTCGAAGAGCTCCATGCACTCCAGGAAGCCGACCCCGTGCACAGGATCGCCGCCCATGCCTACACAGGTCGATTGGCCTATGCCGGCCCGCGAGAGGCCGGCGACGATCTCGTAGGTGAGCGTGCCGCTGCGGGACACGAGGCCCACGCGACCGCTACGGAAGATGTCGGCCGCCATGATGCCCACGTTGCTGCGCCCGGGAGACACGATGCCGGGGCAGTTGGGGCCGACCAGGGTGACCGACCGTGTCTTGCGGACCGCGCTGTGCAGGCCGAGACCGGTCTTCCCGTCCGGCCCTTCGTCCTTCCCCTTGCTGCCGAGCCCGCGACGCCGCATGTCGTCCACGCCGTAGCGGTCGAGCTCGGCCACGAGCTCGACCATGTCCCGCACCGGGATGCCCTCGGTGATCAGCACCAGCAGCTTCATTCCTGCATCCGCGGCCTCCAGCACAGCGGTCTTGGCGAACCGCGCCGGCACGAAGGCCAGCCAGACGTCCGCGGCCGTCTTGGCGACCGCATCGGCCACTGTGTCGAAGACGGGCACACGGTGCACGTTCTGGCCGGCCTTTCCCGGCCGCACGCCGGCCACGACTCTCGTGCCGGCGGCCAGCATCCGCTGGGTGTGGAAGGTGCCTTCTCGGCCGGTGATGCCCTGGACCAGCACGCGGCTCGACTCGTCGATCAGGATGGCCACGTCAGGCCCTTCCGGCCGCCAGCGAGACGACTCGCTCGACCGCTTCCAGCGGCGTCTCGAGGGCCGGCAGATCCGGCCGCGCCTCCGCGAGCAGCCGGCGCCCGTCCTCCGCGTTGTTGCCGTCGAGCCGCACCACGATCGGTAGCGGCCAGGAGACGGGCACGGAGTCCGCGGCCGAGCCGTCCACCTGCGCGTCGTTCCCGATCGCGGCCGCCGCAGCGTCGGCGTCCAGGCGCTCCAGCCCGGCGATCAGACCGCGGGCCACCTCGTCGCCCCGGGTGATGCCGCCGAACACGTTGACCAGCAGCGCACGCACGCGCTCGTTCGACGTGATGATCCGCAGAGCGGCGGCGATCTGCTCGGCACGCGCGCCGCCGCCGATGTCGCAGAAGTTGGCCGCCCGGCCGCCCGCCGCGGCGATCAGGTCGAGGGTGCTCATGACGAGACCGGCGCCGTTACCTATGACGCCGATATCGCCGTCCAGCGATACGTAGGTGACACCGGCCTCACGGGCGCGACGTTCGCGCTCGTCTTCGTCCGCGCGCCAGCCGGCGACGTCGCCCTGACGGAAGAGCGCGTTGTCGTCGATGCTCACCTTGGCATCCAGCGCCAGCAGGCCGAGCGACGTGCCGGGTACGGCCATCGCCTTCTCGCCGCCCGGCCCCTGGGCTACGTCCACTACGGCCAGCGGATTCAGCTCCACGAGCGTGGCGTCGCGGTCCCGGTAGAGCCGGTAGACCAGCGTGGCCATGTCGAGCAGGGCCTCGCGCAGATCCGGCCCGTACTCCAGCACGTCGGCGATGTGGGTCATGGCCCCCCACGCTCCGTCGTGGACGGCCACGGCCGGGTCGAGCAGCGGGTCGAGCGGCACCCGCAGCAGTGCGTCGGGGTGCCGCCGCGCCACCTCCTCGACCTCCATGCCTCCTTCCGCCGAGACCAGGAGTACGGGGCGCCTCTCTCGCCGGTCGAGCGTGACGGCCAGGTAGAGCTCGTTGCGCACCACGGACACCTGCTCGATGAGCAGCGTCTTCACCGGGTGCCCACGGATCTCGAGGCCGATGATGTGCTCGGCGATGACGTCGGCTTCGTCGCGGCCGCCCGCCACCCGTACGCCGCCGGCCTTGCCACGGCCGCCCGTGAGGACCTGGGCCTTCACGACCACCGGATACCCGAGTGACTCCGCCGCCTTGCGCGCCTGGGCGACACTGCTCGCCACCATGCCGCGCGGCGTCGGGATGCCCGCAGCCTCGAAGAGCTTCTTGCCCTGCCACTCATAGAGGTCCATAGACGGGACTATACCTCTCGCCGCGCCGCGCTCCGCAGGCCGGCTACGACTACCGGCGCCCGATGCGGCAACGGAAGCTGTAGAGTACGTCTCGACCGCTGCCGCGCCCGCGCGGCGCCTGCCGGTCTCACCATCGCAGCGCACCTCGCACACGGAGGACCCTCGAATGTCGACCACCGCACTCACCCGCGTGCCCGAGCCCCGCAACGAGCCGCTACTCGGCTACGCCCCGGGCTCGCCCGAGCGCGCGGCCCTCAAGGCACGCGTCACCCAGATGGCTGGCGAACGCCTCGAGATCCCCTGCATCATCGGCGGCCGCGACGTACGCACCGGCCGCCTGGGCCAGGCCGTCATGCCGCACGATCACGGCCACGTGCTGGCGGACGTGCATCTTGCCGGCGAGACGGAGGCGGCCGCAGCCATCGAGGCTGCAGCCGAGGCCTGGCAGGACTGGAGCCGGTGGCCCTACGAGGACCGGCTCGCCGTCTTCCTGCGTGCCGCCGAGCTGCTCGCCGGCCCCTGGCGCATGACCCTCAATGCCGCCACCATGCTCGGCCAGTCCAAGACCGCCCACCAAGCCGAGGTCGACTCGGCTTGCGAGCTCATCGATTTCTGGCGCTTCAACAGCGCCTACGCCACGCAGATCTACGCCGAGCAGCCGGCGAGTGGCCCCGGCTACTGGGACCGCCTCGACTATCGCCCTCTGGAGGGCTTCGTCCTGGCGGTCACCCCGTTCAACTTCACGTCCATCGGCGGCAACCTGCCCACCGCGCCGGCCATTATGGGCAACACCGCCATCTGGAAACCGGCGAGCACGGCGATGGTCTCCGCCTACTACGTCATGCGCCTCCTGCAGGAAGCCGGCCTGCCGGACGGGGTCATCAACCTCGTCTACGGAAGCGGCTGCGAGATCGGCGACTGCTTCGTCGCCGATCGCGCACTCGCCGGCGTCCACTTCACCGGCTCCACCGCGGTCTTCCAAGGCATCTGGCGACAGGTCGGCGCGAACATCGAGCAGTACGCCAACTACCCGCGCATCGTCGGCGAGACAGGCGGCAAGGACTTCATCGTCGCGCACGAGTCGGCGGACGTCGACGTGCTCGTGGCCGGCACGATCCGCGGCGCCTTCGAGTACCAGGGCCAGAAATGCTCGGCGGCCTCGCGCATGTTCGTCCCCGACAGCATCTGGCCCCAGGTGCGCGAGCGCCTCGCGGCGGAGGTGTCCACCATCACCATGGGCGATGTGACGGACTTCTCCACCTTCATGGGCGCGGTGATCGACGCGGCGAGCTTCGCCACCCAGAAGCAGGCCATCGCCGACGCGCAGGCCGACCCGTCCTGCGAGATCCTGGTAGGCGGCGGCTGCGACGATTCGGTCGGCTACTTCGTGGAGCCCACCGTGATCGTCACCACCGACCCGGGCTTCCGCACGCTGCGCGAGGAGCTCTTCGGCCCGGTGCTCACCGTCTTCGTCTACCCTGCCGCGGAGTGGTCGGAGACCCTGAAGATGGTGGACACCGCCACCCCCTACGGCCTCACCGGGTCCGTGTTCGCGCGCGAGCAGGCCGCCATCAGCGAGGCTTCGGCCGCCCTGCGCCACACGGCCGGCAACTTCTACATCAACGACAAGCCCACCGGCGCCATCGTGGGCCAGCAGCCCTTCGGAGGCTCGCGCGCCTCGGGCACCAACGACAAGGCCGGCTCCGTCTGGAACCTCATCCGCTGGTGCACCCCGCGCGCCATCAAGGATCTTCAGAACCCGCCGCGCGACTACCGCTATCCATTCCTCGAGAAGGGCGACTGACGGGGGCGGAGACCGGTCCCGCAAGGGTGGAGTCCACCGCGCGTCGCAGAAACCCGCATGACGGCAGAAGACCCGACCAGCGAGCAGATCCGCTTCGCGGCGCGCCGCCTCGCGGCGGCGCGCCGCATCGTCGTCTTCACCGGCGCCGGCGTCAGCAAGGAGAGTGGCATAGCCACCTTCCGCGACGCCGAAGACGGCCTCTGGAGCAAGTACGACCCCATGGAGATGGCCACGGAGCGCGGCTTCCTGCGCGACCCCGAGTACGTATGGGACTGGTACGAGTACAGGTTCGGGTTGGTCGACCAGACGCAGCCCAACGCCGGGCATCTGGCGATAGCGGCCATGGAGCGCCTGGTGCCGGAGCTTGTGGTCGTTACCCAGAACATCGATGGGCTGCACGCCCGTGCCGGCTCCACCGACGTGCTCGAGCTGCACGGCAGCATCCGCCGCTTCAAGTGCCTGCGCGGACGGCACAGCGGGTTCTCCCGGTCAGACTTCGTCGACCAGACGGCGAAGCCGCCCCGCTGCCCGCGCTGCGGCGAGCTGATCAGGCCAGACGTGGTGTGGTTCGGCGAGCAGCTCGACGGCGCGGTCCTGGACCGTGCCTTCCGCCTCGCCGAAGCCTGCGATGCCATGATCGTGGTCGGCACCAGCGGCGTGGTGCAGCCGGCCGCGCTGCTGCCGATACTGGCCAAGCAGTCGCGCGCCTTCGTGCTCGACGTGAACCCCCAACCCGACGAGATCGCGGGCCTGGCGGACGTTTTCCTGCAGGAGCCGGGCGGCGAGGCGCTGCCGCGCCTCCTCGCCGCCATGGAAGAGCTGGCGGCGCAGAACGGCGTGCCGATCTGACTCTGCGCCGCCGGATGCTTCGGCTCGCCGCCGCCCGTGATCCGCTGCTCGTGCCGCCCCCTCGTTCCGCGCCTCAGGCCCTGCCCCATCCGATCGCTTGCCAGTCACCCCTGCCACCGCGTACGGTTCGTCCGTATCATGTCGGCCCGGGAGCGGGCGCCCGCCTCCACGGCCGCCCGGCGATCACCCGGCCCGCCGCCGCGCCATGCGGCCCAGCTGCCCGCCCCAGGCCGCTCCTGGTCCGCTTCGGCGTTGACCAGCCCACCGCACACGACCATCCACGCGACGAACATCCAGACCTTCACCGCAGGCATCCTCCGAG
>CAZIGT010000052.1:5981-8660 GCA_964538465.1 uncultured Thermoleophilia bacterium | reverse complement strand
GACCATGCTGCGGGTGGCCCTGCCCGCGGCTCTGCTGATAGTCCTGCTGTTCGGCCCTTCGCTCTGCGCTGCAGCCGCCTCCCCGGTCGGCGCCCGGCTGCTCGCCGTGCCGACACTCGGACCTGCGGGCCTCGCAGCTCCCTGGACGCGCGCCGACGAGGCACCGCCCACCACCACGGCCGCCGTCTCACCTGCCCCCAACGCAAAGGGCTGGCACAAGACCAAGCCTGTCATCGTGACCTTCACGGCCACCGACGACGCCAGCGCCATCGCGTACACGAAGTACTCCACGGACGCCGGCGTCACGTACACGGAGGGTTCCACCTGCTCGGTGACCGCTGAGGGCGGCATCACCGTCCTGTACTGGTCTGCCGACACTGCCGGCTACCACGAGTCGGCCAAGGATCTCCTCGTACAGATCGACACGGTACGCCCCAAGCCGGTCGCCCTGAAGCAGGCCTCCGCCGGGCAGAACAAGTACGCCGTGCTGCGGTTCGCAGTCAACGACGCGTCCTGCGAGACGTGCACCGCCAGACTCGTGATCAGGAACAATAAGGGTAAGACCGTGAAGAAGGCCGTCCTCGCGGGCACCAAAACGAACGCCCAGGTGCGCTACCACTGCCTGTGCCCCTTCAAGAAGGGTACCTACAAGTGGTACGTGTACGCCACCGACCTCGCCGGCAACAAGCAGGTGAAGGCGAGCTGGAAGCTGCTGATCGTGAAGTAGGGAACCCCGGGGTCGCGGCTGGCGCCCGCGCCAGGACGGCGCGCTCTCGCGGAGGCCGTGGCGAGCGCGTTGCACCGTCTCCGCAACGCGGCGCGCCCGCGTCTCCGGCCGCTTGGCCGACGTGACCCAGTGGACGTACTGGCGGCGCATCGAAGGCGCCAGCGCGGCGAACGCTTCGCCGGCCGCGCCGTCGGCGTCGAGCGCCTCCCGCAGATCGTCCGGCACCACGTCGAGCTGCGCGTTGGTGGGCAGTGAGTCCCAGTCGCCGCTGGCCTTGGCGGCTTCGATCACGGCCAGGCCGGCGGGCGTCATGCGGCCCTCGGCCATGAGCTTGTCGACGCGCGCCTTGTTCGACTCCGCCCACACGCCGCCCGGACGGCGGGGCGAGAAGCGCAGCGCATGCTGTCGGTCGTCGATGCGCTTGAGCTGACTGTCGACCCAGCCGAAGCAGACGGCCTCCTCGATCGCCTCCTGCAGCGACAGGTGCGGCTCGGGCACACTCTTCTTCAGGAGTATCAGCCAGATGCACGGCTTGTCGGCGTGGTGCTCCTGCAGCCACGCGCGCCACGCCGCCCGGTCGCGGGCGAAGAACGTCTCGGTGATCTCGACCATCACGGCTCACAGACTACCGGCTCGGGCCACAGCGAGAGGCCGATCGCGCGTTCGTGCGCGAAGAGCGCAGCCGGCCGCCTACTTCCGGTATTGGGAGAGGTCCACGCCGAGACCCTGTTCGATGTATGCCAGCGCGCGCCGCGTGTAGCGGGCGGTGAACTCCTGTTGCGGCTCGAGATCGGCATCGGTCAGCTCGCGCACAACGCGCGCCGGGGACCCGAGTATCAGGCTGCGCGGCGGGAACTTCATGCCCTGCGTGACGAGCGCATTGGCGCCGACGACGCTCTCCTCTCCGATCTCGCAGCCGTTCAGTAGCGTGCTGCCGATGCCGATCAGGCAGCGCGCGCCGATGACCGCCCCATGGACCATGACCATATGCCCCACTATGCAGTCGGGGCCTATGGTCACGGGATAGCGCGGGTCGGCGTGCGCCACCGAGTTGTCCTGGAAGCTGGTGCCTTCGCCGATCTCGATGCGTTCAACGTCGCCACGCAGCACGGCGCCCGGCCACACGTTGGCGCGGTTCCCGAGCACCACCTCACCGATGAGGGTGGCGCCTGGGTCCACGAACACATCGTCGCCGAACTGCGGCGACTTGCCGTTGAACGTGACGATCGGCATGCTCGGCTCCTGTCGTGACGGGCTGCGGTCCGGGCGGCGCCGGCGGACGCTGCTGCGCAGCGCGCCCCGGCGCGGCGAGTCTACCAAAGCCGGCCGCGCAGGTTCAGGCGCGGCCGAGCAGGCGCGCAAGCGCCAGGCGCAGGCGCGGCACGCGGCCGGCGCGCACTTCCTTGCGCGCCCACAGGGTCCAGTCGCCGCCGTCCTCGGGCCGCGCCCAGACGGTGTAGAAGCAGGTCGTTCCGGGCACCACGTCCGTGTCCCGGAACGACCCCGTCTCACCCTCATACACGATCCTCTGGCCCTCGGTGCGCTTGTCCAGCTCCGCCCCCTGGTCCGGCCCCTCCGCGAACCGCTCCGACGAACGCTGGATGCGGACCCTCAGCAGGGTCGACCCGGGGTAGTCCCACGCGAACACCACCGCCCGCTCCGTTGACGTCACGTGCAGGCGGAACACGTGCGGATCCGTGATGTGCTCGGTCTCGTGTGTCATGGTTCGGCGGTTCCTGTGCCGGAATGTGCTGTGCTATCCTATTGCGCCGTCGCCGCTGCGGGATCGGTTGTCATCTTCGTCCCGCAGCCACCTGCGCTCTCTGCCGGCCAAGCCGTCGTCGTAGAGCCAAAGCGACCCCTCGTGGCGCATTCGTCTAGGGGCCTAGGACGCCGCCCTCTCACGGCGGTAACGCGGGTACAAATACCGCAATCGCTAGCACTTCTCCCCC
>CAZIGT010000052.1:0-5971 GCA_964538465.1 uncultured Thermoleophilia bacterium | reverse complement strand
TCAGGTGTACAGACCTGTCTCGCGTGGATTCGAGTCAGACCCACGCCGCGCCGCATCTCACCATGTCCACACCCGGCGCATCGTCATCCCGCTCGGGCCACTGTGAGCCTGTTCACGCCGCCTCCGCCCTGCCAGGGTGCGTGCCGCAGGGCGCGCACAGATGGGCGCGCGCGCCACGGACCCGCCATGGAGCCTCCGGCCTTGAGTGAGTACCAGTGGTACTGACTGTCCATTCCGTACATGTCTTCCTCGGAGGCGCGGCCATGGCTCCCGAACGTCCCAGCATCGACCACCAGCGACGGGCCAAGGCGGCTGACTTCGGCGACGCGTAGTTGGTCACCACAAGGGGCTTACGCGCCAAGCTGTCAGGAATCATCGACCGCGTCGCCTTCGGCGGTGAGTACTCCGTGGTCACTAGGCACGGCAAGCCGCTCGTGGCGATCGTCATGCCCTACGACCTGTAGATCTGCCAAGCCGTCGAGGACCATCACGATGCCAAGTACATGGAGGGACTCGAGGGGTCCGGCGAGCTGAGCGAGGGGGCATTCCGTGCGAAGAGGCCGAGATGGAACTCGGTCTCTGAGGGCGCTGCTTGACGTACCGGGTTGACGTACTGCCGTGCGTCATGCGACAGATCGCACGCTTGTCCACGTCCAACAGGCGCCAGCTCGATGCTCTCCTTCGGGAGCTGTCCGAGAACCCGCGGCATCAAGGTGTACGGCCTGTCAAAGGAAGGCCCGGTCTGCTTCGCGACGCTTCGGCGACTACCGAGTCCTCTTCACGGTCGACGACGGAGAACACGTGGTCACCGTGACGCGGGTGGCCGATCGCGACAAGGCCCACTAGATGGGGCCAGCCGGTGATTTCGTCCAGAAGTGTGGTGATCTCGGCGCCCAGCTCGCGTATCTCGGCGTGGAGCCGGAGGAAGCCGTAGCGCTGCGACGTTCGGGGGCGGGCAGCCGAACAGCAGCTGACAAACGCAACGTGGGAAGCGGCGGAGGATGGCTGGCGAGGGAGGACTCGAACCTCCAATCCCCTGATCCAGAGTCAGGTGCCTTACCAATTAGGCCACTCGCCAGCGAAGGCCGCGGGAAGGCAGAGTGTACTTCGCAACGGCACCAGCGACAACCTTCGCCGCCGCGAGAGAGCACAGGTTCGGGGGCCGTTAGGAGGGTCGGCCGGCGTGGGTGAGACGGCCGCCGGGCGTGCCTGTCGGCGGCCGCCGAGACGCGGTCAGGCTCTGTCGTGCCGGCCCTTGGCTTGCAGCTTCGCCCACGTGTCTTTGAGCGTGAGCGTGCGGTTGAAGACGAGGGCGCCGGGCGCCGAGTCCGGGTCGGGGCAGAAGTAGCCGAGCCGCTCGAACTGCACGGTCTCGCCGACGGGCAGATCGGCGAGCGCTGGCTCCAGGAAGCACTCCCGAAGCACGATCTCGGAGTCCGGGTTCACGTCGTCGAAGATGTCGCGGCCGTCGGCGCCGGGGTGCGGGCTGCGGAAGAGGTGGTCGTAGAGCCGCACCTCGGCGGGCACGGCGTGCGCCGCCGACACCCAGTGGAGCGTCGCCTTGGGGCGGCGGCCGTCGGGAGCGTCGCCGCCGCGCGTCTCCGGGTCATACGTACAGCGCAGTTCGACCACCTCGCCGGCCGCGTCCTTGACGACCTCCCGGCAGGTGACGAAGTACGCGGACCGCAGCCGCACCTCGCGGCCGGGAGCCAGCCGGAAGAACTTGCGCGGCGGATCCTCCATGAAGTCGTCGCGTTCCATCCAGAGCTCACGCGAGAACGGCACCCTGCGGCTCCCGGCAGAAGGATCCTCCGGATTGTTGGGGACTTCCATCTCCTCGACCTGCGCCTCGGGGTAGTTGTCGATGACCACCTTCAGCGGCCGCAGCACGGCGAAGCGGCGCAGCGCCTTCCGGTTGAGCACATCGCGCACCACGTGCTCGAGCATCTGGACTTCGACGACCTTGTCCGCCCGGGCCACCCCCACCACCGCGGCGAAGTCGCGGACACCCTCCGCAGGGAAGCCACGCCGGCGCAGGGCGGAGATCGTGGGCATGCGCGGATCGTCCCAGCCGCGCACGGTGCCCTCTTCGACCAGGCGCAGCAGCACGCGCTTGGACATGACCGTGTGCGTCAGGTTCAGGCGCGCGAACTCGTACTGATGCGGTCGCGAAGGCACCGGCAGGTTCTCGATGAACCAGTCGTAGAGCGGCCGGTGATCCATGAACTCGAGGGTGCAGATGGAGTGGGTGATGCCTTCGATGGCGTCTGACTGGCCGTGCGTGAAGTCGTAGGTGGGATAGATGCACCAGGCGTCGCCGGTGCGCGGATGCTCGGCGTGCAGGATCCGGTACAGCACGGGGTCGCGCATGTTCATGTTGGGTGAGGCCATGTCGATCTTGGCGCGCAGCACTCGTGAGCCGTTCGGGAACTCGCCGGCGCGCATGCGCTCGAACAGGTCGAGGTTCTCCTCGACCGGCCGGTTCCGCCAGGGACTCTCCCGGCCGGGCTCCGTCAACGTGCCACGGTGCTCACGGATCTCATCCGCCGAGAGGTCGTCGACGTAGGCCTTGCCCGCCTTGATGAGAAAGACCGCCCACTCGTAGAGCTGCTCGAAGTAGTCTGACGCGAAGTACAGGTGCTCGCCCCAGTCGAAGCCCAACCAGCGGATGTCAGCCTTGATGGCGTCAACATACCGCTGCTCCTCCTTCATGGGGTTCGTGTCGTCGAAGCGCAGGTGATAGCGCCCGCCGAACTCCTTGGCGATGCCGAAGCTGAGGCAGATAGCCTGGGCGTGGCCGATGTGGAGATAGCCGTTGGGCTCTGGTGGGAAGCGCGTGACCACCTCGTTGCAGCGGCCCTCGCGCAGGTCGGCGGCGACGATCTCGCGGATGAAGTCGCTGCGCTCGGGTGGAGTTGACGCTTGGCTGTTCACGCGCCCGAGGATAGCAGGTTCATATGCGGCGTGCGCTCCCGATCGAGCGCCGTGCCGGGCGGCGACATCCGCTGCTGCGCGCCACGGCGACGGTAGCGGTGACTCGCTACTCCGCGCGGCGCTCGCGCTTGCGCTTGCGGCGCCCGCGGCGGACGAGCAGGAGCCCCGCCACCACGGCAGCGACGACAGGCGCCACGACCAGCGCCTTCTGCCCGGCCTCGGCGACGGTGCGCTGCAGATCGGCGACGGCGTCGTCGACGGCGTTGCCGAGCTCGGCGAATGCGGCCGTCAGCCGCTCGCGCTCGGCTTCGATGTCTCGCCGGATGTCGTCTGTGCTCCGGTCACTCTGGGGCATCGTCGCCTCCGCGCGATGGGGTGGCCGACTGCCGGGCGGCACCCGGTAACGGCCCGTCGATCTCATCCGCCGGGACGGGCGGGGTCGGCGGCGCAGCCGCCGCGGCCGTCTCTGGCGCCTGCCGCGCAGCCTCTGCTGCGACCTCGGCGCCCGTCTTGCCTCGACGCGCCACGGACTGCACGCCGGCCTTGACGGCCTGCATCGTCACCTGCGCCTCCGTCATGGCGCTGCCCGACACCGGCGCCTTGGCCGACGTCGCCAGATGCTTGCCCGCCAGTGCCATGATCGCCACCAGGAGGAGAAGCAGCCCGGTCACGACGGCCATGGACGCCCAGAGCGGCAGGACGATGTCCAAAGCGACGGCGATCGTCGCCAGCAGGAAGCCGACTGCGAAGAAGGCGATGATCGCGGCAGCCACGAAGAGCGCCACCGCCGCGCCGTAGCGGGCAGTGGCGCGCTTGAGCTCCGCCTTCATGAGCTCGATGTTGAGCTCGGCGAGCCGCCTGCCGATGTCGCGCACCTCGAGCAGAGGCCGTGCTATGCGCTCTCTCACACCGCCCATGGCGCGCACCCTACCACCATCTTCGCCGACGTCGCCGTTGTCTCGCGCAGGGGAACTCTGCCTCTGGTGAAGGCCGACGCGCCACGGCTGGCAAGAAGGCGTCCTTCTCCGGCACCCGCCAAACGGGGTGTCGCGGTCAATGCTCGATCATGTAGCGCGACGTGATCCGCGCGGTGCCGCGGAGCTGGCCCTCCACGCAGCAGTACTTCTCCTCGGAGAGCGCGATGGCACGTCGTACCTTCGCTTCGTCGAGATCGCCCCTCAAGTGATACACGACCTCGATGTCCGTCCAGATCTGCGGATGCTCCTGACGATCGACACCCCGCACCTCGACACGCAGGCCGTCCAGAGGCTGGCGCATCTTGCGCAGGATGGTGACGAGGTCGATGCCCGTGCAGCCCCCGGCTGCCGCCAGGAGCAGGTCCATGGGACAGGGCCCCGCCTCGGGCCCGTCGGCATCGGAGGACAAGGCCACGCGAGCCCCGCCGGCTTCGGCCTGGAAGCGCGTCCCCTCGCCGAGCCACTCCACGATCACTTCCGAAGCCATCCGGCCTCCGCTACAGTCACCGGCCGCGCTTGCCCTCACCCAGGCTGCGACTCTCCGGCCTTCTTCAGGACGCGCACGAACTCGCGCGGCACACTGATGTGGCTGCCGTCGTCGTGCTGCAGATCCACCTCGTCGTTCGGGCGGCAGCGGACCACCAGCCAGCTCCGGCCATCGGGCGTCTCTACGGTGTCGCCGACCTCCGCCGTCTTGGCGTCTTGCGCGCGACGCTGCTCCTCGATCAGGAGGAACTGCTGGAAGCGCTGCACCGTGTCTGGATCCCACTCGTACACGCCGTTCTCCTGTAGTCGCCGTTGACGCGAGCCGCTGCCGGTGACGCCGGAGCAGTCGGCTCAGGACTCCTCGGCCGACCCGCCGGGGTCCGGCGTCGCCTCCGCAGATGGTGCGGTGGCCCCGGGAGCCGGTCCGGCTGGGCGCATCCCTGCATCTGCCGGACGGCGTTTCGCCGGTCTCGGAGACCCGGGTGGGCGTCCTGTGCCGGCAGGCTTGGCGCCTGAGGAGGACTTCGTGGTACCGGCGGGCTTCGGGGCGCCGGCCGGACGCGGCTTCCCGGCAGGCCTGGCACCTGCCGCAGACTTCGCGGTGTCGGCGGGCCTCGGGGCGCCGGCCGGACGCGGCGTCCCAGCAGGCTTTGGGGCGCCGGCCGGACGCTTGGTTCCTGCCGGGCGTGGCCGCGCCGCCGCCGGCTTCGGCGCGATGTCGGCGGACCTCTTGCGCATCGGCACCTGGTCGTCTGCCGCTTCTGCCGCGCGCCTGGCTGCCTTGCCACGCGCCGCGCCTTCGCGTGCAGCGGCCCTGGCCGCCCGGTCACCCGGCGCCATGCTCGGCAGAGCGCCGCGCTCGCGCCGCCTGACTGAGGAGCCGCCAGGGGCCGTGTCGTCGCTGGGGTCGGCGCTCGGGCGAGCCGCCGCCACACGACGCACGCCCACGGACTGCTTGCTCATACCCACGCTCTCCTCGCCTGCCGGGCGAGTGGCCTTCACCGAGGCCGCGACCTTGTCCATGCGCCTCGTCTGAGGAGTGACCACCGTCAAGGCCTCGCGCGCCCGCTTGGCGACGATGGGGTTCCTGTCCCGAGAGAGCATCTCCACGACGCGATGCACGCGCACGTCCTGCGTGCTCCTCAAGGTGCGGATGAGCGCCACCTTGTCGTTCGCCTCCCAGTAACGCACCTGGCGGAGCAGCTCCTTGTCCACCTCGCGTTTGTCCAGGAGCGCCAGCGCCCTGACCGCCTGACAGCGCACCGGCAGCACCGGATCGTTGACGAGATCGAAGAGCTTGTCTGTCGCGGGGACACTGCCCTTCAGGGCCTGGACGGCGAAGCGCCCCACGCCGCGCGCCGCCGCCACCTCCTTCTCCTGCTGCGTCAGTGTCTGGTCCAGCCGGCGACCCACGAACCAGAGGGTAGGCAGCGTGATCACGACGATGCTGCCGATCACGATCAGCGCGAAAGTCAGCACGTTGGCCTCGCGCCATGCGTTCCATTCCTCCCGGCCCATGATCGCCGCGCCTACGGCGCCGGACACCGACCAGATGAGGAACGCGACGACGAGGA
>CAZIGT010000051.1:0-14254 GCA_964538465.1 uncultured Thermoleophilia bacterium | reverse complement strand
GGGCTCTCGTCGACTACTGCGCCTGAGAGTGTCGGCGTGGAATCAATCATCTAGCACCCCGCCGGCACGGCATCACGCGGACTCAGACCGTTGCGGTCCGTTCTTCGTCGCCGGGGTCGCGGGCGAGCGAGGCGCTAGGGTCTGCCCGTTCGGGCGAGGATGCCGGCCCGCTTCGCGCCGGCGGACGGCGGGAGAGGCGGGCCGGCGGACGCCTTCAGACGACGGGATTGGCCAGCGCGCCGACGCCGTCGACGGTCACGGTCACCGTCTGGCCGGCGCCGATGGGTCCTACGCCGGGCGGCGTGCCCGTGAGGATCACGTCGCCCGGCTCCAGGGTCATGACGGCGCTCACGAACACCAGGAGATCGAGCGGCGGGCAGATCATGTCGCCCACGGTGCCCCGCTGCACGACCCGCCCGTCGATGGTGGCCGTGACCCATGCCGTCTCCGGCGGCGCCTGCGGCACCGCCCAGGGCCCGAGCGGGCAGAAGGTGTCGAAGCTCTTGGCCCGCGTCCACTGCCCGTCCTTCTCCTGCAGGTCGCGGGCCGTGACATCGTTGGCGCAGGTGTAGCCGGCGACCGCACCGGCCGCCGTGGCGACCGTGAGGTCGCGGCAGCGGCGGCCGACGATCAACGCCAGCTCGGCCTCGTAGTCCACACGGTGCGACTGGGCCGGGAGCCGTATGGCGTCGCCCGGCCCTATCACCGCCGTGGCCGGCTTCATGAACAGCACCGGCTCTTCCGGCACCTGCATGCTGACTTCCTCGGCGTGGGCCCGGTAGTTGAGGCCCACGGCAACGACCTTGGTGGGGACCACGGGCGCCAGGACGCGGACGTCGGCCTCCGGCACCGTCCGCGTCACCTGCGCCCCCGGCTCGTAGGCCGGCCGGTCCAGCAGATCGATCCGGTCGCCGTCGCGCAGGCAGTGGCACGCCCGGCCGTCGGCCAGCACGCGACCGAACGGCAGCGTAGCATCGGTGGTCACTTGATCTCCCTCCGCTTCAGGCATCGGACCCGGATCCGGCCCGGCTGCGCAGCATGCCGAACTCGATCGAATCCACCAATGCCTCCCAGCTCGCCTCGATGATGTTCTGCGAGACGCCGGTGGTACCCCACTCTCCCTCGCCGTCGCTGGCGTCGAGCAGCACCCTTGTGGGGGCGCCGGTGCCCTTGTTCTCGTCCAGGATCCGGACCTTGTAGTTGACCAGCTCGATGTCCTTGAGGTGCGGGTACTTCTGCGTGATCGCCTGGCGCAACGCCGCGTCGAGGGCGTTGACCGGGCCGTTGCCTTCGGCCGTGCTGATGAGGCGCTCGCCCCCCACGTGCACCTTGATCGTCGCCTCGGTGACCGCCTTGCCGTCCTCGCGCTTCTCGACGATCACGCGGAAGCTCTCCAGGGTGAACAGCGGCGTGTGCTCACCAAGCTCGTTGCGCAGGAACAGGTCGAACGACCCGTCCGCCGCCTCGTACTGGAACCCCTTGTGCTCGCGGTCCTTGAGGTGGCGCAGGATGCGGCCCACGTTCTCGCCGTCTGTGGCCACATCCAGGCCGAGCTCACGCGCCTTGCGCAGCACGGCGCCCTTGCCGGCCAGCTCGCTGATGAGCACGCGCTGCTCGTTGCCGACCAGCGCGGGGTCCACGTGCTCGAACGTCTGGGGCACCGTCTCGACGGCCGCAACGTGAAGACCTCCCTTGTGCGCGAACGCCGTGCGGCCCACGTAGGGCTGATGGGCGCTCACGCTCATGTTGCAGACGCCGGCGATGAAGTTGGCGGTCTCGGTGAGGCGCTCCAGGCGGTCGGCCGGCAGGACCGGCCGACCCATCTTGAGCGCCAGCTCCGGGATGATGCTGTCCAGGTTGGCGTTGCCGCAGCGTTCGCCGTAGCCGTTGATGGTGCCCTGGACCTGCACGGCGCCAGCTTCGACCGCCACGAGGCTGTTGGCGACGGCGCACTCGCTGTCGTTGTGCGCGTGCATCCCCAGCGGCACATCGACGGCGCCGCGCACGTGGCGCACCACCCGCTCGACCTCGAACGGAAGGGTGGCGCCGTTCGTGTCGCAGAGGCAGACGAGGGCGGCGCCGGCTTCGGCGGCCACCCTCACGCAGCGCACGGCGTACTCGGGGTCGTCCCGGAAGGCGTCGAAGAAGTGTTCGGCGTCGTAGAAGACCCGCTTGCCCTGCGCCACCAGGAACCCCACCGAGTCGGCGATGATGCGCAGGTTCTCGTCCGGCGTCACGTGCAGCACCTCGCGCAGGTGCAGGCTCCACGTCTTGCCGACGATGGTCACCGTGCCGGGGAAGCACCCGACCAGCACGCGCAGGCCGGCGTCGTTCTCAGCCTTCACGCCGCGTCGCCGGGTCATACCGAAGGCCACCAGCTCGCCCCGACGCAGCGTCTCGCGCTCCATGCGCGCGAAGAACGCGACTTCCTTGGGATTGCTGGCCGGGAAGCCGCCCTCGATGAAATGGATGCCCAGGTCGTCCAGCTTGAGGGCGATGCGCGCCTTCTCGTCGACCGAGACGCTCATGCCTTCCTGCTGCATGCCGTCGCGCAGGGTGGTGTCGTAGAGCTTGACCTCGCCGTCCACGGCCAGACCTCCCGCCGCCTGCTACTTCACGTATTCCACGAAGTCCGCGAACTCCTCGTCGCGCCCCTCGACGATCGCCTGGAAGCGCTCCTGCATGCGACGCGTGACGGGGCCGGGCTCGCCGATGAGCTGGTCGTCTATCTCGCGCACGGGCACGATCTCGGCCGCCGTGCCCGTGTAGAACACCTCGTCGGCGATGATCAGGTCGCTGCGGGTGAGCGTTCGCTCGGTGGCCGGGATGCCCTCGCTGCGGCACATCTGGAAGACCGTGTCGCGGGTGATGCCCTCGAGCACGCCGTCCGACGTAGGAGGCGTGAGCACCTGCCCGTCGCGCACGGCGAAGATGTTCTCGCCCGAACCCTCGGCCACATGGCCATGCTCGTTGAGCATGATGGCCTCGTCGTAGCCGGCCTTCGTCACCTCGATCTTGGCCAGGATGCTGTTCAGGTACTGGCCGGTGCCCTTGGCCGCGCGCGCCAGGGACGTGTGGTCCAGGCTCTGGATGCTCGCCGTCTTGGCGCGCACGCCGTGCAGGATGCCCTCCTCGCCGAGGTAGCTGCCCCACGGCCAGGCGGCGATGGCCACGTCCACGCTCGAGTTGAGCGGGAAGAGACCCATCTCGCCGTAGCCGCGGAACACGATGGGCCGGATGTAGCACGAATCCAGCCCGTTGGACTTCACCACGTCGAACGTCGCCTGGCGGAGGCTCTCGAGCGAGTACGGAATCGGCATGTAGTAGAGCTTCGCCGAGCGGTACAGCCGTTCCAGGTGTTCCGTCAGGCGGAAGACCTGCGGTCCCTTCTGCGCCTTGTAGCAGCGGATGCCTTCGAAGACGCCCGAGCCGTAGTGCAGCGCGTGCGTGAGCACGTGGATGCGTGCCTCGCCCCAGGGCACCAGCTCACCGTTGAACCAGATCTTCTCCACTTCGGGGATCGGCATCCCTCTGTCCTCCTGAGATTCCATCTAACCCTCAAGTCTAGGGTTAGTGTTTCTTCCTTACGGGCGGAATGTGCGCGCCGGCGCCGATCAGGCCCCCGGCGCGCCGGCTACACCGCCCTTCTGCCCGGCCGTCCGCGATCGTCCGGCGGCCGATGCCGGCCCGTCGCCGGCCTCGCCGGCCGCCTGCGGCTGGGCGGCCAGCCCGGCGACGATGGCCGCCGTCATCTCGTCCGTGCTCAGCACGGCCTCGCCGGCGGCGGCGATGTCTGCCGTGCGGGCGCCGCCCTCCAGGGCGGCGGCCACCGCGCCCTCTATGGCCCGCGCCGCCGGCCGCTCATCCAGGCTCAGGTCGAGCATCATCGCCCCCGAGAGCACCGTGGCGCAGGGGTTGACCGCGCCCGTGCCCGCGAGGTGCGGGGCCGTGCCGTGGATGGGCTCGTAGAGCGACACGCCTTCGGCGCCGATGCGGGCGCGGGGCAGCATGCCGATGCTGCCCGTGAGCATGGCCGCCTCGTCGCTCAGTATGTCGCCGAACATGTTCTCGGTCGCTACCACGTCGAACTGCCCGGGCGCGCGCACGAGCTGCATGGCGGCGTTGTCGACCAGCATGTGGCGGATCTCGATGTCCTGATGGCGCGCGGCGACGCGCAGCGCGACCGCGCGCCACATCCGCGAGGTCTCGAGGATGTTCGCCTTGTCGACGGAGTGCACCAGGCCGCGACGGCCGCGGGCCAGCTTGAACGCTAGCTCCATGAGCCGCTCGACCTCGGCCTCGGTGTAGACCATGGTGTCGTAGGCGCTGTCGACCAGGCGTTCGCGCTTGCCGAAGTAGAGGCCGCCGGTCAGCTCGCGCACGATCATGAGGTCGACGCCGTGGACGACCTCGGGCCGCAGCGTGCTGTTGCCGATGAGGGCGTCGAAGCTCTTCACCGGCCGCAGGTTGGCGAACAGCTCCAACCCCTTGCGTATGCCGAGCAGGCCCTGCTCAGGGCGCGGCTTGTGCGCGTCGGTGGTGTCCCACTTGGGGCCGCCGACCGCGCCCAGCAACACCGCGTCGCAGCGGTTGCAGCGGTCGAGCAGGCCGTCTTCCATCGGCTTGCCGAACGCGTCGATGGCGCAGCCGCCGAGCATGCCCTCTTCGTAGTCTACGGCGAAGCCGAAGAGATCGCCGGCGGCGGCCAGCACCGTCTGCGCCGCGGCCACGATCTCCGGCCCCACGCCGTCGCCCGGCAGGACCATCACGCGATGGCGCCGCGGTCCGCCGGCCGTTGCGCCGGCTGCGTTCTCAGGACGCCGCTTCACTGCTTCCTCCCCATGGCGGTCTCTTCTTCGAGCCGTGCGCGCACGTAGGGCAGCAGCCCTCCGCGCGCGATGAGCTGCTCCATGAACGGCGGGAACGGCTCGGCGGCGTACTGCTTGCCCTGCGTGAGGTTCTCGACCACGCCGGCCGTGGCATCCACGCGCAGCAGGTCGCCGTTCTCCGCCTCGCGCGCCGCCTCCGGGCAGACCACGATGGGCAGGCCGACGTTGACGGCGTTGCGATAGAAGATGCGCGCGAAGCTGGCCGCCACGACGACCGCGATGCCGGAGGTGGCTATGGCCACCGGAGCGTGCTCGCGGCTCGACCCGCAGCCGAAGTTCTCGTCGGCCACGATGATGTCGCCCGGCACCACACGGGTGACGAACTCGGGGTCTATGTCTTCCATGCAGTGCGAGGCCAGCTCGGCAGGGTCGCTCGTGTTCAGATACCGCGCCGGGATGATCACGTCCGTGTCGACGTCGCGCCCGTACTTGTGCACCTTGCCCTCGAAGATCATGCGGCACCTCCCACCATGTCGGGCGTGGCGATATGTCCGGCTATGGCCGAGGCGGCGGCCACGTAGGGGCTCGCCAGGTAGACCTCGCTGCTCGTGTCGCCCATGCGGCCCACGAAGTTGCGGTTGGTGGTGCTCACGCAGCGTTCGCCGGCGGCCAGGATGCCCATGTGGCCGCCCAGGCAGGGGCCGCAGGTGGGCGTGCTGAAGGCTCCGCCGGCCTCGATGAGTGTCCGCATGGTGCCGTCGGCCAGCGCGTCCAGGCACACCTGCTGCGTACCCGGCAGGATGATGAGCCGCACGTTCGGGTGCACGGCGCGGCCGCGGAGGATCTCGGCCGCCTGATGCAGGTCTTCCAGGCGGCCGTTCGTGCAGCTGCCGATGACGACCTGGTCGATGGTCACGTCGGCCAGCTGGTCGGCCGGGCGCGTGTTGGCCGGCAGGTGCGGCCTGGCGTCGGTCGGCGCCACGGCGGCAGCGTCGATCTCCAGGACCTCCGCGTACGCCGCGGCCGGGTCGCTGGCGAACACCTGCCCGGCCGTGCGCGCCCGGCTACCCTCCGGCCGCGAAGCCAGGAACGCCTTGGTGGCCGCGTCGTGACCGACGATGCCGGCCTTGCCGCCAGCCTCGATGGCCATGTTGCACATGGAGAGGCGACCGTCGATGCTCAGCTCGTCGATGGCCTGGCCGGTGAACTCCATGGCGCGATAGAGGGCGCCGTCGACGCCTATGCGCCCGATGGTGTGCAGGATGAGGTCCTTCCCGGTGACGTACTTCGGCAGGCGGCCGTTGTACACGAACTTCACAGACTCCGGTACGCGCATCCAGGTGCGCCCCCAGGCCATGGCGGCAGCGAAGTCCGTGGATCCGATGCCGGTGGCGAAGGCCGCCAGGGCGCCGTACGTGCAGGTGTGGCTGTCGGCGCCTATGACCAGGTCGCCGGCCGCCACCAGGCCGAGCTCAGGCAGCAGGACATGCTCTATTCCCACGCGTCCCACTTCCCAGAACTTCTCGATGCCGTGCTTGCGGGCGAACTCCCGCACCTTCTTCACCTGACCGGCGGACTTGATGTCCTTGTTGGGCGTGAAGTGATCGCAGACCAGCGCCACGCGGCCGGGATCGTACACACGCTCGAACCCGGCCTTCTCGAACTCGGCGATGGCCAGCGGCGCGGTGACGTCGTTGGCCAGGGCCAGGTCGACGGTGGCTTCCACGATCTGGCCCGGCCGCACTTCGGCCATGCCGGCCGCCCGGGCCAGTATCTTCTCGGCGATGGTGCTCGCCATCAGCTCTCCTTCTTCGTCTCAGCCGCTCGGCCGGAGCCGGCGACGTCGCCCGACGGCGCTTCGCCGCCCTGTCCACCCGCCTCGCGACGGTCCTTGTAGCTCACCCCGCCACGGCGCGCTTCGCCGGCGCTCGCAGCGTTGTTCAGCGCCCGCACGTACGCCTTGGCCGTGGCCTCCATCACGTCGAAACTCACGGCCTGCCCGTCGTACGACGCGCCCCCGTCTACCTGGACGGCCACGCTGACCTCGGCCAGCGAGTCCTTGCCGGCCGAGATGGCGCGCACCCGGTAGTCGGCCAGGATGCCCTTCATGCCCACCGCGTTGTCGATGGCCTTGAAGATGCTCTCCACGCTGCCGTTGCTGAAGCTCCGTCCCCGCTTGAGCTTGCCGCGCACGTCGACCTCCACCTGGGTGGTCGGCGTGATCGTGGAACCCGATTGGGTCACGAAGCTGCGCAGGGTGAAGTGGTCGGTGCGCTCGCGGATCTCTTCCCCGACCAGAGCCTCGAGGTCGACTATGGTGACCTGCTTCTTCTTGTCGGCGACTTCCTTGAACTTGACGAACGCCTCGTCGAGCTCGGCGTCGCTGAGCTGATAGCCGAGGTCGGCCAGCTTGGCGCGGAGCGCGTGACGGCCGCTGTGCTTGCCGAGGACGATGTCGCTCTCGGTGAGGCCGACGTCCTCCGGCTTCATGATCTCGAAGGTGGACGCCTCCTTGAGGATGCCGTCCTGATGGATACCGCTCTCGTGGGCGAAGGCGTTGCGGCCCACGATCGCCTTGTTGCGCTGGATGACGTAGCCGGTCAGGGTGCTCACCAGGCGGCTGGCGCGGGCGATCTCGGTGGTGTCTATCTGCGTGCTGCAGTCGAAGAAGTCGGCCCGCGTCTTTATCGCCATGGCGACCTCTTCGAGCGAGGCGTTGCCGGCCCGCTCACCGATGCCGTTGATGGCGCACTCGATCTGGGTGGCGCCGGCGCGCACGGCCGCCAGCGAGTTCGCGGTGGCCAGGCCCAGGTCGTTGTGGCAGTGCACGCTGACCGTCACGTCGTTGAGCGCCGGGCAGGCCTTGAACAGGGCGCGGATGAAGTCCGCCCACTCGCCCGGGATGGCGTAGCCCACCGTGTCCGGCACGTTGATGGTGGTGGCGCCGCACTCGACCGCCGTCCCGAACACCTCGGCGAGGAAGCCGATCTCGCTGCGGCTGGCGTCCATGGCGCTGAACTCCACGTCCGCGTCCCGGTGCTCGTCGGTGAGCTTCCTGGAGAGGGTGACCATATCTCTGGTGGCGGCGAGCACCTGCTCCGGCGTCATGCGGATCTGGTACTGCATGTGCACCGGGCTCGTGCTGATGAATGTATGGATGCGCGGCCTGGCGGCCACCTTGACGGCGTCCCAGGCCGCGTGGATGTCTTTCTCGAGGGCTCGCGCCAGCCCGCACACGCGCGAGCCCTTCGTCTCCTCGGCGATGCGGCGCACCGCGTTGAAGTCGTCGGGACTGGCGATGGGGAAGCCGGCCTCGATGATGTCGACGTTGAGCTTGGCGAGCTGGCGCGCGACCTCCAGCTTCTCCGTCGTGTTCATGCTGGCGCCCGGCGCCTGTTCGCCGTCGCGCAGCGTGGTGTCGAAGATCCTTATGTGGCGCGTGCTCACTGGCTACCGCACCTCCTCCTGCGGGACGACGGCCTCACGGGCCGTGATCGCCCCAGATGGTGACCTGAGCATCGATGCCGAGAGCCTGATGGTGTCACGTCGCGGTCCTGGCGGCTGGGCGTCCGTGCCGATCGATAGTGGGACGGCAGGCTACGGGCACGCTGAGTCAAGTCGCGATGCCCGGGCTCTCTGGACAAGGTGGCCGAACGGCCGTGCAGGTGTCTACACATCCCCCCGGAGGGGGAGCAGCAGGAGCAGGCCGAGCTGGAGGGTGCGTACCTCAATGGGGCCCTCCGAACGACGGTCTGCTGTGGTGCGGCTGCGCATGGTCCACGGATTCTACGTGCGCGGTACGCACGGTGCAAGCATGGGCGTGCTTCTCCCAATGGCGCACAAGGCATGCGCACCGGAGGGCAGGCGGTGCGCCCGGCGACCCACAGTGCGCTCCAGGACACGAGAGGACAAGTGCCGGGGGGTCGCTCAAGAGGCTCTGCCCGGTACCCGTGACGCCGCGGGCGACCGATGGCGCGCCCGGCGACCCACAGTGCGCGCCAGGACACGAGAGGACAAGAGCCGGGGGGGCGCTCAAGCGGCTCTGCCCGGTACCCGTGACGCCGCGGGCGACCGATGGCGCGCCCGGCGACCCATGGCGCGCTACGATACGGGCGCGCAGGCGGTGGGGCGCCGCGACGAAGGCGCCGCGAACCCGCGCGCGCGGCGAGGCGCTGGACGGCTGGCCCGCCCCGGCCTCATCTGAGAGACCACGGCATGACGGGACGGCTAGGATTGGAGCGCGAGCGGATAGTGCCGACCGATAGGAGCAGCCGATGACGATCGCATCTGGCGCCGACGCCGGCTACGCGCCGGACCGCTTCGAGGCGGCGCGCGAAGACTTCGCGCGGCGGTTCCCGGCGTACGCCGGGACGGCCGCGCTGGACGAGCTGCGCGCCGCCGACTACAGCCGCCTGGACCGCCTGGGCCACACGTATCTCGACTACACAGGCGGCGGCCTGTATGCCGACTCCCAGCTCACCCGCCACCAGGCCATGCTCCACGACGGCGTCTACGGCAACCCCCACTCACACAATCCCACGTCGATGGCCTCCACCCGGAACGTCGAGGACGCGCGCGAGGCGGTGCGGCGCTTCTTCCGCGCCTCGCCCGACGAGTACGAGGTCGTCTTCACCGCCAACGCCAGCGGCGCGCTCAAGCTCGTCGGCGAGTCGTACCCGTTCCGGCCGGGCGGCGCCTACGTGCTCAGCTACGACAACCACAACTCCGTGAACGGCATCCGCGAGTTCGCCGCCTGCAAGGGGGCGGCGATCGACTACGTGCCCGTGCGACGGGAGGACCTGCGACTCGACGAGGACATGGTGCGGGCCGCACTGCGCCGCCACGGAACGCCTGCCCGTCGACGCGCAAGCAAGGCGCAGGATGCGGCCTCGAGCAAGGGACGCGGCGCCACTGCCCCCGACAAGCTCTTCGCCTACCCGGCGCAGTCCAACTTCAGCGGCGTGCAGCATCCGCTGGAGTGGATCGCCGAGGCGCAAGAGCTGGGTTGGGACGTACTCCTCGACTGCGCCGCGTTCGTGCCCACCAACCGTCTCGATCTGAGCGTCGTCAAGCCGGACTTCGTGCCCATCTCGTTCTACAAGATGTTCGGCTACCCCACCGGTGTGGGGGCCCTGCTGGCTCGGCACACGTCGCTCGCCAAGCTGCAGCGACCCTGGTTCGCCGGCGGCACCATCACTCTGGCGTCTGTCCAGGAGGAGAGGTGGTATCGGCTGGCGCCGGGGGCGGCCGGTTTCGAGGACGGCACGCTCAACTACCTGGCGCTGCCGGCGGTCACCATAGGCCTCGAGCACGTCGAGGCCGTGGGCATCGAGGTCATCCACACGCGCGTGCACGCGCTGGCCGGCTGGCTGCTGGAGGAGATGGCGACGCTACGGCACGGCAACGGCGCGCCGCTCGTGAAGGTGTTCGGCCCCGGCGACATGGACCGGCGCGGGGCCACCATCGCGCTGTACCTGCTCGACCCGAACGGGCGGCCGTACGACGTCTACGACGTGGAGGCGGCCGCCGGCAAGCACCTCATCTCGCTGCGCAGCGGCTGTTTCTGCAACCCGGGCGACGGCGAGGTGGCACACGGCATCACCCACGACGACATGGAGGCCTGTTTCGAGAAGCTCGACAGCGCGGCGGTCACCCTGCAGCACTGCCAGCTGCTCATCCAGGACTCCAGCGGCAAGGTGCCGAACACCATCCGCGTGTCGCTGGGGCTGGCCAGCGACTTCCGCGACGTGTACCGGCTGATGGAGTTCTGCGCCGGCTACCGGGATCGGCCGCCGGACTGAGCGGGCGCCGGACCCGGCGTCAGTGCAGCCCTTCCGCCTCCGCCGTCTCGGCGGCATCGGCGGCCGTCATGGCGCGCTCGCCGCGCACCACCAGCGAGGCGCCGGCGACCACTGCCACGGCTCCCACGACGATCTGCCACGTCACCGGGTCGTGCAGGAAGATCGCGCCGAGGATGGCCGTCCACAGCACGTACGACAGGTTGAGCGGCATAGCCCGGCCGGGACCGATCAGCTTGACGGACGTGAAATAGAGCAGGTACCCGATGGAGCCGGCCGCGGCGGCCGCCAGGATCACCAGCAGGGACGGCTCGGCGACCGCTTCCGCAAGCAGCCCCAGACCGCCCACGGCGGGCAGGAGCACGGCGACGGACATCACGAAGGAGCCGCCCTGCCGGGCGAAGTTCACAGCCGTGGGGGTGATATGCCGCATGGCGCGCTTGGCGAACAGACCCTCGAACGCCCAGCCGAGAGCGCAGATGACGCCGAAGAAGACGCCGAGGTAGAAGTGCCGCGGCGCTCCCTCCGGCGGCTGATAGCCGACGATCACGGCGCCGGCCACGGTGAGCAGCAAGCCTGCCCAGCCCGTCTTCGAGAGCCGGTCCTTCAGGAAGAGCACGCCGACCAGGGCGCCGAAGACCGGCGCGATCGCCGACACGGCAACACCGTAGGAGACGCCGGCGAACGTGATGGAGAGGAAGAAGCAGCAGGTGGCCACCGGCCCGCCGGCGAAGGCCGCCCCCAGGGCATCCCAGGCACCGGGGCGACCGCGGAACAGAGGCGCCAGCTCGCGCCAGCGGTGGGTACCGGCCACCAGCACGAGCTGCCAGGCGGCGCGCAGGCCGTCGTAGAGAGCGGCGGCCACCAGCGGGGCGATCAGCCAGCGGCTGGTGGTGGCGAACGGGATCATCGTCAGCGCCAGCCCGTTGATGATGTTCGAGACGCCCCAGCTGACCCCGCTGGCCAGCGCTATGGCGTTTCCCGAGCCGGCGATGTCGCGGCGGCTCGTGGGCGAGGCGGGGATCATGACCGGCAGGCTACCACGCCGGGAGGAGGCCGTCGCCCCGGCGGCTGGTGGTATCCGCCGCACCCGCGGAAGTACCCGCAGCCAGCGGCGGCCGCACGCGGCCGGGTCCGGAGACGCAGGAGCACCCGCCACGGCGGCGACCGGACGCCGCTACGGCCGGCGGCCGCGGGTTGCACCGAGCCTCGCCCGCTGCCGCGAGCGCCGCGAAGCATGCGCGGCTGACGTGCGGCCGGCAGCGCGGCTCAGGGCTCGAACTCGAACGGGTAGACCTTGGAGATCTGCTCCAGCCGCCTGGCGGCCGCCAGGTCGCGGCCGGCCCTGCTCGAGTGGATCACGTCGCCCTGGCGCATCAGCTCGGTCTTGCCGGACAGCCCGGGCAGGTAATCGTTGTAGTTGCCGTTCTTGTCGCTGAACATCTCGTACGTGTCGAAGTAGTGCACGTAGGGGCGCTTCTTGGCCTCTTCGATGTAGACCTTGTTGAGCGTCCGGTAGATGGTGCTCTGATCGGGATCGCGGGCGATCGGCATGCCGACCCACCAGACGCTGCGCTTGCCCTTCTCGCCGAGCAGGCTCATGGCCGCTCCCACCCGCTTGGCGTACAGCTCCAGCCACGGCTTGCTGCCGTACTGCAGGACCTGCCCTTCAGACTCCACGTTCTGGCCGTCGTTGGCGCCGGAGGCGAACACGGCCACATCTGGCTGGAAGCTCTTCATCTCGGCCCTGATGCGGTTGGGCCAGTTGAAGAAGTCCGGGCGGCTCAGGCCGCTGGAGACGTGATAGTCGAGAGCCGACTCGATGACGCCCGTGCCGTCCGCCATGGCCACCACGCTCTGGCCGAACACCATGGCCATGGAGTCGCCACCCACCCACAACGCGAGCTTGTGGTCCTTGGTCGGCGAGAAGGTGGCCGGCATGCCGGGCGCGGCGGTGGGCGTCTTGGTACCGCCCGACGTCGGCTTGTCTGAAGGCGTGGAGGTCGGCGAGGGCTCCGGCGTGCGCGTGTGGACACCGGCCTGCTCTTGCGCGCCGCGGCCGAGCGCGTCTTCTATGGCCGCGCGCGGCTTGTCGAGCCGCAGGGCGGAGCTCACGGCGACCACCGGCTTGACGAGCGCCAGCATCAGGGAGCGCGCGGGACCCACGTGCATGGACTCGGCCTGACGCTGCAGGCTCTGCGCGTTGAGCAGCGCAGCCAGCGCGAGACCGATGATCAAGGCTACGAGGATGCTGCCGGCCGGAACCAAGCGGCGGCCGTCCGGCCTGTCGGCGCCGCTCATGGGACCGCTGGGACGAGGGATGTTCGGGCCGCGGCCGGAAGGACCGGCGCCGCCCGGACCGCCGCCAGCCGGGCCGGTTGGGCCCGCCCCGACCGGACCGCCACGGCTCTGGTAGCTGCGATAGGCGACGCGCGGCGCGGCGGGCACCTCCGGCTGTGGGGCGCCCGGCGCCCCAGCCGTCGGAGCGGCCGCGTGTCCCTCGGCTGGCGCGCGACCGTACAGCCGGACGCGGTCCGCCTCCTCGCGGACACGCTCGTCGCCGCCGGCGGGCGCGCTCGGCGGAGCCACCCACTGCCATTCGTCCGGACCCGCCTCGTCGGCCGCCATCCACCGCCGCTCGCGCTCACGCGGCGCGGGGGTGCGGCCGCGCTGGGCCGTGGCGGCCGCCTCCGCGGCCGTGTCCCAGTCCTCTTCATCCGGAGGAGTCGGCTCTGCCAGCGGCTCCGGCTCCTCCGGATACGCGGTGTCGAACTCCTTCCAGGCCCCGGCCGCCGCCCCCTCTCTCGGCGCCTGCGCAGCGCTCGGCGGACGCAGGTCGCGCGGAGGCATCCACTCGAAGTCGCCCCAGTCCTCGGGAGCTTTCTGCGGCGCGCCTATGGCGCGCGGATCGCGGCGATTCGAGCCACCGGCTCGCCCGCCGGCGCCGTACGCACCACGCACGTCCGCTCCGCCACGCTGCTCGTGCCAGCCATTCTCCTGGGACTCGCCGCGCCCCTCGAGCTCCTCGCGCTGCCCGCCGTCGCGGTCGCCCGCCTGGCGGCGGCGTCCGCCCCCGCCCCAGTTGCGCGGGTCGTCCATGCTCCTGCGTCGCTTCTTCGCCATTTCAGAGCCCCACGACGGACGGCAGGCCGACAGCCCGGCGCGTGGCCGGCGGCGTCGCTCGGTCGTATGCGCAGCGCCGGCTCATCAGAACTTGAAGTAGAGGAACAGCGCCGGCCCCTGGGGGCCGAACGCGCCGATCAGGAACAGGAGCACGGCCACCGCGAGGCCCTGCACGACGGGCCCCAGGCGCGAGAAGCCGCTCTCCACGGCGGCGGTGACCCGTCGCGGCACGTACTGGATGGCGACGCCGACGAAGATCAACGTGACCAGCTGCCACGTGACGCCCACCGTGGGCGTCGTCCAGCCCGTGAACAGGCGGCCGATGACGCGGAACGCGCCTTCGAGCGTGTCGGCGCGGAAGAAGATCCAGGCCACGGTGACGAAGGCGAACACCCAGGCCCGCCCGCGCCCCCCCCCCCCGCCCGGGGGCGCCCGCGCCCGCCCCGCCGCGCCGGGCGCCAAGCGGTGCCTGCACCTCGCCAAGGCCATCGAGGCCCCCGCCTA
>CAZIGT010000050.1:0-14471 GCA_964538465.1 uncultured Thermoleophilia bacterium | reverse complement strand
AAGAAGCGGTCTGAGTGGCGACACCGGCGCAAAGGCCGGGCGCCACCTGCGCGTTCGCGTCAGCGCATGCTGAACTGCGGGCGCATGCGGGCCTTGTGCAGGCCGGCCTTCTTGCGCTCGACGGTACGCGAGTCGCGGGTGAGGAAGCCGGCGCGCTTGAGCGGCGTACGCAGGTTCTCGTCTGCCTCGCAGAGCGCCCGGGCGATGCCGTGGCGCATGGCGCCGGCCTGGCCGGCCACACCGCCGCCGCGCACGTTGACCTTGACGTCGAACTTGCCGGTGGTGCGGGTGGTCTCAAACGGCATCATGGCGACAGTCTGCAGCACCTTGCGGCCGAAGTACTCCTCCAGCTCGCGGCCGTTGACGAGGACCTTTCCGGGACCGGGAGTGAGGGACACGCGAGCGACACTGCTCTTGCGCTTGCCCGTTGCCCTGTACAACGCTGCTGCCACGCCTTACTCCTTGATCTCCAGAGGCACCGGCTTCTGGGCCTGATGCGGATGGTGGTCGCCGGCATAGATCTTCAGCTTGCGCAGCTGGGCGCGGCCGAGCCGGTTGTGCGGCAGCATGCCGCGCACGGCGTGACGCATGATCTCCTCCGGCTTGCGAGCCATGAGCTTGTTGTACGGCTCTGCCTTGAGGCCGCCGGGATAGCCGGAGTGGCGGTAGTACATCTTCTGTTCCGGCTTCTTGCCGCTGACGACGACCTTGTCGGCGTTGATCACGATGACGAAATCGCCCGTGTCGATGTTCGGCGTATAGATGGGCTTGCGCTTGCCGCGCAGCGTGTCGGCGATGGCCACGGCCACCTTGCCGAGCGTCTTGCCCTGGGCATCGACGACGTACCAGTTCTTCTCGATGGTCGACGGCTTGGCGACGTACGTACTCATGGACTCACTTCTCGGGATCCGATAGTGCAGGGTGCGCGTCGCGCGACACGCGAGGGGGTAGTCTAGCCGACCCTCAGGAACGATGCAAACGAGTGCGGTCCCTTCGCCGTACGCGACCGCGCCACCGCCGGACGAACGCAACGTGAGGCGCCGGTCTAAGCCTCGATGGCCACGAGAGCCACGCCCAACTTGTCCTCCAGATCCTTGATCTGCGCGAGTTGCTCGGGGCTCATCGCCGCCGGTCTGGCCTCCTGGCACGAGTACGCCAGCAGCGTGGTGGCGAGCCTACTCTCCAGACCCCTGATTTCCGCAATCTCCCTGTCGCCCACCGTGTTCGCAAGGCTGCACAACATGGTCCACCTCCTGTGCGGACGCTGGTAGCCCGTCTGTCCTGCCCCCAAACCGTGCTGCAATCGACAGCGGCGGCGTTGCCGGAGCGCAGGCGCGCATCGCAGGCTTTCTGCAACCCGAAGGCCTGAAGACGATGTGGGGTAGGCCGGCCGGCAGCTGTGACCGGATAACCGCCGAATCACCGTCGCGGTGAAGGCCCGACACCGCGGTCGAGCTTGACTCGTGCCCCCACCCACCGGCAATCCCTACAGCAATCCGTACTTCTTCTTCACCCGCTCCAGCTTCTCGAGCATCGGCCGGGCGAGGACCAGCAGGAATATGACGGTCGCGGCGGCATGGACCAGGTTGAACGGCACGCCGGAGGCCAACGTCAGCAGCATCACCCGTTTGCTGAGCTCCTGAGGGAAGATGAGCATGGCTGCGGCATCGACGATCGGTCCGTACACGCAGAATGTCACAAGCCCCCCGAAAGCGCAGAGCCAGGCGAGACGCACCCGCTGGAATCGTCTGCGAGCCAACGCGGGGGCGAGCAGACCGCCGGGTTCTGCCTGCATGTGCACTGCCACGTCGGCGCCCGCGGCGATCCTCACCAGTGCCGCATCCTCGGTCTCCGTGTCGCCTCTCACGACCGCGCCCACCAGAGCCGCATCATCGCCCGCGGTGCGGCGCCGAGAGAAGACAAGCCCGGCGAGCAGACCGAGCAGACCGAAGGCAATCATCTGGAACGGCGTCCACGGGCCCTGCCCGAACACGAAGTTGGACACAAAGCCGGACAGAGCGCCAACCAGGAAGCCTGTCTGGGCTCCCAGGGCGACGCCTGAGATGATGACCAGCGCCGCGACCGGCTTGAACTGCGGCACCATGAAGAACGCCGCCCGGCCGGCGACCGCGAGCGCGACCAGTATGGCGATGACGACCACCTCGCGAGCCCTGGGCCTGCGGCCCTCGACGCGCTGCGCGAAGCCCGCCAGCGCGACGCAGATGATCGCGACGCTGATCAGGTAGTAGTGGCGCAGAGTCAGGTCGAGGTCCATCACAGCGCGGCTTCGACTGGGTCACGATCGGCGTCACGAGATGCGGGAGCGTGCATGCCGCTTTCGTCGGTCGCCGGCTCGCGCGTCCCGATCTCGACGTCGCGGTCGGGCTTGACCGCCGACACCGCCGTCACGATGTCGTCTGCCGTCACAACGCCCTCCAGCAGGCCGCGGCTCATCCGGTTGGCGGCCGTGGTGTAGAAGTTGTTGCCCGAGAAGAACTGCCGCGGTTCGCCCTCGGTGACGACCCCGCCGTCGAAGAACAACGCGCAGCGGCTCGCGTATGCGGCGCAGAACTCGATGTCATGTGACACCATCACGACCGTCAGCCCATCGTCGCGCAGGCGGTCGAGTATGCCGGCGAGCTTCTGCTTCAAGAAGCTGTCCATGCCCTTGGTCGGTTCGTCGAGCAGCAGTACGCGTGGTTCGGTAAGCAGGGCCTTGGCAAGGGCCGCCCGCTGCTGCTCACCGCCGCTGACGTCGTAGGGATGCTTGTCGAGGATGTCCTCGATCTCGGCCTGCTCGGCGGCGCGGCGTACCAATCGCTCACGCTCGTCGCGCTGCGGAACGGCCCGGGCGACGGCGTCCCACAGGTCCTCTGCGATCGTGCCGCGCAGGAACAGCGTCTGCGGGTCTTGCGGCAATGCCACGAGCCCACGGGAGAAGAGGTCCGCCGCGCCACACTTGACCGGATCGAGGCCGAAGGTCCGCACCTTGCCCCGATATGGACGCAGCTGGCCCGAGAGCACCCCGAGCGCCGTGGTCTTGCCGGTCCCGTTGCAGCCGACGATGCAGAGGAACTCGCCGGCATGCACTTCGAGGCACATTCCGCGCAGGATGTCGGCGCCCTGCTTGCCGTAGCGGAACCAGACATCCTTGGCGCTGAGTATCGGCCTTGCCGTGCCGGTACCGTGCGGTCGAGATGGATGGGCGCGAGTGCCATACGGCGCAGGCCCGACGGGTGATCCCGCGGTGTCCGCCGGTGTCGGGTCGACAGATTCGTCTGTCTGCGCGCAAACGTCGTCGTGCTGCACCTTCGTGAGATTCTCCAGCCGCTTCCGCAGCCAGACCCGTCCCTCGCGCACGCTGACCGGGCAGGCGACGCCTTCGTTCTCCACGGCGAGACAGACGCGCAGCGGCGTCGGCATCGCTGACAGCATCGGATCGGCGCAGGCCGACAGCAGCCGACCCACTTCGGGCGGTGAGCTGTCTGCCACGACCCGCCCGCGGCTCATCACGACGGCCCGATCGGCCACCGGCAGGGCTTCTTCCAGCCGGTGTTCGGACAACATGACGGTGGTGCCGACCTCACCGTTGACTCGCTTCGCTGCGGCGATGAACTCCGCAGCCGCTATCGGATCCAGCTGCGAGGTCGGCTCATCGAGGATCAGAAGATCCGGCTGCAACGCCATCACCGCCGCCAGATTGAGGAGCTGCTTCTGCCCGCCGGAGAGCTCCGCCACGTCTCTGTGGTACCACTCCTGGATGCCGAAGAACGACGCCATCTCCGCCACGCGCAAACGTATGACCGGCTGCGCCGTCCCGAGGCTCTCGAGCCCGAACGCGAGCTCGTGCCACACCTTGTCGGTGACCAGCTGGTTGTCGGGATCCTGGAGCACGAAGCCGATCCTCTGTGCCTGCTCGCGGTGTTCCACGCAGGGCAGCGGCCGCCCGTCGAACAACACCTCTCCCCGCCTGCTGCCGTGCGGCGTCAGGGCCGTCTTCAAGTGACGCAAGAGAGTCGTCTTGCCGCAGCCGGACTGGCCGCAGAGCACAACGAACTCCCCAGGTTCGATAGCCAGTTCCACAGCGTCAAGAGCCGGCTTCGAAGCGGACGGGTACGCGAAGGTCAGGCCCTGGCCCGCAACGAGCGCCACAACGCGTCGTCCCTCAGCCCCAGTGCCAGCGGAGACGCGCAGATCAGTGTCCAGCACACGTACAGCGCGATCGCCGCTGGAGAGCCCGTATCCATCTCGAACAGGGGATAGCAGGCGCCCGCCGCCCCCCGCACGCCCCAGGCGACGACGCGCACCGCGAGGATGGTGGCGCCCAGAAACACCAGCATGGCCAGGTCGCGTCCCGCGAGCCGGTAGTCGGAATACGCGGTGCGCCCCCGCAGCCCCTAGCCGCGACTGAGCAGCGAATCCGCGGTGTCTCGGCCGTTCTCGAGCGCCCAGGCAATCATCACCGAGAGGATCAGCAGCCCGCTCCGCACCCTAGCCAGCAGAGGGCCGGACGCGACGTCCACGCCCATGCCCCGCTGCGCCGCCGCGACCCGCTTGGCCTGCGCCACGTACCGCGGCAGTAACCGCAGCGACATCGAGATCACCAGCGAGAGCGCCGGGATGATGCGTCCGAACAGCCAGAGGAACTTATCTGAGCTCATCGTGGCGCTGTAGCAGTAGAACCATTGGATGACCGCCCCGATCATGAGTGCTGCGGCAGCGCCGTAGAGCACCGATTCCAGCGGGCACGGATTGCCGTCCGGCAGGTAGAACAGGACCGTCATACCGCGGTGGTTGAAGGCGGGGGTGATGAGCGCCGCGATCACCATCACCGGCAGCAGAAAGCACAGCGAGAACAGCACCGCCTTGCGACCGCGCAGGTACACAGCGTAGGCGGTCGCGCAGACGAACGAGACAGCCAGCGTCACGGGATGCAGGAACGCGACCGTGAAGAGAGTGACGAACACGAAGAACAAGTACCCCACGGCCGGATGGAGCGAGGAGAATGCGGCGTTCACGTCGATGCGCCCGTCACGCCCCGCTACTCTCCCGTAGCAACGTAGCCACCGATGTCCCTGCCCAGATCACAGGTGTAGCGCCAACGAACCACGTCGCCACCCTTGAGCTTGTAGCGGCTACAGCCATAGTTGGGGAACCAGTCGTTGACGCTGTACATCCAGCCGGAGAGCTCGCCGCGGTCGAACTCGTAGAGCCCGTTGATGCCCTCGATGTACGCACTCTTGTACATCGGCGTGTGCTCGAACTCCATGGGAATGCCGGCGGCCCTGCCCTCACGTTGCAGCACGTCGAACACCGTCTCACCGGCTTTGAAGCGGACCGTGCGAGCGGCCAGGATGGTACCGACGCCCGCCGTCTCAGCGTCGATGCTCAGCGTGCAGGTGAGCTTCGTCCGCTTAGCCGGCTTCGTGCCGCTGGAGCTGCCGCCGCCCGAGTCGCTGGATGAACTCGAGCCACCGGCAGAGGTCGCGGGTTCGGACGGAGCGGCGCTCGCGACCGGCGACGGGGTGGCCGCGGCAGTCTTGGACGAGGTGGTGGCAGCGTTGGACGGCGTGGCGGCGGCAGCGTTGGACGGCGTGGCGGCGGCGGCGTTGGATGGGACGGCGGCGGCGTTGGATGGGACGGCGGCGGTCTTGGACGGAGTGGCGCCGGCGGTCTTGGATGGACTCGAGTCGACGCCGGCGGTCACGGGCCCCGTGTCCCACACCGGCGACGGTGAGGCGCCGGTGACAGCCCCGATGTCGTCGCCTTCGGCGGATTTGGAGCCGCCCGACCCGAAGGGATCCGCCAACACAGCCACACACAGACAGGCTGCCACGAGGAGGAGCGCGCTCACGACGATGACGAGCCGCGGCGTCCACTTTCGATCGGATCCTGGGTCCACTGGGGTTGTCAGTTGCTTGCTCATGTCATCTGGCTCCAATACGGATGTGCCTCGACGTCACTTCACTCTCAACTTCTTGACCAGCTTCTTGCCGGACAGCGTGACGGTGATTGCGACGCTGCCCTTCTTGAGCGCCGTGATCTTGCCGGCGGCGTCGAGAGTCGCGATCTTGGGGTCGCTGCTCTTGAAGGTCGCCTTCAAATCGGTCGCTGTCGCCGGACGGGGATTCAGTTTGAGCTGCGCGGTCTTCCCGGTCTTGAGCGAAGCGGCAAAACCGGAGAGTCCGAACGAGCGCAAGTCCGTCCGGCGGGCGGCGACTATGACTCTGATCCTCAGCGCCTTGCCGTTCAGGGCCTTGGCGGTGATGGTGGCGGTGCCTGTCTTGAGGGCGGTGATCCAGCCGGTGGTGCTGGAGACCTTCGCGATATCCGGTCTGTTGGAGGTGAAGGTCAGCTTGGCTGTGATGGTGGCCTTGCCGTTCGTCACGCTGTCAGCAGCCACGAACGGCTTCCAGTTCCTGGTGCCTCTGGCCAGGTAGATCTTCGCAAGCGGGGTGCGCAGCTTGGTGACCGCCTTTGCGACGGTGACCGTGATCCGGGCCGTGCGCCCGCTCCCGTCGGTGGCGGTGGCGGTGAGCGTCGCCGTGCCCTCGGCGACACCGGTCAGCACGCTGTCGTCACCCAGCGTGGCCACAGTCGGAGCGGAGCTGGCCCACGCAACGTGGCAGGCGTTCCCGTCGGCGAACGCCAGCCGTGTGGGAAGCGCGACGGAGGTGCCCGGAGCCACCGGGTGGCTGGCCGCCCAGATGTCCGTGATCCGGGTCGCCAACGGAGTCGCGTCGCTCATGTCGTACAGTGCCGGTCTGCCGGCCTTGAAGCGGTCGTACGCGGTGAGGGCCAGCATCGCCTGCTCCGTGGCCATCTGGTCCTCGCCGCTGCCGGCGGCATCATGGGTGAAGGCGCCGCCCCGGTAGAAGCCGAGCAGTGCGGTCATGGGGTTGCCACCGACCTTGACGAAACGCGCGTCGGCGGTGGGGTCCACGCCCAACGCCGTGAGCGCGATGATGACCTGCGCGCTACTCTCGGAGCAGGGGGCGCCGCCGGCGTAGGCCGAGGCCGCGAAGCCGCCGTTGGCCAGCTGGATGGCGCTCAGCTTAGCGAGCGCCCGGTCGACTGCCGCGGTCAAGTCGGCGTGGCCTGCGCTGCCGACGTACGGCGCGCAGGCCTGCAGCGCCATGGCGGTGATGTCTGGGTCCGCTTCGGTACCGATTAGCGCCCAACCACCGGCGGCAGCCGTCCCCTTGCCAAGCTCGCGATCGAGGATGAAGGTGATGAGCTTGGCCTCCGTGGTCTGATCGGCCACAGAGGTGTCGGTCGGGATCGTGTAGCCACCGCTGTCTGCGGCGATGAGCGCGAAGCTGGCGCCGTTGACGCCTTGCCGCGTGACCCAATCCATGCCCGCCAGTGGCGCGAGCAGGTTCTTCCCGGCGATGACACATGGGTCCCGGCCGAGCGCCGTGAGCGCTAGGATCACACGCGTGTTCTCTGTCGACTTTGTGGCGTGCAGCTTGGCACCTCTGGCAGCCACGAAGTCCCGCACGCGGCCCACGTAGCCTTCCCAGTAGCCCTTGGGCACGGCCGCTCCAGCGCGGGCCAGACCAATCACCGCCCACTCGCCGCCTATCGACCCCACGTCGGGCGCCGCCACGGTCTCCACCAGGTACGCCTCGGTGGCTGCCAGCGCCTCCGCAGGTGTGACCGCCTGCGCCGGGGCGGTGGGCAGCGACAGCAGGAGCAGCGCCGCCAGCGCCGCGACTGCCGCCCCAGCCACCCGCGCCAGTCCGGTCACTCTGATCGCGCCCGCCCAGTCTGTGCCCATGATCACGCTCCTCACATCACCGCATGCTTGTGCGGGCGTTTGGGCTGGCGGCCGGTGCCACCACGTTACTGAGCAGGCTCAACCCTCGCTGTTGTCCAATAATACACGGCAATGAGAATCCTTCGCAATCTCTTGCTAGAGGGCCATTGCGCGCGCGTGTCCTGGGATTGCCCGCGAACCATTCGCTGTCGAACACCAAGCAGAAGAGCGCCGCGCCGGGGGTAGCTCACCGACCCTGAGCCGGCAAGGTCCGATGAGGCAGGATGCGGATGAGGCAAGGCCCGGCCGGCGCTCACGTGCCGGCCGGGCCTATCCTCCTTCGCGGGTGAGGCTCCTGACGGGAGAGGAAGCCTCCTCAGCGCCTCACTTGACCTTGGCGCTGGTCTTGGTATCCGAGGCCTGCGACCAGTACCAGACACCGGCGACCTGCTTGCCGGCCAGCACGGTCACCTCGTAGCGCTGACCGCTCTTGAGGCGGGTGAGGGTCGCGCTGGCCACGGTGTCTCTGTCGGTGTAGCTGCTGCTGATGATCCTGGCTTGCCAGGCGTCGCCGCCCTTGACGCGGTAGCGGATACGGTAGCGACTCAGTTCCATCTGCTTGGCGACCTCGGGGAAGCTGACGGTGAGCCGCTTGCGGCCGGCCTTCAGCGCCTTGACGCTGGTCGCCTTGGGGACGATCTTGAAGGTGAGCGTGCGCTCACCGCTCAGGGCACCGATGGCCGTCGCCGTGAGCTTGACCGTGCCCGGCCCGACGGCGGTGTTGGCACCGTAGCCGGCGGTGAAGTCGGCGTCCTGCGCATAGCTCGTGGTGCCGATGGTGACGCACCGCACGGCCGGCTTGAGCTGATGGCCGCTCCAGGTGAGCGAGCCGTCGACGCGCGTGGCCAGCTTGACGGTGGCATCGGCGAGGGCGGCCTTCCGCGCCGGCGCCTCGTAAGCGGCGGCGGTGATGACCAGTGTGAGCTGAGCGGTCACCTGCTCGGTACCGGCGCCCTTGCTCAGCCTGACCGTGAACACGAAGGCGCCGTCGGTGCCGTCCTCGTCCTCCGCGCTGCCGGCGAGCGGCGCGTCGTAGCTCACCTTGCTCACGGTGGCGCGGACGCCGTGCAGGTCGAGGCCGTCGATGACGCTCTGCACCCTGGCCAGCGCCGCCGCCTCGTCCACGACCTGGGCCTGGCTGGCGTGGTAGGTGGCGCCCTCGACCGCGTCCTTGGCGGCGGCGATGGCGGCGTCGTCCTCCTCCACGCTCAGCTCAGCAGCGGTCTTGATGGCGTCGATGGCCTCCTTGGCCGCGGCCAGGGCCGCGGCCACGGCCTCGGTGTCGTCGGCTTTGTCGATCGCCTGCTTGCCCGCAATCACAGCCGCGGCCAGCTCGATCTGCTCGGTCTGACGGTACTCGTCTGGATCGGCGTAGGCGTCGAGGGCCGACTTGGCATCGAGCTTGGCCAAGTAGAGGTCCAGGTAGATCTCCGACGGCGTGACCTGGATGGTGACATCATCGATCTCGGTGACGAAACAGTCCGCGTACTTCATCCACCACGAGATCCCGTAGGTCACGCTCACGTGTCCGCCGTAGATGTGGTATTCACCCGGAGCCGTGCTCGCCGGCACCTTGAACTCGAGCGTCTTGAGATCACCGATGTCGGCCGCCGCCTGCACTGTCTTCGACTGGATCGTGCAGTTGGGGATGTCGGTCGCGAACTGCGTGACTCCCTCGAGGAAGTCGTTGTTCGTGTTCGCGTCCTCGAGCGAGTACCGCGCAAGCAAGCAGGCGGTGTCCAGGCCGGGGATGCTGATCGTGGCATTGGTGCCCGCCTTGACCGTGTTGCCGCCCGCAATCTGCGGGGCCACCAGAGCCGGGGCGAACTCCGGGTTCTCGGCCACCCTGAAATGGATGTCGGGTATGTGGGAGAACGTCTTCTTGCTCTGAGGCGCATTCTCTCCGCTGTTGCCGGCAGCGGTCTCTGAGTACAGAGGGCTGCCGAACCAGTCCTGGAATATGCGCCCGTTGCGCAGCACCACGTCGCCGGCGCCCGTGAGCACGAACTGCATCTCCGTGGCCGCGTACTGTCCGCCACCCGACTTGATGATGTTGTACCGCGGCAGGTTCGTGTCGTACCAGAACTGGGTGGACGAGGGGTTGTAGATCCTCAGCATCTTGGAGACCGGCCACGCCAGTCCCTTGATCTTGAGCGAGACGGTATCGCCTTCCTTGAAGGTCGAAGCCTCGGGATCGGTGACGTTGGAGAGCTCGTAGCTGATCACCTTGCCCTTGATCCCGTAGACCTGCGTGACCCGCTGTCCCGCGTAAGTGGCGGTCACCTCGATAGGGTTGTAGCCGTCCTTAAGCCGCACGGTCACGCTGCCATTGGCATCCACCGGATACTCAGTCCTGGTGGCCGTGCCATCGCCGTTGTAGCCGAGGTAGTCATAGACGAAGACCCGCGGAGCGGAGCCGTTGACCTTGAAGGTGAACGAGGCGCCTGGCTGACCTTGGAAGTAGTACCAGGTATCGTACTTGGTGGTGGCGACCAGGCTGCTGATGTTGGTGAGCTTCTCCGCCAGCTTGTCGACGGCGCTCTCCGCCGGAGTGTTGACGTGCACCACCATCTCCGGCGTCTGCCCGGAGAACCCGTCGAAGGTGCAGGTGAAGGTGGTCGTTCCGGCCTTCTTAGGAATCAGGTAGTACTTGACCGAGGGATACTGAGCTCCGCCGCCACCCAGGCCATTGTCCACATACGTGTAGGGAACCGTCTGAATCTCGAAGATGCTGGGGTCCTTTATGTTGAACTGCACCCATCCGGGCAGGTGGAACCCCGCGTTGCCGATGCGCGGCGTGTCCAGGAACACCACCTGGTAGGCGTCCGCCGCCTTGCCCAGATCGAGGTTGAAGGCGTTGGCGCTGAGCAGGAAGTCGTTCTCGTAGTCGGTCGGTATGCCGATGGTGCTGGTGTCGCCGGCGGCGTAGCGGTCGATGAGCTCCTTCGAGGAGAGCATGCGCAGATAGTGCACCGTCTCTTGGAAGGCGGCCGCCACGCGACTGTTGAGCTCCCCAAACAGAGTGAGCGACTCGTCGACAGCGTCCTCGTAGTCCGCATAGTTGGCGGCGGTGATCTTGCCGCGGTAGCCGTTCACGAGGGCGATGATCTGATCGACCTTCTGGTCGTCGGCGTTGTAGAGCTCGGTCATCCTGGCCACGGCCGCCTGCAGCTTGGCGAAAGCGTCCGCGGAGACCTCGTCCTTCTCGTCCTGAGTGAACAGGCTGTACTGCGCTGCAAGCTCGGTGATGGTGTCGTTGTGCTGGTCGTAGTCGAGCTCGTCCACCGCCGGGAGCACCTCGATGGCCTCCTGCAGATGCGCCGGGGTCTTGAGGTACTTGACCGTCAGGGTCAGGGTACGGTCGACGCCGCTCCCGGTGGCCTGGTCGCTGATCGAGTCGTAGACGCTGCCGCCGGCGCTCATCGGATTGCTGACGGTGAGCTCGATCGTCTGGCCCGGGGCTATGGGGACCGCCTGACCACTGCGATAGTGGACGTAGCCAGACTCGATGAACAGCTTGTGGGCGCGGTTGTAGAGCTCGGGCGCCGCCGAGGGTCCTTGGCGGCTAAGAGTGATTGCCACGCTCTCACTGCCCTCGGGCACGTACATGTCCCAGGCGCTGCCGGCGCCCTTGAGACGCGCGTCCAGGCTGTAGGCGATCGTGAAGTGGGTGTCGGTGTAGGGGAAGCAGCCCACATCGTAGCCGCCATCGACGGAGTAGTCGAGGCGAAGCTGGTCACCGTCGCGCACCGGGAAGTCGGCCGCCGACTCGCTCTGCGCGATGGCGTAGCCGTTCTGGCTCAGAACCCACTTGCTGCGGCTGCCGGCATCGCCCTTGGCCAGTATGGCCACGGTGGCCGAGCGGTCGGAGGTAGTCAACGGACCGATGCCGGTGATGCGACCGGAGGCCGTGGTGACGACGTACCCCTCCCCTTCCAAGGCCGTGATGACCGCCTCGCGCACGTTCATGCCGGCGGTGATGGGCACCTCGACATTGCGGATGATCGTTCCGAACGGCTGCTGGTAGTTGCCCAGCCCGGTCAGGTTCTCGAACTGGACCGGCGAGCCTACTGAGGTGGAGACGGCCTGGCGACGGGGAACTCTATCGCTCACCGTTCCCGTGACCGTGCCCAGGTCGCTCGGCGAGGGTTTCTTCTTCAGCGCATTCACGCAGGCGTCCACCTGCGCCTGCGTACTGGTCATGCTGCCGATCACGCTGTAGGCCTGCGCATAGACAGCGGCGTAGGTGTCGTTCTGTAGCCAGACGCTCTTCTTGGGGCTCGCGTCCACCTTTGCGAGCTCGGCGGTGAGCTCGTCCTTGTCGGCCACGTCGCGGTACTTGCCGCCGCCGTAGCCGCTGAAGCCGAGATCGGCCCCATAGCCGTAGACGGTGAACTGCCAGCGGATGACGTCACCGCTCCTGAGAGTGGAGTAAGTGTAGCCGGAAGCGCCCACGGAGGGTGCCACGTTGTTCACCGTGTACATCCAGCCGGACATATCGGTGTAGTCGGTCTCGCCGAGCCAGTCCTGCGTTTTCCGGGTGCCCACGGTCTTGTGGTCAGCAGTGATCTTGTCGAGGATGTACTGTGGAATGGCGGCGGCTGAGCGGTCGTTGTCCTTGATGGCCTGCAGGTAGAAGGAGCTCGAGACCGACCCGCTGTGACGGTACTTGCCCTCACCGAGAACGTCGAGAACGACGGCGGCCACGTTGGGGCTTGACTCTGGAGTGATGGTCACCGGGATGGGTGTCTGCACGTAGCCCTGGCCCAGCGTGAACTTCTCGATGGCCACGTAGACCGTCTTCTGGTCGGTGGGAAGACCCTTCAGCGCCGCTATCCTGGCCTCTGCGGCCACCAACGTACTGAGCGCCTCGCTTCCCACGTAGCTCCTGGCCCGCGCGCTCAAGTTGTCGTAGGCCGCCCGGATGCTCTTGATGGTGGTCTCGTTCTTCAGCGCTATCCGATTTGTTGCGGGAAGCGCGTCGATTCTGCCCTCGATGGCATCCGCCCTGACGAGGTCGGCCTCGATGCCCACCACCTCGTCGATAGCCGCGTCGAGCTTGTTCACGTCGGCGGGAAGGAGCTGAATCTTCTCGTCGTCGGTCAGGCCGAGGTAGTCGCCGTAGATGGCGCGGACAAGCGCCACATCATCTTTCGTTATCGTGCTCGGAATCTGGGCGATGCGGTCGTGCAGGTCATTCAGGTTGAGCGCTCTGAAGGCGGCTTCCGCAGCCACCAGGTCACTGCGATTCTCCACCTGCAGCTGTGCCGGCTTAGAGAGGGCGTCGAAGGCAGCTCGGGCCGCCTGGATGGCCGCACGCTGAGTCAGCGTGATCTCGCTTGGGTCGCCTAGAGCCTCGATCAGGCCCTGCACGTTGGCGATGTCCTCGCTCTCGAAGGAGGCGACCGTAGCAAGGGCGGCGTCCAGGGCGGCGTTGTTGACGTCGGCCCGCTGGGCAGCGGTCAGGCGTTCGCGGGCGCCGGCCATGTCGCCGAGCCACTCCAGGTAGCTCTGTGTGACGTCGCTGCCCGTGGGTAGGGCAGAGATGTAGGAGTCGAGCAGGTCGTCGAGACCGGTGGAGGCGCTCACCGGCTGGATCGTCCAGCCGTACCAGGCGCCATCGCTCGTGTCGCCGTCATCAACGGCCTTGTAGGCGTCGATGGCACTGTCCGGCACGTAGACGGTACGGCTGCTGTTACTGGCGGCCAAGCCAGATGTGCCCAGTAACTCCGGGGGCGTGGCGCCCAGATACAGCTCGGTGATGCCCGAGCCGGCAAACGCGCTGCCGTCGACCTTGGTCAGCTTGGGCAGCCAGGCCGCCTTGAGGGCCGTGGAGTCGGCGAAGAACTTGGTGCCGGCATTGGTTAGCGTCGGCAGCAGCACATACTGCTGCGGCGTGGCGTAGAAGACCCGCTCGCCGGTAGCAAGGCGCGGCAGCATCAGCGGCTTGTCCGCGCGCAGGATGGTCTTGCAGTCCTCGAGCTTGGCCATCAGGGGCAGGTAGAGGGCGGCCTTGTTCTTGCGGCTTGTACTTGTGTCGTAGTACGCGTCGGTACCCAGGGAGACGATGTTGGGGATGATCAGGTACCAGTTGGCTGCTTGGTTGGTCGTCTTGAACACCTTCGTCCCTATGCGGGTGACGGTCGGCATCTCGAGGCGCCGGAGGGTGTTCGACAACGAGTAGCTCCCGGACTCCAGGACACCGTCGTCGATGGTGACCTGGTTGGAGGCCACCACCGTCTTGTGGTACTGGTACCGGTTTTCAGAGAAGAACTGCGCTGCCGTGAAGGTGCCCCGCGCGATGTACACCGCCGCGCCCGATGCGGCGGAAGAGGCGCCGCTCGGGTACCTGAACTCGTCGAACGTCTCGCCGAAGTAGGCGCGTTTGTACCCGTCGGTGAGGGTGAGAAGGGAGACAAAGGGCGTCTCGTCGGCTACATGCTGCTCATACAGCAGTTCCTGCAGCTTGGAGTAGACCTCGTTCAGACGGGTGACCGAGGTCGCGAGTACCTCCGGCTTGAAGACAGAGTTGAAGTTCGCGTAGGTGTTCCACACGCCCACTATTTGGTCTTTGTCGCCCAGCTCCACATCAGCGGGGTCGGGCAGGGCCGCGATCTGGGCCTCCATGTCGGCCATCAGCACCGTGTGGAGC
>CAZIGT010000049.1:0-14647 GCA_964538465.1 uncultured Thermoleophilia bacterium | reverse complement strand
GGGGCGCGACGCCCAGGATCTGGGGGGCCGCCGCTCCTTTGGCGCGCCGCGGGGGGTGGACGGCGGCCGTCTGGGCTTCGCCCGCCCGGCCGTCCATGATCTCTCCGAGGACGCTGCGCGCGTCCTCTTCGCCCAGATCGCTGCCGGCCGTGAGCCGCTGCAGCGCGGCCGTCAACACCTCGTTCGGCATGCTACTGCTCTCCCGTTCCGTTTCGCGCTCTGCGCGTTCACTGCCATCTCACCGTGTGCGCCAGGTCGAGCGCCCGCATGAGCGCCGCGGCCTTGAATCTGGTCTCTTCCAGCTCCGTCTCAGGAACCGAGTCGGCGACGATCCCGGCGCCGGCCTGAACGTGTGCCTTGCCGTCCTTCATGAGGATGGTGCGGATGCAGATGCACGTGTCGAGGTCGCCGCCGTAGCCCAGATACCCGATGGCCCCCGCGTACGGTCCCCGGCGCGTTGCTTCCAGCTCGTCGATGATCTGCATGGCGCGGATCTTCGGCGCGCCCGAGACGGTGCCGGCCGGGAACGCCGCCTTCAGGGCATCCATCGCCGTGCGCTCGGGCGCCAGCGTGCCGCTCACGGACGAGACCATGTGGACCACGTGCGAGTACGACTCGATCTCCATGAGCTCGTCGACATGCACGGTGCCGGGCGTGCAGACCCGACCCAGGTCGTTGCGGCCCAGGTCCACCAGCATGATGTGCTCGGCGCATTCCTTGGGGTCGGCGCGGAGCTCGGCGATGCGGGCGGCATCCTCCCGGGGGTCGTCGGCGCGCGGTCGCGTGCCGGCGATCGGCCGGGTGGTCGCCGTGCGGCCGGTCACGGTGATCAGAGGCTCCGGGGAGGAGCCGGCCAGGGCGAAGTCGTCGAAGGCGATGTAGTAGAGGTAGGGGGAGGGGTTCACGGTCCGCAGGCCGCGGTAGACGGTGAACGGATCCACGCCAAGCGGGACCGTGAAGCGTTGCGAGAGGACGACCTGGAAGGCGTCGCCGGCGAAGATGTAGTCGCGGATGCGGCTCACGCCGTCCATGTAGCGCTCGGGCGACATGGTGGAGGAGGGCTCGCCCGGCGCGGGCCGGCCGGCCGCGTCCCGGCCCGCCTCATCTGCTCCGCCGGCTGCGCCCCCGCCCTCGCCGGCCGCGTCCCGGCCCGCCTCGCCCGCTCCGCCTGCCTCCTTCGCTCCGCCTGCTCGGCCGCGGGCCGCATCCCTGTTCGGCAGCGGCCCGCGCAGCGCCGCCTTGACCTCGGCGATGCGCGCCACCGCCTGCTCGTAGGCGTCGTCGATCTCGCGGCCGTTGGTGAACGCGTTCGCCACCACCGTGATCGTGTGGCGCAGGTGGTCGAACACGAGCACCGTGTCGGCCAGCAGGAACGCCATCTCGGGCACGCCGAGGTCGTCGGGCGGCGCGTCCGGCAGGTCCTCCAGGTAGCGCACCAGATCGTAGCCGAAGTAGCCGACCAGGCCGCCGGCGAGAGGGGGCAGGTCGCCGAGCGGGGCAGAGCGGTAGCCCGCCATGAGGTCGGCCAGGGCGTCGAAGGGATCGTGGGCCGGCAGGCGCAGCGTACTGCCGGCCTCCTCCACCGTCAGTTCGCCCGCCGCGAACGTGACCAGCGCGCGAGCGCCTACCCCAAGGAAGGAGTAGCGACCTGTGTGCTGCCCGTGCTCGGCGCTCTCGAGAAGGAACGATCGCGGCGGCGCACCGAGTTTGAGGAAGGCTGAGACGGGAGTGTCGAGGTCTGAGACGAAGGAGTGGGTTACGGGGACGACGTTATGAGCCAGTGCGAGGCGGCGAGCCTCGACTAGCTTCGGTATGACACGTATGTCCTTTGCCACGGGCCAGACATGGAGCACCTCCGGTGAGCGCTGCGGCCCTTCGTCGTTCCTCCGCACGCGTTGCGGCATTCTCAGGCTAGGTGAGCGGCGGACCGGCTGTCAAGGGCGAGCGTGTTGCCCGCTCCGGGCGACGGCGCGGCGTGGCCGCATCATGCGGACCTGCCGCGGGCGCCGTCGCCATGCGATCACGGTCTGCCTGACACAATGCGGTATCGGCACGCGTTCCTTGATACAGGAGGGCATCCGTTCGCGGATACAGGAGGCCGCTTGTCCCCATATACTGACGGCGATGCGATGAGTCAGGCCCGCACGGGCGGCCGGCGGACAGGCCGACCGGGTGGGCAGCTGGAAGACGAGTGCCTCACGCGGGCGGTCGGGAGACGAGTGCCTCACGCGGGCGGCCGGAGATGAGCGGCCCGAGTGGGCAGATCGACGGGAGGGCGACGTTGTCACGTAGCGGCTATACGGTCCGGGCGGGAGGCGTTCACAGGCGCAGGGTGCTGGACGTGGTGATGGTGATGGGTCTGGCGGCTGTGCTCTGGGCCGCGACGGCGGGCAGCGCCGGCGCGGCTTCTGTCTCTGCCGCAACAGCTTCTTCGGCCGTTGTCGACCGCGGCGTGCCGCGCAAGGTCTGGATCGGCGGCGACTCCATGGCCGCTCAGATCTGCGCGACCGTCACCTCCAAACTGCGCGCGTCCGGCGTGAAGCTCGTGCCGTCGCTCTGCAAGTCCTCGTCGGGCATCGTGCGCACCGATTTCCTGAACTGGCCCAACGCCGCCCGCGGGCAGATGACCAAGTACAAGCCGCAGGCCACGGTCTTCATGATCGGCACCAACGACCACCAGAACATCACGGCCAAGGGCAAGGTCTACCAGTTCGGCACAGACGGCTGGAAGAGCATCTACCGCACGCGGGTGGCGGCGATCATGAAGGCCATGCTCTCCAATGGGGCCAAGCGCGTCTACTGGATCGGCATGCCGATCATGGCCGACGCGACCTTCGGCAACGCCATGCAGGTCCTGAACTCCATCTACAAGTCAGAGGCGAGCAAGCGCAGCGGCCAGGTCACCTACATAGACGCCTGGAAGCTCTTCTCGAGCTCCGGCGGCGCGTACGTGTCCGGCTGGCGCGCGTCAGACGGCATCCACTTCAACATGAGCGGCGTGAAGCGGCTCGCGGGAGTGGTCGTCGCGAAGGTCAAGAAGGACTTCTGATGACCGATGTGGAGCGCGTGAAGGCGCTGGACCGCGCGCACGTGGTGCACTCGTGGTCCACGCAGTCGCAGATCGACCCTCTGCCGGTGGCCGGCGCCGCCGGTTCGTACTTCTGGGACTACAGCGGGCGGCGCTACCTCGACCTGGCGTCGCAGGCCGTCAACGTCAACCTCGGCTACCAGCACCCACGCGTGGTGGCGGCCATCGCCGACCAGGCGAACCGGCTGTGCACCATCGGGCCGGCCATGGCGAACGACCAGCGGTCCGAGCTGGGTCGTCTGCTGGCGGAGGTCACGCCCGGCGACCTTGCGATGGCGTTCTTCACCAACGGCGGGGCAGACGCCAACGAGAACGCGGTGAAGCTCGCCCGCTGGGTCACCGGGCGGCAGAAGATCGTCGCCCGCTACCGCTCGTACCACGGGGCTACGGCCGGCGCGGTGAGCCTCACCGGCGACCCGCGCCGCTGGCCTGCAGAGCCGGCGGTGCCCGGCGTGGTCCGCGTGCTTGACCCGTACATCTACCGCTGCCCGGCGGGGCACGGAGTCGGAGGCGGGCCTGCGGGTGGGCGTGGAGCTGCGGCCAGCGGCACCGCAAGTGGCGGCGGCGAGGCGACCTCTGGTGTGCCGGCCGCCGCGATGACCGGCGCCGGTGCTGGTGCGGGACCTGCCGTGACCGCCGCTGCCTGTACCAGCGATCGCGCGGCGGCCGAAGTCCACGCCGCCGCATGCCCGGTGTGCGCCGGCGCTCCTCACTTGGAGGAGGTGCTGCAGTATGAGGACCCGCAGTCGGTGGCGGCGGTCATCCTGGAGCCGGTCACCGGCGCCAACGGCGTCATCGTGCCGCCGCCGGGCTACCTTCGCTCCATCCGCGAGGTCTGCGACCGGTACGGCATCCTGCTCATACTCGACGAGGTCATGACCGGCTTCGGCCGCACGGGCACGTGGTTCGCCTGCCAGCACTGGGACGTGGTGCCAGACATCATGACCGTGGCCAAGGGCCTGAGCTCCGGGTACCTTCCGCTGGGCGCCATGGTCGTCTCGGAGCGCGTCGCCGAGTGGCTGCGCGGGCACCACTTCGCCGGCGGGCTCACGTCCACCGGCAACCCGGTCGCCTGTGCCGCCGGCGTGGCGACCATAGAGACCATGCGCGACGAGCTGATCGTGGAGCGGTCGGCGGCCACCGGCGAGCATCTCGGGGAGCGCCTGAAGCAGATCGCCGCGGCGCACCCGTCGGTGGGCGATGTGCGCGGCCTGGGCATGTTCTGGTGTCTCGAGCTGGTGCGCGACCGCGAGACGAGGCAGCCGCTGGTGCCGTTCAACGCCACCGGCTCGGCGGCGGTGCCGATGAAACGGCTGGCCGCCGCCGCCATGGAGCGCGGCCTGAAGCTCATGACGCACTTCAACGTGGTGATCGTGGCGCCGCCGCTGACCATCCTCCGTGAGGAACTGGCCGAGGGGCTGGCGACGCTCGACGAGGTGCTGTCGGTCGCCGACGAGTACTGCGGCCGCGGCTGACGGCGGCGATCTCCGGGCGACCGGCTGCCGCCGCGCCCGGCCACCGCGCCCGGCCACCGCATCCGAAGGGGCGGCCGCGCCAGAGCGCGGCGGGCGGCCTCGGCTACTGCAGCCCCAGCAGGGCTCGCGCTTCCGCAGCCGTGGCGACCGGCCGCCCGAGCTCGCCGGCGATGCGCACGACGCGTTCCACGAGCTGCGCGTTGCTCTCCGCGAGCGTGCCGCGGCTGTAGTAGATGTTGTCTTCGAGGCCCACGCGCGCGTGGCCGCCCATGGCGATGGCCATCATCGCCATGGGAGTCTGCGCGCGCCCTACGCCGATGACCGACCAGGTAGACCCCGGCGGCACCATGCGGCTCATGTGCACCAGCGTCTGGGCGTCTGCCGGCATGCCGTAGGCGGTGCCCAGCACGAACTGGAAGTGCAGCGGCGTGTCGATCTTGCCCTTCCGCAGGTATGTCAGGCACGTGGCCACGTGCCCGGCCTCGAAACACTCCAGCTCCAGCTTGACGCCGTGCTCCCGTGCTCCCCCGGCAAGCGCGTCGAGGAATTCGGGCGGGTTGAGGAAGACCCCGGCCGGCGTGTTCACCGACCCGGCGTCGAAGCTGACCATCTCAGGGCGTAGCGCCAGCGGCGTGAGCCTCTCGGCGATGGTGAGGTTGCGGCCCGGGATGCCGCTCGTGGTGAGGCAGAGGATGGCGTCGGTCTCGGCGCGCAGGCGGTCGACTACTTGACGGAACAGAGCCTTATCCTGCGTGCCGAGGCCGGTCTGCGGGTCGCGCACGTGCACGTGCAGCACGGCGGCGCCGGCGCGCCAGGCCGCTATGCCCGACGCGGCGATCTCGTCCGGAGTGACCGGGATCGCCGGCGTCTGCTCCTTGGTGATGCGCGAGCCGGTGAGGCCGACGCTGATGATGAGCGGGTCCATGAGTCACTCCTCGAATGCGTCGATCTGGGCCAGGAGCTCCGCCTGCCGCTCCGGCGGCAGCAGTGAGGCCGTGATGGAGTTGCGGGCGAGCGCGCGGATGTCCGCCTTCGTGAGCTCGAGCGCTCTCTGGACGGCGGCGTAGTTGGCAGCCAGGTAGCCGTCGAAGTAGGCGGGATCGTCGGAGTTGACGGTCACGCGGACGCCGGCGTCGAGCAGCCGCTTAAGTGGGTGCTGCGACAGGTCCGGCGTCACCTGCAGCTCCACGTTGCTCAGAGGGCACATGGTGAGCGGGATCCGCTCCCGCGCCAGGCGACGGACGAGGGCAGGATCGTCAACGGCGGCGACGCCGTGGTCTATGCGGCGCACCTTGAGGAGGTCGAGGGCTTCGGTGACGTACTCGGCCGGGCCCTCTTCGCCGGCGTGGGCGACGCAGACGAAGCCGGCGTCGCGGGCCTGGGCGAAGACGTCCGCGAACGCGGCCGGCGGGTGGCCCACCTCGTTGGAGTCGAGGCCCACGCCGACGATCCGGTCGCGCAAGGGCAGCGCTTGCTCCAGGCAGTCGGCTGCGCTGGCGGGGCTCTCGTCGCGCAGGAAGCACATGATGAGGCGCCACGAGAGCCCCAGGGCACGCTCGGCCTCGTCGAGGGCGCGGGTGATGCCGCCGACCACGTCGGCGAACGGCACCCCGCGTGGCAGATGGCTCTGCGGGTCGAAGACGCCCTCCCCGGGGCGCGCGCCGCCGGCGGGCGCGCGGCGCGCGTACGCGGCCGTGAGCTCATGGAAGTCGGCCTCGTGACAGAGGACGTTGACGCCTTCGTAGTACAGCGTCAGGAAGTGGGCGAGGTCGTTGAACCGGTAGGCGGCGCGCGCCTCCTCGGCGCTGGCGAAGGGGACCGCCACGCCGTTGCGCGCGCTCATCTCGAGCATCATCTCGGGCTCCAGCGTGCCCTCGATGTGCAGGTGCGGCTCGGCCTTGGGGATACTGCGGATGCACTCCTCGATCAAGGCCCCTCCTCGGGCGGCTGCAGTGTCGCGGATTGTACCGGCAAGCACGGGCGGCCGTGGAGGGCCGGTGACGGCCCGGCTGACTCAGCCGCCGCTCCGCAGGGCGTCGCGGATGCCTGCGAGCGCCGCGCGCATGCGGTCTTCCGGCTGCACCAGGGCGAAGCGCACGTGTCCCTCGCCGAGCTCACCGAAGCCGATGCCCGGCGAGATCGCCACGTGTGCGTTGCGCAGCAGGTGCTCGGCGAAGGCCAGCGAGCCGCGGGCGCGGTAGGCCTGCGGCAGCCGCGCCCACACGAACATGCTGCCCCTGGGTCTGGCGACCGGCCAGCCGGCGGCGGTGAGGCCGTCGCAGAGCAGGTCGCGCCTCACGCGATACCGCTCCGCCGCCTGCCGCGGCGCCTCGTCGTTGCCGGGCGCCAGCGCCGCCAGCGCCATGCGCTGCACCGGCAGCGTGACGCCGTAGTCGAGGAAGCTCTTCAGGCGGCGCAGCCCGGCGACCACGCGCTCGTTCCCGGCGACGAAGCCGAGCCTCCAGCCGGCCATGTCATGGCTCTTGGACAGCGAGACGATCTCCACGGCCACATCGGCGGCGCCGGGCACCTGCAGGATGCTCGGCGCGCGATATCCGTTGAACGTGATGTCGGCGTAGGCGAAGTCGTGGATCACGGCGACCGCATGGCGGCGGGCGAAGTGCACCACGCGCTCCAGGACCGGCAGCTCGACGCAGCGGGTGGTGGGGTTGTGGGGGAAGCTCAGGAGGAGCAGGCGCGGCTCCGGTCGCGCGGCCGAGAAGGCCGCGCTGAGCCGCGCGAACAGAGCGTCGTCTGTGTCGTCGGCGGCCGCGGGCTTGCCGGCTGCGGCGGCCGCCCCGCTCGCTTCCACGCTGTCCGCGGCTGCGCTCTGGCAGCCCGCACCGCCCGCGTCCGTACCGCCCGCACCTGCACCGCCCGCGCCCGCACCCGTGCCTGTACGTTCCGTCTCGGCTGGGGCCTGCGGTGCGCACATCGACACGGGTATCGGCGTGGCGCCGCTGAACAGCACGGCGTAGTGGTGGATCGGATAGCAGGGGGCAGGGACGAGGGCTGTGTCGCCCGGCCCCAGCAGCACCCAGGGCAGATGCGTCAGCGCCTCGCTGGCGCCCCAGGTGACGAGCGTCTGCGCCTCGGGGTCGAGCACGACCCCGTAGCGACGCTCGTACCAGGCTGCCAGCGCGGCGCGCAGCTGCGGCAGGCCGGCGGTTGTGGGGTAGCCGTGCTGGCCGGGGTCGCGCGCCGCCGCGACCAGCTCGTCGACGACGGCGTCGGGGGTGCCCACGTCCGGGCTGCCGATGCCGAAGTCGATGACGTCTTCTCCGCGCGCCGCGGCCTCCGCCTTCCAGCGGTCGACGATGTCGAACACGAAGTCGGGGAGACCTTCTACGCGGCGCAGTTCCACGGTGCACATGCTCTCATGGCGCGCCCCGGGTCGCCAGCTCCCGCGAGAAGCCACCCGACAGGGTTGCTCCAGACAGTCTGGCCGGAACGGCGATGGGCTTCCGCAGGGATCGGCCCTGACCGCGCGCGGCGCCGCGTCTCCGTCCGCGCCGCAACAGGCCGATCCCGTCGCTACCGAGTCCCTAGGCTCGTCGGCCGCTCAGCGGCCGCGCCCGGGCGCGGCGCCCGCGGCCGCCAGGTCGGCGAGCCACCGGCGCGGGTCGTGCCGTATGCGGCTGCCGTCCTGCACGACCTGCCGTGTCCCGCTGTCCACGGGATCGACCGCGGCCCAGGAGGGCCTGCCGACGCCCACCTCGATCTCGAGGCCCGAGGTGAGGATCACGCGTCGCTCCGTGACGCGTCCCCACGAGGCCGGCGCCCGGATCTCCCGGCAGCCGGGCGCCAGTTCGCGCGCCCACGCGTCGTGTTTCACGAACCGGCGCGGATGTTCACAGAGCAGAACGAGGTCCACGTCGCTCTCCGGGCCGGCCGTGCCCCGGGACCAGGAGCCCACGAGCGCCAGCGCTACGACGTCGTCCCGCGCTGGCGCCCCCCCGGCGGCCGCGCCCCGCCGCGCCGCGGCGTCGGCGGTGCGCCCCCGCGGCAGGCCGCTGGCGGCTGGCGGTGTGCTCGGTGCACCCATGCCGGACACAGTAGCGCATGTGGGTGTGGCGCCTGACGGCGCGGCCGTTGCCACGGCTCCGCCACAGCAGCCATTGCGATGGTGCCGCCGGCCTCCGGCCGTCGCCATACCGCCTCAGCGGCGGCCGTCGCCCGGGCGTTCCACGTCTCCGGACCGGTCAGGTACATACGCCGCGTCGGCCTTGCTCGGCGCCGTGGCTTCGCTCACTCGGGGTCGGAACCCGAGTCGCTCTTCCCGTTACCGTTCCCACCTGCATTGCTGCCGCCATTGCCGTTGCCGGTGGCCTTGTCTCCGGAACTCGTCCCCTTGCCGGATGAAGCGCCGCCGCTCGACGGACTGCCGCTGCTTCCCTTGGGCGAGCCGGAGCCGGCGCTCGTCTTGTTGCCGTTCCCTCCGGCATCGCTCTGGCCGGCGGAGGGGCCGTTGGAGCCGGCGACCTTGTCCTTGCCGGTCGCCTTGTCCTTCTTGCTCCCCTGCTCCTTGGTCTTGCCCAGGGCCTTGCCGTTCTTCGCCTTGTCCTTGGCGGCGGCGCTCTTCGCGGCGTGCTTCTGCGCGTTCTTGCGCGCTTTGGGGTTCCGATCGCGCGGCACGTCGCCGGCCCTGCCGAGGGCCAGAGCGAGGCCGTTGCCGTTGGCGGAGGCCGCTTTGCCATTCGCGTCACCCCCGATTACGCGAGTGTTCGCGGGGGTGGGGCTTGCCGGCGCGTGTCGTGTCTGGGTTTCGCGGACCGCGACCGCCCCACCGGCGATCACCGAGGCGCCGAGCAACCCGGCGGCGATCTTGATGCCCACTGCGCCGCCGATCTTGGCCATGACACCGGCGGAGGCGGCTATGCCGACCCCGCTCTGTGCGGCAGGTACGGCGCCCGCCGCCAGCGGCGCGGCGCTGGCCGCCGCCGGAGCCGCGGCCGCCGGAGCGGCCGCCGCGGCTGCCGCCGGCGTCAAGGCGCCGCCCCCCAGCGCCCCGGCCGAGAGGTCTGGCACGGCGTGGAGGGCGTGGGGCACAGGGAGGTTCGGAAGGAAGGCCATGAGGCCCAGGGCCGAGAGCCTGCCGGAGCCGGCCGGAGCGATCTCGCGGAATGCCCGCTTGAACGCGTTGCGTGCTCTGAACAGCATGACGTTGGCCGTGCCCTGGGTCACGCCGAGCACCTCGGCGACCTCGGCGTTCCGGAACCCGTGCAGGTCCTTCAGCACGAGCGCCGTGCGGTAGCGAGGGTTGATGTTCTGAAGGGCGCGAGAGACCGCCGAACTCATCTCGGAACGATCGTAGCCGTCGATCGTGTCCGCGACTTCGTCGATCTGGTCGAGCTGCTGCGTGCTCCGCACGGAGCTCCTTCGTAGATGGTCATAGCATGTGTTCACGGCGACTCTGTAGAGCCACGGCTCAAGCCGCAGCTCACCCTGCATCGTGGGGATACGGGTGAAGGCCTTGATGAAGACCTCCTGCGTGATGTCGGCGGCATCTTCCGTGTTGCCGACGACACGGGCGGCGAGGTTGTAGATGCGTCCGTGCAGGCTCGCGTAGAGCTCTCCAAAGGCATCATGGCTGCCCTGCCTGAGCTCGGCGACCAGCCTGTCCTGCTCCTCGATGGACATCGACGGCGATGCCACGCTATGCCTCTCGCGCCGGGGGCCATGGGCCCGTTGTCACCTCGCCGGCCGGGCGATCCCGCGTCCGGCGGCGGTCGCTTGCCTGTCCAGTGTAGGACCGATTCCGTCCATGAGGCGCTCCCCGCGCCGTATGCACGTACTGCTCAGGCTGCGCCCTTGACCCTACCGCACCACGTGGTATCGGCTGTTGTAGCTGCTTTCCTGACCTGTGCATCGCAGCCGCAAGCCGGGAGTCAGACTCGCGGCGGGCCAAGCGGTGCAGCGCCGTATCTGCAGGGCTTCCGGGCCGCCTCTCGCTCAACCACCGCAGTCCTGACCACCCTGGCCGTATCCCGCGCAGGTGTCACCGCCGTTCTTGCCACCCTGGCCGTTCTCTCCGCACGTACATCCGCAGCTGCCGTCCTGCGCACCAGTGCGGGTCTGCGTGGAGGCCTTCTTGCGGTTCTGCGTCCGCGCACGTTCGCGCTCCCGGGTCTGGGTCTGGTCGCCGAAGAGTACGCAGTCACGGTCACAGGTCCGGTCACGGTCGCGATCTCGGAGTGTGTCCCCGTTGCCTGTTCTCTGCCCGGATCCTACGGCCGTGCGTGTCGACGGCCTGTTGGCGATCGCTCGCGTCCTTGCGGTAGCGCGCACGCGGGCCTGGTCACCTGCCCCCCTACAGGTGTCCCACGGTTGTTCACAGACCTGCTCGCACGTGCAGACACGTGGGCCGTCGCAGACCGCTGCGGCGGTCGCGATGCACGTACGGTCGCGGTCCCGATCCCGGTCGCGCTGCTTGAGTGTGGTCCCGGCCATCGCGGCGCCGGCTGTCAGCAGCACCACGGCTAACGCGATGACGGTCGTTCTGATGAGCCTCTTCATGCCTTCCCCTTCTGTCGAGAGTCGACTCGCCATGTCTCTACATCGCGTTCGAGGAGCGGCGATTACACTCCCGCCGTTGCGGCTGATCGCCCGGCAGAGAGAGGTAAGGGCGGCGACGCGGGCAAGGCCCCGGTATGCTTCCGCCGTGGACATGAAGGGGCAGACGGGTGCACCGGCGGGTGCGCCGGCCGGTCAGGCCGTGGGCCCGCTGCGGGCGAGCAAGACGGCCGGCGTCACCATCCAGATCGCGACGTACGTGCTCGCGCTGGCTGCGGGTATCGTCGTTGGGCGGATGGTCTCGGGGCTCGGATCGGGCTTCTTCGACGAGCCCCTCGCCGTCATCGCAGTGGCCGACCTGGTGGCGACGGTGGTCGTGTTCTGCGCCTCCGTCGCTTGCAACAACTCCAGTCTCTACGACCCGTACTGGAGCCTGCAGCCGCTGGCCATCGTGGGCTACTACCTGTGGACGCAGGTGCACGCCGGCCCCGACGCGGCGATAGCCGACGCGTCGGGCGGCGCCTTCGGCACCCTTGGCGCTCGCGAGATCCTGGTCGCCTCGCTCGTGCTTCTCTACTCGCTGCGCCTCACCAGCAACTTCTTCCGCGACTGGCCCGGCCTCTCGAAGGAAGACTTCCGCTACGTACAGTTCCGCCGCCGGTTCGGCCGCCTCTACTGGCCGGTCAGCTTCTTCGGCATCCACCTGTTCCCCACTATCATGGTCTTCCTCGGCTGCCTGCCCCTCCGCTGGGCCATGTGCGATGCCGGCGCCGGGGCCGAGATTGGGCCGGTGGTGAAGGGCTACATCGGTCCCACGGCCTTCTGGAGCGCCCACGTCCCCCTCACGGGGGGCGACAGCGTCGCCGCCGCGGTCCCCCGCGGGGCCATCGTGCTGGCGTTCGTCGCCGACGAGCAGTTGCGCCGTTTCCGTCGCAATCCGGCAAACAAGGGTGCCTGCATCCGCTCGGGCCGCTGGAGCTTGTGTCGCCATCCCAACTACCTCGGCGAGGTGGCCTTCTGGTGGGGTCTCTCCCTGTTCGCCTGGGGCACGTGGTGGTGGTCTGGACCGTCCTGGCTGGCCCCGTTCGACATCCGCGCAACGGATGCGCCCTGGTGGAGCGGCGTGGGCGCGTTCGCCATCACGCTGCTGTTCGTGTTCGTGAGTGTCCCCATGATGGAGAAGCGCGAGCTGGCGACGCGCGCCGGCTACGCGGAGTACCGGCGCGCGACGCCCATGTTGCTGCCGTGGCGCCCGCCCCGCCGGGAGCGTGTCCCGGGCGCCCAGACTTAGCCCGGCCGCTCCCAACCGTTTCCGTCGCCCAGACCTAGCCCGGTCGCTCCGGGAGCGCATCCCGGGCGCCCAGACCTAGCCCGGTCGCTCAGACCCCGCGCGGCCGGCATGCGCGCCGCCGCCCCGGCCCTGTCCCTGGCTGCCACGGTGCCCGCACGTGCTTCCCGACGGTGGCCGTCCCCGTCGCTCATGTCGGATGCCGTTCATGCCGATGCATCACCGTGAGGTTGCGCATCCTGGTGTAATCTGTCACGATACCGTTCGTAGTTTGTGGAGCCGGTTCATTCCCTCGCCGCGTCGCGGCGAGGATCCTCCCCAGCAAAGACCTCCAGAATCCTGTGCGCGACCGGACAGCGTTCTGATGAAAGGAACCTGTCCGTAGTCGTAGCCGCTCTCACCGCGAGAGCCTTCACCCGATGACCCCGTGCATACCCGGCAGCCGCCGAGGCGTGGGCGCTCATCAGAAACGAGAAGTCCTTTGAATCCCACACTCATCCCGACCCAGCGGACCCCGCTGCGACCTGAGGCGTTCGCCAGGCTCGGCCTGCGCGACGTCGTGCTGCGCGGCGTGGCGGCCGCCGGCTATGAGACGCCGACGCCCATCCAGGAGCAGGCCGTGCCGCACGCCCTGGACGGCCGCGACATCGTCGGCTGTGCCCAGACCGGCACCGGCAAGACCGCCGCGTTCCTGCTGCCGATCCTGCAGGGGCTGGCAGAAGACCTCAGCGGATCGGCGTCGAGCAGGCGCGGCCGGCGCGGAGACGGCGGCCCCGGCGCGCCGCTGGCCCTCGTGGTCACACCCACGAGGGAGTTGGCGGCGCAGATCGAGACCGTCGGCCTCACGCTGGCCGGTCAAGGCGGGGCGGCGCCCCGCCTGCTGGCCGTCTACGGCGGCGTCACCTACGGGCCGCAGGCCCGTCGGGCACGCTGCGGCGTGGACCTGCTCATCGCCACCCCCGGCCGTCTTCTGGACATGATGCGTCAGGGTGACATCACGCTCTCGAGCGTGAGCACGTTGGTGCTCGACGAGGCCGACCGAATGCTCGATATGGGCTTCTGGCCGGATATCAAGCGCATCAGCGCGGCCGTGCCGTCCGGCCGGCAGAGCCTGTTCTTCTCGGCCACCATGAGCCGCAGTGTGCTGTCGGCCATCGAGGACACACTGCGCGATCCGGTCTTCCTTGACGTCGGCGGCAGCGCCACTCCGGTCGAGAACGTCTCGCAGAGCGTTCTGCCGGTGGTGCAGGAGGAGAAGGTCGACCGGCTGCTCGAGTACATCAGGCACCACGAGCCGCCGTGCACGCTCGTCTTCGCGCGCACGCGTCGTCGCGCCGACCGCCTGGCGCGCACCCTCGATCGTGAGGGCGTGCCCTGCGCCGCCATCCACGGCGACCGTTCGCAGGCGCAGAGGGCCAAGGCGCTCGACGGCTTCCGCAGCCGCGCCATCAGGGTGCTGGTGGCTACCGACGTGGTGGCCCGCGGCATCGACGTGGACGGAGTAACGCACGTGATCAACTTCGACGTTCCGGTCTCGCCGGAGGACTACGTCCACCGTATCGGCCGCACAGCGCGCGCCGGCAGCAGTGGCCACGCGATCACGCTGGCCACCTCCGCCGACGCCGCCGAGGTCAAGGCGATCGAGAAGCTCATCGGCGGTCGCATCGAGCGTCACGACGAGCGCGACCGCGCGCGTCACACCGGCACCGCCACGGCGGCGTCGCTGCGCCGGCGAGGAGGGGTCGGGCACGCCGCGCCAGTGCCGCATCCGGCGTCCCCGCCTCGCTCGGACCGCGCCGATCGCGGGGACGGCGAGGCCTCCGCGGCTCTCCCGCCTCGCAGACGCCGACCGGCGCGCCCGATACGGCCGATCGGCGTCGTCAGAAGTGGCGACCGAGCGGGCATCTCGGCACACAACGGGATTTCCGCGCGAAAGCAGAATAGAGTAGGCAATGGCGATTCCCGTGGCACGGGTCACGGGAGGGCCTTTGGGTATGTGGGCGAGACGCGGCGACACGGTGTCGCAGCGGGCTCGTCCAAGAGACAAGGAGTAGGAATGGCTCAGGGTACGGTCAAGTGGTTCAACGGCCAGAAGGGCTATGGATTCATCGCCATCGAGGGCGAGAAGGACGTCTTCGTCCACATCAACGATCTCGCTCCGGGCGTGGGTACGCTCAACGAGAATCAGGCTGTCGAGTTCGACGTGCAGGAAGGCCGCAAGGGCCCGCAGGCCGTCAACGTGCGGCCCGTCTGAGACACCCATCTGGCGGAAGCGCCCGGCGT
>CAZIGT010000048.1:0-15027 GCA_964538465.1 uncultured Thermoleophilia bacterium | reverse complement strand
GGCGGAGGCCGAAGCGACGGATCTGGCTGAGCGACACATACACGTCGCCGTCGCTCTGCGTGTAGCCGCTGGTGCGCAGGAAGCCGAAGCCGTCCGGCAGTACGTCGAGGATGCCTTCGCACTGGACGATGGGCCCGGGCTCGCGCTGCTCGCGGCCGCGGTCCCTGCGGCCGCGGCCGCGCTGGTCGCGACCGTTGCCGCGCCGGTCCTGGCGTTCCTGGCGCTCGCCGCCCGGCCGGTCCGGGCGTTCTCCGCCGGGACGCTCCTGGCGGTCGCCCCCGCGGCGTTCCGGGCGTGCTTCCGTCTTCTGCTCCGCCCGTTGCTCCGGCCGGCCCTCGCCGGTACGCGACTCGGCCGGCGCTTCCGTGGTGGACTCCGCCGTTGCCGCCGTGCCCGCCTCCTCGGCAGCCCGCGGGGTCTCTGCGACCACGGACTGCTGGAAAACGCCTGTTGCTGGCTCTGCCAGAGCGGCCGCCGGCTGCGTCACCGAGTCAGGCATACCGACCGGTGCTGAGCCGCCGACGGGCGGCAGCGCAGTGCCCGCAACGGCCTCCGGCCGGGCGACGTCCGCGACGGTCGCGGACGGGCTCTCCTCGGCGGGCTCGTCGGTCGCGGCCGCTCGGGAGCCCGCCCTTTTCCGCCGGCTGCCGCCGTCCGAGGACGGCGCCGCTTCGGCGTCCGGCTTGGCCTCGGCGTCCGGCTTGGCCTCGGCGTCCGGCTTGGCCTCGGCGTCCGGCTGCGCGCCGGATGCGTCGTCTGCGGCGCTCGGCGCAACGGCGCTGGCCGGCGCCTCGCCCGCCGCCGGCGCGGTGCGGTCGGTAGCCGGCTCCTCGGCCGGCGCGCCGCCAATGGGGATCTGTTCGTCGGTGGTACTCATGGTGGTCGGTGCGGGACCTCCGTGCCCTGCTCCCCCGCCGGCATTGCGGATACCTGTACATGCGGTGCATGCGCAGCTGCGCCTGCGGGAGGTCTTCACCCAGGGAAGTCGGCCATATGAGGTAGCACTCCGGCCCCGCCGGGGCGACGCCCCACACGCCGGTCAGGCTCCCAGATGAAGGATGGATGGTTGGGAATGAAGGCGCCCCAGAATCGGGCGCACTACGCATTATACCCGAACCTCACCGATGCAAGGCAAGAGGTGTCTTTCAGCCGGCGACGACCCCGAGCACTTCGTCGAGCGCCTCGTTGACCGCCTGGTCGATGGTGACGTTCTCTATGACCTTCACGCCACGCTCCGCGGCCCGCGAGAGGATGTAGTCCTGGACGCGGCGTATCTCCCTGAAGTGCTTCACGTACTTGCGCAGCGGGCGCACGCCACCGGTCTGCCAATCGCGCGTCGTGAAGTGCGCCCTGTGACGCGCCGGGTCCGTGACGGCCATGACCAGCTCTACTACGAGTGCATCCCCCCAGCGCTGCCGGTCGAAGAACCCCGGCACCAGGTGGACTCCCTCCAGGATGAGGCCCTGCTTCTCGGTCACCGCCCTGGCCACCAGCGCCTCTATGCCTACGCGCACGCTCTTGGCCTGCTCTATGAAGCCGGCGCGCGCGAAATCCGTCTCTTCCGGCACCGGGATGCGCACGGCCCCGGCGCAGTCGAACGAGCTGTAGTGGATCGCCGGCATGAGGTCCTTGGCGAAGAAGGCACGCATCACCTGGCGCACCATGTCGGTCGACGCCACGCGCACGATCCCCAGGCGGTGAGCAAGCTCGTTCGCCAGCGTGCTCTTGCCCACACCGGTCGTGCCGCCTATGAGGATGATGAGCGGCCGTTCCAGAGTGCGCACGCGACGCCACTGCTCGATACGCCGCATGAGCGACGCGCCGGCCTCCTCGCCCAGCATGTCCGTGGCGATCTCCCCGAGATCGGACATGGCCGGCGCCGGGCGATCCTCAGCGGCAAGACGCTTCTCCAGGGCCGTGGCGATACGCCAGGCGTACTCCGGCGAGAGGCCGGTGGCCGTCAGCATCTGGGCCGTGAGACCCTTCGAGTAGGGCAGGTTGGCTTCGCCGTTGATACCGATGTCGGTGTCGGGCTCCTCGGTCACCGCCCCCCTCGTGCCGCCGTCGTCTCGCCGCCGCCCGCCGCGAACGCGTGCTCCCCGCGGGCGACGGGCCCTGCCTCAGCCGCCTCCCCGCCGCTCGGCGAACCTGCGCCGCCCCGTCTCGAGCAGCGCGCCGTCGATCGACGTGAGGTCGGCGCCGTCCACGGTCACCGGTTCGTTGTCGCAGAAGGCCAGGTCTTTGCCGGCCTTCGCGGCCGCCTCCGCCACCAAATCGATGGCGGCCGCCTTGATCTCCGTCAGCCACAGGTCCGCCTCGGCAGTGGCACGGCGCACCGCGTCGGCCAGGGCCGGACGGCTCGCGAGACCTCCCGAGACGAGCACCACGTCGGCGCCGTAGGCGGCCTCCAGGTGTTCGCGCAGCAGCTCCAGCCCCTGCGACGCGGCCGTCGTGAAATAGGCGACCCTGCGACCCTGCACATCCTGCAGGGGCCGTGGCCGGAACACGGTCTCGACCATCTCCAGGTCCGGTCGCAGGCGACGTACTTCATGCTTGATGGCCCTCACGTGCGCCGCCGTGGAGAACGGCTCCTCACACATGGTGAGTACTACGAGGTCGCTGACGAGCAGTCTCAGCGTTCCCAGATACCCGGCGATGTAGTCGACCGGCTGCGTTGCCGCGGCCACGCACACGACCGCGTCGGCATAAGCCGGCGGTATCACCGAGCCCGAGCCCTCGAGCAGCGCCAGCTCAGCCGGAAGCTCGTCCAGCATCGCCAGGGCCTGCGTCACGTTGCTGTCGAACGAGGCTCCGGCCAGCCCACCGCCGCAGCGCCGCGAGCCGATCGTGGTCACACCGGCGAGAGCGGCGTCCTCGTAGTGGGCCGCGGCGGCATGGCGACGGCGGCGCGCGGCCGCCAGCGGCGCGGCGGCGCCGACCCCGGCGGCGCCGCGAACCACCTCGGGCTCCGGCGGACCGCCGCGGCCCATCGCCACCACGACGATGCGCTCGTCGTCGATCCCGCCGATCGCCCGCGCGTCGCGCGCGAGACGGCCGCACACGGCGGTCTTGCCCACGCGCTTGCCGGTGCCGATCACCGCGACGGCCGGCACGCCGAGCGTCACCTGGTCCTGCGCGGCGAACTCGAAGTCGGCGCCGACGTAGCGGGCACCCACGGCCAGCGCCGCGCTGGCCAGCCGGAATCGCTCGCGATACCCCACGACCGGCTCGTCGCTGAGATCGACCACGACGTCGGCTCCGGTGCGTCTCACGAGCTGCATCACCTCCGTCAGCAGCTCGTTGCCGGGGGCCAGCGAAGGAATGCCTCTGCGAGCGGCGGCCGTGCCCAAGCGCGTCGCGACTGCTTCGGGGCGCTCCGCGGCCCGCGTCCCGCCGCCCGCGGCGCGTGGCCCCGCCCCGTCCACCCCGGGAGGCCATGCGGCGCCGGTCGCTACGACCGGCAGGCCGTAGTCGTCCTCCAGTGACGCGCCCGGCCGCAGCCGCAGTTTCTCCTGCCCGCCGAGGAACAGCGCGGCCGCGAACCGGAAGCGGCCGGACAGGCTCCGCAACGCCGCCGACACCACAGGCGGGTAGTGCTCCCCGTCTATGAGCGCAATAGCGAGCGGGCGATCATCGGCCAGGCTCATCGCCACCCCCGGCACGGTTCAGCCCAAGTCGTCCTCCTTGGAGCCTCCGGGCTGATCGATACGAATGCCGCTGACGGTCTTCGTGTAGTGGAGAGTGCTGGGCGAGAAGCTCAGGATGGGCTCGGTGCCGTGGAACGGGTACTTGCGCTCCACACGTACCTCGTCCTCGCCGAGGACGATGATCGTGTAGCAGGGCTTGATGTTCCCGCGCAGCCGCAACGAGCACGCGGTGCCGGTGTTCACCACGAAGATGTCCTCCAGCCGCCACGCATAGGGCACGTGCTTGTGACCCGAAAGCACCAGGTCGACGCCGCAGCGCTGAAGCACTTCGAGAACGTCGCCAGCGTCGTACACCACGTTGCGCTCGCGGCCGGTGCCGGGCACGGGCAGAAGATGGTGATGGAGCATGAACAGGCGAAAGTCGGCAGGATGAGCGAACTGCTCCTCCAGCCAGGGGTAACGGGCACGACCGATGTGGCCGTGGTCCAAGTCCGGTTCGGTGGAGTCCACCCCGACGACCGTGACACCCTCCCCGTGCCAGACCACGCTGCGCTTGCCGAACAACGTCTCGAAATGCACGTAGCCCACGTTGCGCGAGTCGTGGTTGCCGGGGATCACCAGCACCCGCGGGCACAGCAGGCGGACGAGGTAGCTTTTGGCCTGCAGGTACTCCTGCCGGTAGCCCATCTCCGTGAGGTCGCCGGTGACCAGCACCAGGTCGGGCTCCAGCTGGTTGATCTCGACGATGGTGCGGTCCATGAGGTTCGGCACGAAGTACGGCGAGCCGGCGTGCAGGTCCGAGATGTGGACCATCGTCAGTGGGCGCTTGCCCGCGGCTGGCGGACCGTCTTGAGGCGCTGGGACCGTCATCGCTGCCTCCGCAGGTCGGGTGCCACGGCAATGCTACACGCAACGGGGCACGGAGAGGGGGACCGTCATTGGCGGTGCGGTACCACTGCGTCGCGCACCGCCCATAGCCCCGCTACGTCCGCTACTGGCGGTATTGCGCCACTGCGTCGCGCACCGCCCATAGCCCCGCTACGTCCGCTACTGGCGGTATTGCGCCACTGCGTCGCGCACCGCCCATAGCCCCGCTACGTCCGCTATTCAACGACGACGACACGGATCGGGCCGCGCTTGTCCCGCACGGAGAGCACTGTCTGGTTGCCCTCGCGGCGGAAGCGCAGGCTGACCGTGGAGCGGCCGACGTGCAGGTTGGCCACGCTCACTTCGCCGAGCCAGCGCGGCAGTGCGGGATCCTGCACGTAAAGGATGTTGTCGTCGGCGGCCGGGTACAGCCCCAGCATCGACTGCAGCACCATGAACATCGCCCCGGCCGCCGTGGCCGGCGGCGAGCAGGCCATCGGGTACCACACGGGACGGGTCATCGTCTGGCGCATGAACCCGCAGTAGAGCTCCGGGAGGCGCATGTCCGGGAAGAATCGCGCCACTTCGACCATGCTGCGAGCCACCCGCAGCGACTCCTCCACGTAACCGAGACGCTTGAGCGCGAACACCAGCAGCGCGTTGTCGAACGGCCAGATGCCGCCGTTGTAGAGGCTCACCGGGTTGTACGAGGGGCACATGCGGCTCATCGTGCGCACGCCCCAGCCGGAGAACATCTCGGGCGAGAGCAGGCGCTTCACGACGGTGGGCGTGTGCTCCTCGTCAAGGATGCCGCAGTAGAGGCAGTGCCCGGCCGTCGACGTGGGCGTGGCGACCGGCTGCTTCTGGCCGTCCAGCGCCATGGCTACGTACTTCTCGTCCGGCAGCCAGAACGACTCGTTGAACCGCCGTTTGAGCAGGCCGGCCTCAGCCTGGAGCCGCTCGGACCGCTCCACGTCGCCGAGCTGACCGAAGACCCGGGCCAGCTCGGCCTTGGCCATGTACACGTAGGCCTGGACTTCGGCGAGCGCCACGGGCCCCTCGACCGCCGTGCCGTCTGGATGAACCACGGCGGTCTGCGCGTTGCGCCAGCCCTGATGGACGACCCCGGCCGCCGTGCGGGGCACGTACTCGACGAAGCCGTCGCCATCCATGTCGGCCGACCCGTCGATCCAGTCCAGCGCGGCCAGCACGGCGTCGTGACGCAGCTCGAAGGTCTCGAGGTCCCCGGACCAGGCCACCTCCGCGCAGAGCAGGATGAGGAAGAGCGCGGTCGTGTCGATCGACATGTACGACGGCGTGTGGGGAATCTCGCCCGTGCGAGCCATCTCGCCGCGCCGCAGCTCGTGCATGATGCGTCCGGGCTGCTCCAGCCGGGCTTCGTCGACCCGCGAGCCCTGCAGCTTGACGAGCGCGCGGCTGGCGTCGCGCGCCAGCCGCGGGTCGAGCACCAGCGTCTGCAGGCCGGCGAAGGCAAGGTCGCGACCGAAGTAGGCGCCGAACCACGGAAGCCCGGACATGGGCAGGCGACCCCACTCGGTATCGGTGAGCAGGATGCCGAGGTCGTGCTGGCCGCGGCGCAGCAGCGTACTCACCTGCTCGTTGTCGACGAAGAACTCGGTGCATTGCGAGTACCAGCGCTCCTGGGCACGCCGCACGCCACCGAGCTTGAGATTGAACTCGCCGGCGGGCGCCGGCACCAGATCGGGCGACTCCAGCGCGATGGTGAAGCGCAGGATGGCGCGTTCGCGCGGCTTCAGCCGCACTACGAAGCGCACGCGGCCGCCGTCCACTTCGTCCGGCGGCCTGTCGAAGTCGATGTACGTGCTGCGCCGCCGGCCGTCCAGACCGTCGCTCGAGAAGACGAGTCGAGAGCCTTCGAGGCGCGGCGGTGACGCGGCGGGGCGTTCGGACCGGCGCTGACCGCGTACCTCGAACACGTCCCGGAAGTCGGCGTCGAACGTGTACTCGAAGACCAGCTCAACCGGGTGCTGGCCGAAGTTGCGCACGCGCAGCCGGTCGTACACACGGTCGGCTATGAACCGCGTGCGCCGAAGGTGGATGGTGGCCTGAGGTATGCGCGGCCGCCCCGCCGGACGCAGCTCGAGGTTCGTGTACTCCATGGTGACCGCGTAGCCGCGCTCAGCCGCCCATGCAAGGACGACGCACGGCCGTCCGTTCATGGTCATCTCGAAGCGGCTCAGGAAGCGCGTGTCCAGCGCCCAGAGGCCCAGAGGCGAGCTCTCGCGCCCGTCCATCTCCCCGAGCGTGTCCATGGCGAGGAACTGCTCGCCTTCCTTGATGACCAGCCGCGACTTGCGCGACTCGCTCATGGTGTACCGCTCGCTGCCCATGCCGCGTCGCCCCTGGTGTACGCCGGCCACATACCCGGGCCAGCCGATACTCTCACACTGTCGCCGAGAGGAAGCGGTCCAGCAGTTCCGGGCCGGAACCTAGGGACACGCCGGAGGCGCCGGCGTTCCTCTCGCAGAAGCCTTCGGACGTGGTCCCGCCTTCGGGCAGAGCCCGCACGCCGCCGAGCGCCGAGGCGCCGGCGTACGCGAACGGCACCGGGGGGTCTGTATGGGTGCGCAGCCGGATGGGCGTGTGGTGGTCCGGCACCACCAGGACCGCAGGCCGCTCCGGCGCCTCGAGCAGCGGCCCGAGGACCTCTTCGTCAACGCGTTCTATGGCCAGCACCTTGGCCCTCACGTCGCCCTGATGCCCAGCCTCGTCCGGAGCCTCCACGTGCACGTACACGAGGTCGTGATCGCGCAGAGCCGCCACGGCGGCGCGGCCCTTCGCCGCATAGTCCGTGTCGAGATCGCCGGTGGCGCCGGGGACGTCCAGGACGTCCATGCCGGCCAGGACGCCGATGCCGCGCACCAGGTCGACGGCCGCGACGACGGCGCCGCGCAGCCCGCGCATGCCGCGCAGCGGCGTGATGCTCGGGGCGCGGCCCTCGCCCCACAGCCAGATGTCGGTCGCCGGGCGCATCTGGACCAGCACGTCGTGCGCGGCAGCCATGAGCGTGCGCAGCGCGGCGGCCGGGCCGTCCGGCAGCACGGCGGCCGCAGGCGCGGGGCCGCTCGGATGCGCCGTGCCGGCTGCCGCTTGGTCGACCGGCAGGTATTCGGCGACCGGGCGGTCGAGGATGTCGTGCGGCGGGGTGCAGGAAGCCTCCGCCCCACCCCGCCAGACGAGGAGGTGCCGGTAGCCGACGCCGGCGTGGAACTCGAACGGGCCACCGGCGAAGTGCTCGGCGAGAGCCGCGATCAGAGGTCGTGCCTGATCGCTGCCTATTCCGCCGGCGGTGTTGTCCTTCATGATGCCGCCGGCGATGGTCACGAAGTTGCAGCGATAGGCCACATCGTGATCGGCAAGCTGCACGCCCATGCTGGCTGCTTCGAGGGGGGCGCCCCCGGTGAACACGGCGCGCGCGTCGTAGCCCAGGACCGCGAGATTGGCCACGTCGCTGCCGGCCGACATGCCGACGGGTACGGTGCGCACGAGTCCGCTCGTGCCGGCACGCGCCACAGCGTCCATGTTCGGCGTTCGGGCGGCCTGCAACGGCGTACGGCCGCCCAGCTCGGCCAACGGCTCGTCGGCCATGCCGTCCGGCACCAGGATGACGCGCGGCGTCACCGGCCTTCTTCGCCTTCCACCCGGAAGACCGTGGGGGCACCGCGCACGCAGTCGAGCGCCGCGATGCGCGCGAGGCTCGCGTTGACCGCCGCCTCGCGCGCCGGGTGCAGCACGAACACCAGCTCGGCGGCGTCTTCGCGGCCCGACTGGAGCACCGAGCGCACGCTGACGCCCTCCGCGGCGAGGATGGGCGTGATCTGCGCCAGCACGCCGGGCACGTCGTCCACGTGCATGCGAACGTAGAAGCTGCTGACCACCTCGTCGTCGGGGTAGAAGTCAATCTGTTTGTAGCAGGTGCAGTTCTGCACGAACGCGCCGGGCGCCGTGTTGACCACGCTGATGATGTCGCCGATGACCGCCGAGGCGGTGGGCACGCTTCCGGCACCCGGGCCGTAGAGCATGATCTTGTCGAAGTTGTCGCTCTCCAGGAAGACGGCGTTGTACGCCCCGCTCACTCCCGCCAGAGGGTGGTCTTTGGGGAGGAACGCCGGATACACGCGCACGTTCATGCGCCCGTCGATGAGCTTGGCCACGCCCAGCAGCTTGATGACGTAGCCGAGCGCCGAGGCATGGGCGATATCGGCCGCGCCGACGCCGGCGATGCCTTCGTACTCCACATCGGCGAGCGTGGTGCGGCTGTGGAAGCCGATCGAGCTGAGGATGGCCATCTTGGCGGCCGCGTCCTTGCCGGTCACGTCTTCCGTGGGATCGGCCTCGGCGAAGCCCAGCTTCTGCGCCTGTTTGACCACGTCTTCGTACTGGGCGCCCGTCTCAGTCATTGCGCTCAGCACGTAGTTGGTGGTGCCGTTCACGATGCCGAAGATGGTCTTGACCTGTGCGGCGACCAGGGATTCGCGCAGGACCTTGATCACCGGCACGGCGCCGGCGCTGCTGGCCTCGAAGCGCAGAAAGGCACCGGTGCTCTCGGCCACGTCGAACAGCTCGGCGCCGTGCTGCGCTATCAGCTGCTTGTTGGCCGTCACCACGTGTTTCCCGGCCCGCAGCGCGGCGCGCTGGAACTCCAGCGCCACACCCACCCCTCCGATGAGCTCGACCACGATGTGGATCTCGGGATCGTCGATGATCTGGCGGAAGTCGTGCACCAGCAGCGACGCGTCCAGGTCCGCGTGGGTGAACCCAGGGACCTCCAGCACCTTGCGCAGGTATACCCGCTTGCCGGTGGCCAGCCGGATGTCTTCCGAGCACTCGCGCAGCAGCTTGCCGACACCCGAGCCCACGGTGCCATATCCGAGCAGCCCGACGCCTACGCTTTCCACGGTCAAGCCTCCTGTGTCTGGTCCGCGTCCCTGTGCAGGGGTCGCTGCAGGCGCGACACGTCCTGCCAAGTCTCGCGTTCGATGATCACTCGCGCGGTGCCGTTGCACACCATGACGACCGCGGGACGTGGCTGGCCGTTGTAGTTGTTGGCCAAGGCATAGCCGTAGGCACCCGTCCCGGGGGTGACAAGGATATCACCGGGCTCCGGGCGCGCTATGAGCACGTCACGCACCAGCACGTCGCCCGACTCGCAGTGCTTGCCGGCCACCGTCACGCTCATGCCGGCCGGCTCCTCGGCCCTGTTGGCGAGCATGGCCTCGTAGCGCGAGCCGTACAGCATCGGCCGCAGGTTGTCGCTCATACCGCCATCGACGGCCACGTAGGTACGCAGGCCCGGGATCTGCTTGACGACGCCCACGCGGTAGGCGGTGACCGCCGCCTTGCCGACGATGGACCGCCCCGGCTCCACCAGCACGCGCGGCATGGGCAGCCTGTGCGCCGTCAGCTGCTCGCCCAGGCTATCGGCCGTGACCGCAGCCAGGTCGCCGATGGTCGACGGTTCGTCACGGAGCGTATAGCGGATCCCCAGTCCGCCGCCGAGGTTGAGCAGACGGCATTCGAAGCCGAGGTCGCGGCGCCAGCGGGCCAGCGCCGCGACGATCGCCCGGATGCCACGGCGGTAGGCGGACAGGTCGAAGATCTGCGAGCCGAGGTGCGCGTGCACGCCCACCAGCTCCAGGTTCTCGGCGACGAGGAGCCGGGGGACGGCCCTGGTGGCGAGGCCGTCGCCCAGCCCGAACCCGAACTTGCTGTCCAGCTGGCCGGTCTGGACCGCGGCGTGGGTGTCCGGCCGCACCCCGGGCGTGACGCGCACCAGCACCTTCTGGCGAGCGCCGGACGCCGCCTGCCGGCCGCCCGGCGCCCGCTCCCGCCGCTCACCTACGGCACGGTCCAGCACGGCGATCTCCTCGAAGGAGTCGATCACGAAGGAACCGATGCCGGCCTCGAGCGCAAGGCGCACCTCCGGCGGCGTCTTGTTGTTGCCGTGGAAGTAGATGCGGTCGGGCGGGAACGCGGCGAGGGCGGCCATGGCCAGCTCGCCGCCGGACGTCACATCCAGGCTGAGCCCCTCCTCCGCCACCAGCTCGCACATGGCCCTGCAGCAGAAGGCCTTGCTGGCGTACACGATCTCTGCATCCTGCAGGCGGCGGCCGAACTCTTCCCGGTAGGTGCGGCACTGCGAGCGCAGAGCCGCCTCGTCGTAGATGAAGAGCGGCGTGCCGTGGCTCTCGCACAGCTCGACCACATCGCAACCGCCGATCTCGAGATGACCCACCTCGTTGTGGCGCGAAGATGGCGGGTAGATGAGCGTGTGTGTCACGGATCCCCCAACGGCCGCTCGTTCCCCATGAGTGTACGAGTGCCGCGCGCACAACGCACGTTGCTGACACCGCCCTCACGCGCGGTCCCCATACATGGTCGTCATCCGCAGTCAGCGAACACCGCGGTCGCACAAGACCGTCGCGCCCGTCTACCGGCGCTTGGCGGTGCCGGATGTGGGAATGCGTTGCAGATACCGCATGAGGGGTACATAGCCTACCGGCGAGAGCCGTTGACGCGACCGTCGCCTGCCCGGTCGGGGTGCGGAAGGAGGTACATCATGCCACCTGGCGCGACTACGGACGCCGGGGCTCCCACTCGGAAATACGCGTTCAGCTGGGATCTACTCGGGGACCTCGAGACCGGCAGGCCCAACCTCGGTCCGCTGGTGCGACTCGAGACCTACCGCCTTCTGCAGTTCTGCCTGCGCGACGTCCTCGAGCAGCGTTGCGGCACCGCCGCCGCCGACGAGGTCTTCTACGCCGCGGGCAAGCTCGCCGGCGAGCAGTTCTACACACATCTGATCGATGGAGCGGACGACTTCGACGAGTACGTCGCGAAGCTCCAGTCGGTGCTCCGCGAGATGAGCGTGGGCGTGCTGCGGATCGAGCAGGCCGACCTCGACGCCGGCCGCCTCGTGCTCACCGTATCCGAAGATCTCGACTGCTCGGGCCTCCCCGAATCCGGGATCAGATCTGCGTGTACGACGAGGGCTTCATCGCCGCCCTCATGGAGGGCTTCACCGGCCGCGAGTTCGAGGTCCGGGAGGTCGACTGCTGGTGCACCGGCGACCGTACGTGCCGGTTCGCGGCGGAGGCCAGGTGAGCGGGGCCGTGCAGGCATCGGACGACGGCCCAGGGCGTGCGGAAGCCGTCGTCGCGGCGGTCCGCGAGACGCTTCGCACCGGCCGGCCCGCCACGGTCCCTGAAGAGGCGAGATCGGCGGATCTCGACGCCGTCATGGCCGACCTCGCAGGTCTCTACGCGTTCGCTCTGAGCCTGTCACAGGGCGATCTCGACCAAACACTGGAGAGTCGGGGAGCGCTGGCCGGCGCGCTCAAGTCGCTGCAGTCCGCGCTACGGCACCTCACGTGGCAGACGCAGCGGGTGGCAGCCGGTGACTTCTCGCAGCGTGTTGACTTCATGGGCGGATTCTCCGACGCCTTCAACGGCATGGTCGCGTCGCTGGCGATGACCCATGCCCAGCTCACCGACAGCAACGAGGTCCTCAGGCGGCTCAACGCGCGCCTGGAGATCCTGGCCACCACCGACAAGCTCACGGGCGCCTGCAACCGGCACAAGCTGGATGAGGTCATGCACGCCGAGCTGGCCCGCAGCGACCGGCACGAGCTGGACCTCGCCGTCGTGATGTTCGACGTCGACCACTTCAAGCGCGTCAACGACACGTTCGGCCACGATGCCGGCGATGGCGTGCTCCGCGAGATATCCACCATCACGGCCAGGCAACTGCGAGCCTCCGACGTGCTTGCGCGCTGGGGGGGCGAGGAGTTCCTGGTGCTCGCCCCTCATACCGACATGCGACAGGCGCGCATGCTCGCACAACGGGTGAGACAGGGTATCGGCCGTCACGCCTTCCCGAAGGTGGGTCACGTGACAGCCAGCTTCGGCGTTGCTCAGCACATCGCGGGAGAGCCGGCCGATGAGTTCGTCTCACGCGCGGACGCGGCGCTCTACAGGGCGAAGGAGAACGGCCGCGACCGGGTGGAGACGGCGGACTGACCCCTTCCGACCCGGCCGGCGGTGTCACCGGCCGATCCGGTCAGCGCATCGTGAGCGGCCAGACGGTGCGCGGCGGCTGCGCCTCCACGTCGAAGCGCACGCGCTCGTGCCGACGGCTATTGATGTAGACCTCGAGCGTGTGCGTGCCCGGCTTCTCGAAGACCAGCTTGCGCAGTTCAAGGACCGAGACGAACCCCGCCGGTCGTTCCTCGCCGGGAGCGGCGTGATAGGCGGCAGTGGCCGTGAACTCCTTGATGGGCCGGTCATCGGGGTCGATGACCTTGATGACGACCTTCTCGGTGAGTGGGTCGCGAGGCCCCAGCGCCACGCGCAGGACCAGATACATGAGCTGGCGCACGAAGGGCAGCCGGGGAGCACGGAGGCGATGCACCACGCCGCACAGGTCGAGCCGGCCGTCGTCGGTGGGCGCCGCGTAGTCGGCGATCAGCGCCATCTGCACTTCCATGAGCCCCCTCCGCCAGACTCGGCGTGCTGCGCACGGGTTCTCTGAAGACTAGCTAGCATGGGCCGGCGGTGCAAGCACCGCTGCCGTCAATATGCAGGGACGTTCTGCCCGGTCGCCGGCGCGTGGCCCCGTCCGTGTCAGGCGACGCCCGTCAGCTTGTGCCCACGAGCAGCATCGGCTGCAGCTCGAAGGCGTCGTACTTGGGCCGGTAGCGCTCCGTATCGTAGTACCGGCGAACGTCGATGACCTTCTTGCTGGCCACCACGGTCTCGATGGGCACCGAGCCGTAGCGGCCGTCGCACACGGCCACCATCGTGCCGAAGTCGCCGGCGAGCACGCGCTCCACGGCCAGATTGCCGTAGGCAAGCGGGACCACCGCGTCAAGCACGTCCGGGTCGCCGCTGCGCACCAGATAGCTCAGGTTCATGCTGATCATGTCGATACGCCTGCCGCCGTTGTACTTGGCCGAGCGCTCCTTGATGAGCCCTGAGACCTGGGCACCGATGCCGCCCAGCTTGGCGTGGCCGAACATGTCCTTCTCGGCACCCTCGAAGACCATCTCCCCGCCGGCGAGGCTGGCGCCCTCACTGACGATCACCGTGGCCAGCTTGTCGGGATGGGCGTTGCGATCGGCCACGATCAGCTCGGTGAGCCGCTCGATGTCCATGGGATGCTCTGGGATGGCGCAGCGCTGAGCGGCGCCGGCCAGCGTGGGCACCAGGGCGGTGTAGCCGGCGTAGCGGCCGAAGACCTCGAGCACGACGATGCGCTCGTGGCTGGCGGCGGCGGTGCGCACCTGCGCCGCCAGGGCGATGGTGCGCGAGACCCAGGTGCCGAAGCCGATGCAGTAGTCGGTGCCCGGCACGTCGTTGTCCATGGTCTTGGGGATGGCCACGACCGGGAAGCCGTGGCGGCCGAGCTCGACGGCGTAGCTCAGGGTGTCGTCGCCGCCGATGGGGACGAGCGCGTCCACGCCCAGGAAGCGCAGGTTCTCGAGCACCTCGGGCGTGAGGTCGTTCTTCTCCTCCGAGTACGCCCCCTTGAGATGCGCCGGCACATCCTTCGCCGGCACGGCACTGGGCCTGGTGCGCGAGCTGTGCAGGAAGGTGCCGCCGGTGTGCCAGTAGCGGTTCACCAGGTCTTCGTCCAGCGGCATCACAGCGGCGCTGTTGTCGGCGCCTTTCTCGCGCACGATCTCGATGAGGCCGGCCCATCCGCGGCGCAGGCCGAGCACCTCGTAGCCCTCGCGCTGGGCGCGCAAAGTCACGGCGCGGATGGCGACGTTCAACCCGGGGACGTCGCCGCCGCCGGTGAGCACGGCGATGCGGCCCCTCCGTGCGTTCTGCGCGTTCATCGGTGAGCACCTCCCTGATGCCGGCGGCCCCGGCCTCGCCTCCTAGTACTCGATACCTTCGCGCGCCGGCACGCCGGCGTCGAAGTAGTGCTTGACAGGCTTCATCTCCGTGACCAGGTCGGCGACCGCCACGGCTTCGTCCGGCGCCCGCCGCCCGGTCAAGATCAGTTCCACGTGCTCCGGCTTGTCGCGCATCAGCGCCAGGATGTCCGCCAGCGGCACGAGCTCGAAGAACAGCGCGGTCCAGATCTCGTCGAGCACGACCACGTCGAAGAGACCGCTCATGACCAGCTCACGGGCGCGAGCGAAGCCGGCAGCGCCAGCCGCCTTGTCCGCGTCCGAGACCGACTCCTTGCGCACCCAGTGGTCGAGCCCTGTCTGCACCACGTCTATGCCCATGCGACGCAGGGCCACGATCTCGCCCCAGGTGGGATCGGCCTTCATGAACTGCAGCACCGCCACGCGGCGGTCGTGGCCCCAGGCGCGCAGGGCCAAGCCCAGCGCGGCGGTGGTCTTACCCTTGCCGTCGCCCGTGTATATCTGCACGTAGCCGCGACGCGGAGAGCTTCCTGCCGTCACCAGATCACCTCCCGTGGGGCCGGCCGCGCCCCAGGCCGGCCGGCCTCCCCCCGC
>CAZIGT010000047.1:0-15114 GCA_964538465.1 uncultured Thermoleophilia bacterium | reverse complement strand
TCGAGGCAGTAGGCCAGGCGCTTGAGGCAGGGCTTGCGCACGTAGAAGGGATCGCCGTAGTAGGTCGACCCGGCGACGGTGCCGATGAACAGCTCACCGTCGCTGCGCACCTCCCAGGAGGCGTCCCGGGGCGCGTACTCGGCGTAGGTGCCCGACTGGCCCTTGGAGGTCTCGAACGGGCCCGTGGGCAGCGTCACCTCCTGCCAGAGGCCGTAGTCGGCGTCGACCCACGTCCAGGCGAAGCTCTCGTCGAGGTCGGCGAGGTCCATCGGGCCGCAGAACTCGACGCGGGTGACGCTGCGCCCGTCGCCGCCGTCGGAGCCCGAGACCTTCTTGACGACGCCCTGGTAGAGGAGGTCCGCGCCGTCGTAGAGCCGCGCCGGCGTGCCGCGCACCAGGCCGTTGACGGCGCGCCGGCCGGGCCGCCTGGGGATCTCGACCGAGGCGCCGCCGTGGCCGCCGGTGACCGCGTTGCCGAAGCGCACGGTGGTAGCGTCGGCGCCCTCGGCGATCAGGTCGATGCGCTCGGTATCCCCGACCAGCAGCGAGAGCCTGGGGACGTGCAGGACGCGCGGGGCCGCCGCGGGAAGGCCGGCGGACCAGATCATGTGCGAGCCGTGCAGGTCGTCGTCGATCCAGACCAGCACCCGATGCGAGCCGTCGAGGTCCTCGGTGTGCCAGCTGCGCACCCGATGGCTGCCGGGCAGGTCCTCATCGATCCAGGCGAAGAGGATCCTGTGGGAGCCGTCGAGGTCATCGACACCGCGGATGCGATGGCTGCCGTCGAGGTCATCAGGCGGCGTGTAGTCGATAGTCAGGACGGGGCGATAGCTGGCGCTTGCACCAGGGCCGTGCCAGTGCGTCCAGTTGTCACCGCTGGGCGCTGAGTCGGCGCGGTCCTGCTCGGCGATGCAACCCACCACAGTGGTCCCACCGCAAACGATGGTCAGGCCAGTGACGGTCTGCTCGTAGGGCTGGTTCGCGGTGCCGGTCTTCGGCCACTGCGCCAGCGCGGTCGTGCCAAAATGCGAGATGGCATAGTCGGAGGTGTTGACGAACCCGGCGCTCGTCAGATCCGTGGTCACCAGGTCCATGTACTGCCCGGTGCCGTTGAAGCCGATCAGGTATGCCTTGAGCTTGACTGACCGAATGTAGGCTCCGACCGGTATCGCCGAGGTGTCGAAGCAGATGAGCTTGCGATAGCAGGAGTAGTTAGAGCCCGACTTGGTGGCGTGCGCTCCGAGCCAGGTCTCGTCGTCGGCCAAGCTGCCACTGGCGGCGTCACGAACCGCCGACCAGGACGCGCCCGGGGCGATGTAGGCGAGGTCGTAGCCGGCAACGCCGGTTGCGGTGATCGCAACGACAGGCATCGTTCAGGCCCTTCCGGCGGCGTTACTGACCGCGCGCCCGAATCGTCCACGACGATGTGCTCGCCGTGGCTGCAGCTGGCACGATGCGCTTCACCCAGATCGCGTAGTAGTCATCGTCGGCTAGGTCGCCTAGGTCGATGCCGTTGTCGTAATCAGGCGCCGTGGCGAACGTCACCGCTGGGTCAGGCGCCGTGTCCTCATCGGCTACCGTGTCGGCGGTCGCGTTCTTGCCCGCCAGATCCTTCCCAATCTGGAAGGAATCGTCGCCGCTCGGCTGGCTGAGAATGTAGACGTGAACGTCATAGATGGTCTCCCCGGTCTCATTCATGTAGTAGACACAGCGATACTCAGTATCGCCGGCCTCGCTCTCGGCGCCGCTCACATCGTCGAACAGGCCGTTGAGGCCGGTGCCCACGGAGACGCTGCTCTTGGCGCCGCCGAGCGAAGCGTTCGGGTCGCTGTTCGCGGAGCCGCCCGAGTAGTACCAGGTCATGTGCCTACCTCCAGAGGTTGTGTCTGCTCTCGGCGCTCAGGGCCAGGACCGGTGAGAGCGCAGGCCCCGACTTGCCGTCGGTCTCGACGATCGCCGCCAGGCGGCCGCGCAGCGCGTAGAGGGTGCCGCCGAGGACGTGCCGGTAGTCGGCCAGGCCGTCGACGTAGATGTGCTCGCCGTCGCCGGCGAAGGCGTCGATCGCCGGCCCGTCGTACTCGAGGTAGCCGGCCTGGCTGCGCACGAAGGCGATGCGGTCACACCAGGCATAGGCGCCCGAGCCGGCGTCGATGGTGATCGTCGTGGTGGCGCTGCCGGCGCCGAGCGTGCGTCGTGTCGGGCAGACGATGTGACCGAGCTTGATCCAGCGCCAGTCGGCCAGCGTGAGGTCGACCGCCTCATCGCTGCCCAGGGTGTTGCAGTAGGCCTCGGCGCTGCCGCTGGTGACGCGCAGGCGCGCCAGGAAGGCGTACTCGCCGCGCGGGAAGGCGCTCGTGGCGATCGCCGCGCTCATCGCCCCGCCGGCGGCCGAGCGCCGTGCCATGCCGCCGGCGGCGTTGGCGTCGCTCAGCGAGCTGCCTGTGTCCCAGGCGAGGTCGTTGGCGTCGATGAGCCAGCCCGACCAGGAGGCGTACTCCTCCTCGATGAGGCCCAGGAAGACCTGGCGCATGTCGGCGAGCGCCAGCGAGTAGGAAAGCGGTGTCTCGTAGGAGCCGCCCATGGCCGAGAGGTCGATCAGCGCTGGAAGGGCGGTGGCGATACCGCCCACGAGCGTCTGGGCGCTGCCGTAGGCGTAGGGCTCGCAGACGATCTCGAGCGTCGCGAAGAGCACGCCGTCGCCGGCGACGACCCGTGCGCTCGGATCGCTCTGGACCTCGCTGCCGGGGCTCGGCAGAGTGCGCAGCGTGATGCCGCGCGACAGGGCGGCATCCTTGACGTACAGGGACGAGGAGCGTGCCAGCAGCCGGTCGATCGTCGCCAGCTCGGCCGCCGCCAGATCGGCGTCCGTCGTTGCGCCCACACCCTGGCCGTGCTTGTCGATGATGATCGGCAGCCGCAGGGTACGCGGCTCGCTGCGATCGACAGCCACCACGCGAGGCACGCCGTAGCGACCCTGCTTGATGCGCACAAGCTCGGCCAGGACGCGCCCGAAGGCCGCGTCGTCGCGGATGGCGAAGGCGATCGCCTCGCCGGCCGGATCGAGGATCGCCGAGAGTGCCATCAGTAGCCGCCGATGTCGACGCTGGCCAGATCGCGCTTGAGCTGCTCAAGCTGGCGCCGCGAAGGCACGCCATGGATGTGGATCACGGTGCTGCGGCCACCCTTGGTGCCGCGCCCCGTGGGCGTGATCTCGACGATCTCCTCACCCTTCTCTCCGACGCCGATGACGGTGGGCTTGCTGACCTTCAGGGTGCCGCCGTCGCCGAACCACGAGAACGGGTTCCACCAGTCGGTCAGGTCGCGATCGCGCTCGATCGCCTTGCGGATCTCCTCGGCCGACTGCGATCCCGCCGGACCCTCGGCCGTACCCCACGTCTTGGTCTTGCCGGCTTTGACGGCCTTGTCGAGAGTGGCGAGAGCGTTGTCGGCCGCAGCCTGCGCCTCTTGCGCCGCTTCACGGTAGGACTGGAACGCCTTGACCGCCTCATAGACGGCGACCGAAGACGCACCCAGGGCAGCACCCACCAGGCCGGCCTTGCCCAGGAAGGCGGCGATGCCGCGCCCGGCGCCCATCCCGGCGCCGCCGACACCGCGCAGCCCGCCGCCGAGATCGAGCACTGCATCCAGGCTGCGACGGGTCAGGCCGATGAAGTCGCGCATCATGGCGTAGCCGTCCTTCAGCAGCTTGTAGCCCTTGACGGCCGCCCACAGGGCAGTGAATGCACCCGCCACCTTGACCAGCGTCGGGACGGCCGGCGCAAGCTCCCGAATCAGGCCAGCGGCGTCGCCGAGCGCCGGCGCCAGCCCGCTCATCACCTCCTGCGAGGCGTCCTCGAAGGCCCGCTTCGCCCGCTCGAGCTGCCCCGGCAGCGACTCGCCGGCCGCCTTGGCAGCCCCGCCGAACTCGACCTGGAGCTCGTGCAGGATGATCTTCTGGGCACCCATGATGTCGCCCGCCTCGACCATCGCCTTGATCTGCTTGCGCTGCTCCTCGGTGAAGGAGACACCGACCCGCCGCAGGGCGGTGAGGCCCTTGACCGGGTCGTTGAGCGCCTTGCCGAGCTGCATCGCCGCCGAGGAAGCATCGGTCCCCAGCTTGGCGGCCATGTCAGCGGCCGCCTTGGTGGCCTCGTCGAAGATGCGGTCGGCGCCGACGTTCTTGATGTTCGTGAAGGTCAGCAGCAGCGCCTCGGACTGCGCGATCGAGTCGTCGGTCTGGCCGCTGTAGTCCTGGATCGCAGCGGCCAGTTCCTCGAGATGCTCCTTGGTGACACCGGCGGCACCGCCGGTGCTCTTGAGGCCGGCCTCGATCTGCGCCTGCACCTGGGCGGCGTCCATGACCTCCTGGTAGCCGGTGCGCGCAAGCATCACCAGGCCGCCGCCCAGACCGGCGGCCAGAGCCGCCTTGGCAGCGCCGCCGAAGCGGCTCACGCGTCCTTCGGCCCGGTCGAGACTGCGGCCGAGATCGCGCTCAAGCGCGCGGTCGTCGAGCCCCAGCGTGGCCACCAGTTCCGCCACCGTGAGCATCACTCGCCCGCCTTCGGAAAGGAGGCGAAGAAGGCGCCGGCGTCAGCCGCGCGCAGCGGACGGCGGGCCTGCGCCCGGGAGCTGGTCAAGCAACGATAGAGCGCCTGCGGCGAGAGGCCGCTCGTCAGGACACAGAAGCGCCGCCAGCTCATGCCGTCGCAGATGGCTCGGGGCAGGTCGATGCGATACTCGCGGGCGTAGTCGGCTTCGAGGGCGCCCCAGTGCTCGAGGTACTGGGGCTCGCCGCTTCCCCCGATGTCTCCTGCGGATCGGCCTCCTGGCCGTTGTAGATGGCGATCACGCGCCGGATGAGGTCGGCCATCTGGGTGACCGTCATGTGCTGCTCAAGCCAGGCATCGAGCACTTCGGGCGGCACCAGCTCGGTCAGGAAGGTGAGCATCTCGCCGTAGCTCAAGGTCCCTGCGGCGGCCCCGTCAGCCTGCAGCCGCAGGATGCGCAGGACCGGCTTGGCCGGAAGTGAAGGGTAGAGCTCCCAGTCGCGGCCGAGGTAGCGCACGACGACCGGCTCTTCGTCCGCCTCGGCAAGCGCGGCGTCGAAGTCAAGGAATCGGTGGGCCATGCTCAGGTCCTCGCGATCTGCCCGTAGACCTTCAGCTCCGCCGTCCAGGCGGACTTCTCGCCACCGCCGATGGTGCCGACCTCGGCCACCGAGGCTAGGAAGGTCAGCTCTTCGGGCGTGGCTGCCGCCGGGCTGGTGATCTTGAACTGCAGCCGCGCGGCGTAGCCGGTGGCGTCGGCTACCGCCTCGACCGCAGCCTGGCCGGGATCGCGGGTGCCGTCGTCGCTGGCCTCCAGGCGGGCGCCCTTGAGGCTGACCGAGTAACCGCGGCCGATGATCACCGGCTTGGCGAAACCCTCGTCGTTGGCGTCGGCGAAGTCGGTCTCGCGCGACGTCGGCTTGATGGTGATGCCGTCCTCGTCGAGCCCGTTGATCTTGGTCCAGATGGGCACCTCGACAGTGCCGGTGTTGACCTTGATCTCGAAGTCGCGCGAGAGGACCTTGTCCGGGGTACCGGCCATGAGGATGCCTCCTAGTCTCGGTGTTCGCTTGCCGCCCGCACGTGCAGGGCGAGGTTGAGCGAGTAGCGGTAGCGGCCTTTCTCGTCGCTGCCGATGTTGACCGGCGCCGTCTGCGGCGAGCTGCAGAGCACGAGGAAGACCTCGTCCGGGCCGCCGGCATCGAGGGTCACGTAGCGCAGGCCTTGGGTGGCGCTGTAGAGCTCTCTCGCCCACGCCTGCGGCGTCGCAGGGTCGTTGGGTGCGCCGCGCACGAGCAGCTGCAACGTCGGCTCGTCGTAGCCCCAGGTGCTGGCCGCCGGCGTCGGGTTGCCACCGGTCGATAGGATCATCAGGGCAGCGTCGGGTGAGGCCGGCATGTGCTCAAGGAAGCAGTTGCCGGCTGCATCGTTCGGTGCGTAGACGGCAAGCTCGGCAGCGTGCAGGTGCTTGGCGAGGGCGCGGGAGATCATGCGAACCTCCTGCGGATCCGGTCGCCCACCCATTCGAGGACGCGCTTGCCATCGGACTTGAAGGTCTTCTCAAGCCACTTCGCCTCGCGCCCTGGGTCGTGGCGCAGTGTGGTGTCCTCATGCTGACGCAGGGCGTAGGCGGACGCCTCGCCACCGTAGCCCACGCCGGCGATCGTCCGCTCGGGCGTGGCCGGGATCACATGCCCGGACTCTTCGAGCACGTGCTCCTCGATGGGCACGGTCTGGTTCGCCTTGCGCAGCAGCTCACCGGCGCCGTCGTTGAGCGCACGCGCCGCCTCCCTGCGGATGGCGGCCAGGACTTCGCGGCGATGATCGCGGACGATCGTCACGTCTCGCTCCGGCTCAGGGTCGCCTCGAGGTATTCCGACCGTGTCAGCCCGCGCTGTTCGGCCACCGCGACCACACGGTAGACCTCGCCCTCGGCCGTCACTCGATCGCCCACGTCGATCACCGCCTCAGGCCGCAGATCGAGCACGGCGTCACCGAGCACCGCATCGCCGCTCGCGCTGCTCACCCAGCGTCGGCTCGGGCGGATGCGCCCGGGGTAGGTGGCGATCTCGGGGTCGAAGAGCGGCCCGGTCGCGCTCTCGCCGGTGTAGGTCTCGACGGTGACCGTCTGTCGCAGCAGCGCGGTGGGGATGCTCACAGCAGGGACGCCCCTCGTAGGATGCGCACGGCCTGAGGAGCCGTCTTCGGCGCGCGCTTGCCGGAGAAGCCGCCGACCGCGAAGGCGCTGCCGGCCAGACCGTCGATGTCGTGCTCATGGCCGACCTCAACCCAGAAGCGCACCTGGGCGCAGGTCGCGTCGCGCAGCGCGAGCGCCACGTCCTCATCGACGGGCAGTCCCGTCTCCTCGTCGACGAGAAACGACGCTGTCACGATCGAGTCGATGAGCTCGGTCGCGCGAGCCAGCAACCGGGCGATGTCCGTCGGTGCCGGCTCACCCGACCAGGTCGCATACTCCTCGGCTGTCGCGTAGGACGCTGCCATCTAGGCATCCGCGTCTTCGTCGTCGTCCTGGTCCTTCGGCGCAAGCCGGTCGTGCTCGCACGCCGGCTCATCGGCCGGCTCGAGGTCCGCACGCTCCTCGTCGCGCCAGATCACGGAGTCGGCGTGCGGCAGTCTGTACCAGGGGCTCATGCGCCGCCCTCGGGCTCCGACGCCACAGGCTTGACGTCTGCGTCGCTCTTGGGCTCGGGCTCCGGCGCGGGTTGCGTCTCGGCGTCCTTGGCCTTGCGGCCCCGCCTTGGTGCCTGTTCGGCCCAGGGGTCGGCCGGCAGCCCGTCGAGCTCCTCGACGATCTGCAGCGAGCCTGTGGCGATGCGCTCGCGCGCCCACGGGTTCTTGTCGAGGTCGAGCACGTGCTCGTAGGCGCTCTCGCCCCGGACCTTCACCAGCACGGTCATGGTCAGCTGCTCCGTAGCTTGCGGATAACGGCGATCTCGCCGGTCATCCCGGCTTCGAAGTCGACCTCGATGGTGCCGTCGGACTGCAGGAAGCGCGCCGACTCCAAGTGGACGAACTTCACGGCATCCTGCGCCATGGCGACGACCAGATCGCCCTGGCCGGCTGCCAGCGCCGGCGGGTTGTCGCCGGCCTTGAAGGTGACGTTCTTCGCACCTGCGGTCGAGTTGAGCACCCGCACGAGCACGTCGCGCGTGGGGACGCTCGCCGGGACGTACATGCCGTTCGCCTGGTCGATGTCGGTGTGCGTGTCGACCACGGCGGCGTTGAGCGCCGGGGCGATCACGGTGATGGCTGTGCGTGACACGATGGGCTCCTTTCTCCCTTGCGGGGCGAGCCGAGCGCCCACGCGGGGCACCCGGGTCGAAGCGATCTCAGGTCATGGAGGCCTCAGCGGTGGCCAGGGCCTGCGGATAGACGACCTTGGCGCCGTAGACGTAGAGCGTCTTGATCGCGTCGCCGAAGCGCCGCTCGGGACGGTAGGCCTCGGTCTCGGTCAACTGATCGGCGAAGGTGATCGCGATCGAGTGGCCGGCCAGCGCGAGATAGTCGTCGCCGGCGGTGTTGGGCAGGTTGTTCGACTCGAGGATCTCGAAGCCGAGCAGCCGGCCGACCGAACCGCCGGCGATGTTGCCGCCCGACTCGCTCCAGGCCGGGTTGGCGATGATGCGGTTGTCCTGCAGCAGGAGCCCGATGCAGAAGTCCGGCAGGAAGCAATAGCGGTTCTGCCTCGGCGTGTTGCTCGCGTTGAGCTTGGCACGCAGCGCGATCAGCATCTGGTAGACCTTGTCGGCCGTGGTGCACTGCACGGAGCCGAGCGCGTTGCTGGCCGCCACCGAGGTGTAGTGGCTGATGATGAACTGGTCGATCTCATCGGCGAAGGCGTAGGAGCCTTCGTCCATGGCCTCGGTCATCAAGCTGCCGGCCGCCTGCCACTTGTCGACGTCGTCGATCTGGAAGTGCTCGTACTTCTGCTGGTCACAGACGAGCACCCGCTGCGCATCGGTCAGCTCCTCCGGCGCGTCGATGTCGGTGTTCTTCGTGTAGGTCTTCACCGATGGGCGGCCGATCGAGGTGATGCGGACGCGGTCGCCCTTCTCCTTGATCTCGCCTTCCCAGCGCCGGTTGACGACGAGCGGGCTGGCTGCGACAAGGTTCTTCTTGAGCGAGGAGAGCAGGTTGGCGCTCCACAGCTCGGGGATGAAGTTGGTGATCGACACCAGGGGCCTCCTCAGTGCGTGTTGGGATGTGCCGTTTTGCGCCCGTCGGCGGCCCCTGGTGAGGGCATCACCACCGCCTCTGCTGTCTGCGAGGCCCGTGATTTGCGTCCCGTCGGACGGCCCCTGCCGAAGAGGAGCAGTAGTCCCATGCTCAAGGTACGACGTTCGACCGGGCGACGTGGGTGCGTCTTAGCAGACGCTACTTGCCGAAGATCACGCGCCCCTCGCGCACCGCTGCGTTGAGCTCATCCTTGTTGGCGTCGAAGTAGGCGGCATCAGCGACCAGCTTGCGGTACTCCGACTCGGCGTAGGTGCGCTTGCCGCTGCCCTGGCCGGAGAAGTCGGCGCCCGAGCGCTGCGTGCCACCGGCGCCGAAGAGCTCCGGCAGGTCGGCCTTGACGAGCGCGATCGCGGCCTCGATCGCCTTGGCGTCGGGCACATTGTCGGCCACCCCGATGCTCTCCAGGTCGACGAGGCGGAGGATCTTCTCGATGCGCTCCGGCTTGGCGCCGGCCGCCAGGATCGCCACCTTGACCTCGGCCGCAACCAGCGCCTGCTGGGCCTTCTTCTCGGCCTCGGCCGCCCGGTCGTCCGCCTCCTGCTTCTCGACCTTGAGACGCTCGACTTCGTCCAGCTTGGCCTTCTCGGCGTCGGCCTTCGCCTGTGCCTTCCAGTCGCTTTCGGCGCGCGTGAGGCGCCGCTGCACGATGGCGTCGACCTCCTCCTGGGTGAACGTCTTGCCGGCGGGCGCCGGGGCACCCAGCCCGCCTGGTCCGTCCTTGCCCTTCTGCTTGCCGACCTCGTCGTCGCCGGCCGCGGGTGTGCCGCCACCGCTGCCGGCAGCCGGATCGTCGGGGGTGAAGAGGATGCGTCTGTACACGAGTGACCTCCTGAGGTCAGATTGCCTTGCTGATCTGCTCTCGACTCTTGCGGGCACAGTAGTGACCGCAGAATCGACGGTCTCGATGGGCTCGCTCGAACTGCTTCCCGCAGTACTCACAGACGCCTGACTTGTCCGCCCTGTATCTGTCGATTAGCTCCGTCAACCGCTGCCTATTCCTTTCGTCCACGTATGGCAGCAGTACGTCGGCGACAACCACGGCGTTTGCCGAGCAGGCCCACCAAAGCCACATCGGCTTGCGGTTTGGGCGAATGTCCGGTCCCGAGACCGTGCCGGCACCGACCGCTTCGGCAAAGCGCCGCACGCAGGATTCATCCGTCATGGAGAGAGCGACGATGCGATAACGACCTTTGCATCGCACCGTGCCCTCTCCGTCGAAGAGGCCAGCTGCCCAGGCAAGGTCAGATCGCCCCATGGATGCCCTCCCTGTAGCGCAGGCGCTTCAGGTCGTTGGCGTCGACGTGCTCGCGCAGCCGCGCCTGCCACTCACGCTTCTTGGCGGCCGCCCGTCGCTTGCTCACCTCATCGAGGGCCGCCGCCTCACGCCGCTTCCAGGCACGGATGCCACGCTCCAGGCGACGCTGCGCCTGGCGTGCCTGATAGCGCTGCGGATCGCCGTGCTGGATCTCGGAGGCATCGGTCAGCCCCTCGACGTAGGGGTCGATGCCGTGACCACAGTTGGGATGATGCAGACCGGCGCTCTGCGCCTCGGCGAGCGTCGGATAGCCTGGCGTCGCGCCATCCAGCGAGAGGACGCGACCCTCCCAGGGCACGCAGAGCGGGCAGCTCGAGGAGGAGCCGCCGACGATGACCAAGTCACGGTTCGAGGCGCGCACAGTGTCGGTCACGCCCTGGCGGGAGGCTTTCAGGGTCGCCGTTCGGGTGGCCATCTCCGTGTAGCTGGCCAGATCCCAGCGCTTACCGGCTCCATCGACGAAGCCAGCGATGCCACGCTCGGCGAAGGTGTCGAGTGCCGACTGGGCTGCGCGCCGGCGGGTATGCTCGCCGACCAGACCCTCCGCCGTGACGCGCCCGATCACCTGCCGGTAGACGTCGCACGTTGAGCGCAGGACGCGCGCGTCGGTCGCTGCCAGCCGCTGAGCCAGGTCGGCGGCCAGAGCGCGCATGGCAGCCGGGTCGGGTCGCTTGAAGCCTGCCGGCGTCGCCTCGATGCGCAGACGGCCCAGCAGGCGCAGCGAGCGCCGTGCGCTCGCTTCGTAGATGCCGCCCACGGCGGCCAGCGCCTCGCTACTGCGCTGCTTGCCCGAAGCCTCGATCAAGCGCCGCACCGCTCGCTCAAGCTCGGCCGTCTCGGCACTGCGCCGCCGTGCCCAGTCGTCGTCGGCGAGGTCGCGCCCAAGCCGCTGGGCGAGCAGGACGATCAGCGCCAGATGCAGGCCGTGGGCGTGCTCGATCAGCCTCTGCACTGCCTCGCTGAGTCTCTCAGGATCCAGGATGGCCATCAGAAGGCAGGCTCGGGGACCAGGCTACCGTTCTCCTGGCGGATACGCTCGACCTCGGCCGCCAGCTTCTCCTCATCGAGTTCCGGCTGTGCCCGGCGCACGGCCGTCTCGATGCTGATCGCCTCCGCCCGGCGCAGCAGCTCCAGGGTGTCGGCAAGCTCGGCCTGCGTCTGCTGCTCCTCCGGCCAGGCGATCGTCGGCCGCCGCACCTCGGTCGGCCGCCCGAACACGTCGCGGTCGATGACGAGGAGTGCCTCGCTCGCCGCAGCCAGGGTCGGAGCCCAGTAGCGCTGCTTGCGGGCGATCGTCTTGGCCGTCTTGCCCTCGCGGATGCGCAGCGCCGTGCCCGACTCCGCGCGACCCTCGATCCTCAGGCCGAACGTCTGCGGCGAGTAGCCGGCAGCCGAGATAACGCGCTCGATCCAGGTCAGGGCAGCGTCGATGTGCGCCTGGGTGCGGATGTCCGGCTGGTAGGTGGTGATGCCGACGCCCGACTCGGGATCCATGCCGTCCAGCTCGGTGAAGATCTCTTCATCGAGGTCGAAGGTCTTGCCCGATCCTCGCCCGCCGCCGCGCTCGGCCGGCTTGAGCGCTTCGCTGGGCACGAGGATCCGCGCCTTGCCGAGGTCGATGTCGCGCAGCAGGGAGCTGTAGGTCAGATCGAGCGCGGCCAGGAAGCTCTCGGCGCCCTGGATGTCGGCGCGTCCATGAGGCGAGTGCGGCGCGCTGCGCAGCGGCTTCACGTTGGGCACATACCAGACGTCCCTGACAAGCGCGTCCGGCAGCTCGACCGCCTCGTCGAGCTTCTCGGTCTCCGGCCGTGCGGCCAGCGGCATCTGCTCGCCCAGGGTCGCGCTGTCGCCGAGGTAGAGGCCGTGCAGGATCACGCCCTTCTCGTGGCGTTCGAGATGACGCACGACGCGATCCTTGCGGTCGCTGGGCAGCTCGTGGAAGAAGGTCACGGCGCGCAGGTAGCGACCGTAGGCGAACTCGGGCACCGCCTCGTCGGGGTAGAGCGCCGTGAGGAAGGGTGTGTCGGAGACCTCCGTGTCCCAAGAGGCCCGGATGTAGCCGCCGCCCAGGGCGGCGCAGACCTCGGCCGCCTCAAGCAGCGCGTTGATCCCGCCGGACTCCTCGAGGAGCTCGTCGAGCCGCTGGGCGGCCTTGCTGCCCTCCGCAAAGCCGAAGTCCGGCGCATCGCCGAAGAGCAGGTCGGCCGAGGCCTGGGCGATCTCGCCGGCCAGGCAGGCGCTGATGTCGCGGGCTTTGGTCTGCTCGGGGTTGTCCTGCCGCCACTTGCGTGAGAAGAAGCGGCGGAACCGTGAGGCGGCGGGCCCCACACCGGCTTTCGCCTGCGGCTCATCGCCGGCGTAGAAGGCCCGCCAGACGGCGATGTCTTTCGGGGCTGCGTCCGGCGGCGGCCATGGTGTCTTGGGATCGGTCGGGAGCGACATCAGGCGGCCTCCTGCATCCTGTTCGCGAGCCAGGCGCGCCAGCGGCGGCGCCCGGTACGCACGCCGTAGCGCACGGCATCCGGCGCGTGGTCGTCGGCCTTGAGCGGCGCATCGAGGCCGCGTTCCTGTGCCTTGGGGTCCCAGACGTAGCCGGAGTGCTCGCTGATCGTGTAGCGGCACGACTCGTGGATGCGCAGCAAGTTCGCGCCGAGCAGCGTGGCCACGTCGCGGATGCCGTCGAGGACGTCGTTGTCAGCCTTGAGCGCCCAGCCCCATCCGTCACGCTGCCACTGCGCCCGGAAGGAGGTCGCCGAGGGGTCGATGATCGTGGCGGCAAGCGGCACCGGACCCTCGTAGGCACCATCAGCGCCCGCCGCAAGCCAGGCGCCGAGACGCTGTGAGTACTCGGCGTCGGTGAGCTGCCGATGGCTTGCCACGGAGTCCCAGCGCCACTCACGGCAGAGGTAGAGAGCCTCATCGGCGTAGCCGGCAAGTACGGCGTGGAAGGGGTTGTGCGTGCCGTAGTCGATCCACAGCTCCCAGCGATGGATCTCGGGCAGCTGCGCGACGACGTGGCGGCCGCCGGCGTCGACGTCGAGCATGTCGTAGATCGCGCCCTCGGCCGCCACCCAGAGGCCTTCGATGAAGCGCTTGCGCCACAGGCCGGTGAACTCGCGCTTGATGCCGGCGACATACTCGGCCGGCAGGTAGGGGTTGTCGTCGATCGCGAAGGTGAAACGCGCGATGTCCAGCTGCTCGGCCTTGTCGAGCCAGTCCTTCTTGAGCCAGTGCAGCGGTGCGTCGGGGTTGGTGGTGGCGATCATGCGCGCGCCCTCGGCCGACAGCCGGCTGCGCAGCATCGTCCAGAACGACTCGGGCACGGTGGAGGCCTCGTCGACGTAGGCGCCGACGAGCGTCACGCCGCGGATCTTCTCCTGGGCGCGCTCGTCGTTGGCGCCGACCAGGTAGGTGCGCCGGTTGCCGATGTAGAAGTCGCCGGTGCCGGCGATCAGCCGGCAGAAGCGAGCGCCGAACATGTCGATGAGCGGGTCGATGATGTTGCGGCGCAGCGTCCTCTCCGTCTTGCCGACCATCAGCAGGTTGCCGGCAGGCCCGTGGAGTGCGAAGTCGACCCAGGCATGGTCGGCGCCGACCGACTTGCCGCTTCGCACGGCGCCGTCGCAGATGACCATGCGGTGCCCGTCCATCGCCCACCAGGCGGCGCGCTGCTTGGCTGTCAGGGGATGGAGCTTCACTCAGGCACCGCGCCCTTCTGCACCCTGAGGTACTCCTCGACGCCGGTCTGGCCGCCGTGGTGCTCGCTGTCGCGCAGCGCCAGCAGCTCGTTGATCTCCCGCTGCACGGCAAGCGCCTGGCGCAGGTCGCCCGCGTTGAGCGCCTTGCCGTAGAGGTTGTTGAGCCGGGCGATCGCCTTGCCGCGCTCCTCGGCGCGCTCGGTCTTGCTCTCCGCCTCCAGCAGCTGCCGTGCCCGGGCCAGGTACTTGAAGACCTGCCGCTCGCCGACGTCCCAGTCGGTGCGCTCGGCCGCGTACTGCAGGATCTCCTGCATCGAGAAGCCGGAGAGCAGCAGGCGGTAGACGACGTTCACACGTCGTGCGACAACGGCCTTCGTTGCGCGCGCGCTCATGCCAGCCGTTCATCGGCCAGCTCCTTGAAGGTGCGGCCATCGTCCTCGAGGACCGCCTCGCGTCCGGTGAAGGCCTGCCAGCGAGCGACCGCGACGTCCACGAAGGCCGGTGAGAGCTCGATCGCGCAGCAGCTGCGCCCCAGCTCCTCGGCGGCGATGATCGCCGTGCCCGAGCCGGAGAAGGGCTCATAGAGCAGGCCTCCAGGCTCGGTGTGGTAGGTGATCGGCCGGCGGATCGTCTCGATCGGCTTCTGCGTCGGGTGGATGCCGGCGGCGCCGTCGTCGATCTTCGACTCGATCTCCCAGACCGCCCGAGCGTCCGCCGGCGGCTTGAGGGCCGGTCGCTTGCCTTCGATCCAGCCGTACATCATCGGCTCGTAGTCCCACATGAAGTGCGAGTGGGTGAGCACGCTTCGTGTCTTGCGCCAGATGAGCATCTGGTGTGGAAGCAGGCCGACCGCACGCCACGCCTCCAGGACGATGTCGGTGCGCATGGCGCCGAACCACTGGTAGACGGCGGGAGCAGCGATCAGAGCGTGCTCAATGGCAGCCGAGAGGAACTCGCGGTAGAAGTCGATCGCCGCGGCGTGGTCGGTGTAGGCGTCCCAGTGCTTGTCTGGATCGGCTCCCCACTTGCCACCGTTCGCCTCGGTGGCCGGATGCTGCCCACCCCGGTAGTCGACCAGATACGGCGGATCGGTCGCCATCAGCACGGCGCGCTTGCCGTCCATGACCCGAGCCACGTCCTCTGCCTTGGTCGAGTCACCGCACAGCAGCCGATGGCGGCCGCATACCCAGAGATCGCCGGCACGCGAAACCGGCGCATCGGGCGGCGGTGGCGCCTCGTCGGGGTCAGTCAGGCCCTCGATTGCCGGCGGCGCGAGTAGCGAGACGAGTTCGCTCTC
>CAZIGT010000046.1:247-15117 GCA_964538465.1 uncultured Thermoleophilia bacterium | reverse complement strand
GCGCTCACGAGCGCCGGCACCCTTGGCGGCGTCGGCTCGCCGACCGCCGCGCAGTCCTCCTCGTCCGGCATGGCCGTGCTGCCGTCGCGCTATGACTTGCGTGAGGTGGGCGGGCTCACGGATGTGCGCGATCAGGGCGACCACGGCACCTGCTGGGCCTTCGCCAGCCTGGGCTCGCTCGAGTCCTCGCTGCTGCTCGCCGGCGCCGGCACCTTCGATTTCTCCGAGGACAACCTCGCTCTGGGCTCGGGCTACAGCTACGACTCCTACGATGGCGGCGGCAACGCCATCATGGCCACCGCCTACCTTGCGCGTTGGGCCGGACCCATCCTCGAGGCGGAGGACGCTTACGGCGACGGCCAGACCTCATCCGGCCTCGCGGTGCAGAAGCACGTTCAGAACGTCGAGTACCTGCCCAAGCGCACCGCCGCCACAGACAACGACGCGATCAAGCAGGCCGTCATGGACTCCGGCGCCGTGTACGCGACGATGTACTGGGACGGCAGCTGCTACCAGTCGACGGAGACGGGTTCCTCCTACTACTTCAGCTACCCCGAGAGCTGCGAGCCCGCCACGGACGCCGTCGCGGCCAACCACGCGGTCGCCATCGTGGGATGGGACGACGACTACTCGAAAGACCGCTTCAGGACCGCCCCCCAGGGAGACGGGGCCTTCATCGTGCGCAACAGCTGGGGCCCGGGCTGGGGCGAAGACGGCTACTTCTACGTCTCGTACTACGACTCCGTCTTCGCCCGCGGCGACACGTGGGGCATCGGCGACACGGCTCTCTTCACGGCCGAGGACACCGCCAACCACGACGCCGTCTATCAGTACGACCCGCTCGGCTACGTCTATGCCTGCTCCATCGACGAAGCGAACAAGGACACCGGCTGGATCGCCGACCGCTTCACGGCCACGCACGACGGGGTGCTGGAGGCGGTGTCCTTCTACTCGCTGGGCGAGAACACCGAGTACCGGGTATACGTGGACTCGAGCCTCTCCCCGGATCCGGTGGACCTGGTCGCTGGCGGCACGCTCAAGACTGCCGGCTACCACACGGTCTCCCTCGCAGCCCAGCCGGCGACAGCGGAAGATGAGACGTTCTACGTGATGGTGCGCCTGGAGACGCCGGACTGCGACTACCCGCTGGCGCTCGAAGGGGTCTGCCGGGGCTACAGCGAGCAGGCTACCTCCTCGTCGGGGCAGAGCTACGTGAGCACCGATGCTGGTGCGGCCGCGGGTCACTGGGAAGACATCGGCGGCGGCCAGTACCAGTACAACGTCTGCCTCAAGGCGTTCGCGGCGGAGGCGCCGCTGACCACGGCCACCGGCCTGGCGAAGAACAGGAGCTCCGGCTGGACGAACGATGCGGTCGAGGTCGGTCTCACCGCCTCCGGCGGGTCCGGGTTGACCACCTACTTCCGTGTCGACGCCGCGAACGGCGGCGCCTGGACTGTGTACGCCGCGCCGTTCTGGGTGAGTGGCGACGGCTCACATGCTGTCGAGTACTACTCGGTCGACGAGGCCGGGGCCACGGAAGAGGTCGACAAGGGCTATGTGAACATCGACACTGTGAGGCCGACCTCGAAGGCTAGAGCCGCTACGGTGAACAGGGCGAACGCCCGAAAGGGTAGGAGGGTGAGCGTGCGCGTCATGCTCAAGGATGCCGTGCCGACCTGCGGACGCGCCGAGCTGGTGATCACGATCACGACAGCGGCCGGTGTCAGAGTGGGCCGCGCGACGATCAGGAACGTGAGCGCGAACACGACGCGCATGGTATCGGTGAGACTGACCAGGCGCCTGGCCCGCGGTACGTACATGGTGCTCACACGGGCCACCGACGAAGCCGGCAACGTCCAGGCGACCGTGGGCAGGGCGACGCTGAGAGTGAGGTAGGCATGCGGCCATCCAGTCCCAGGCGCAGAGCGGCCCGGGCGCTGATGCTCCTTGCCGCCGGCGCCGCAGCCTGCCTGGCCGCCGTCTGGGCAGGGCCGTGTGTCGGTGAGGCGGCCGCCGCCAGAGCGAAGGCGGCGCCGGTCGAGCTGCGCAGCTTGCGCGTGCCCGGCGGTCTGGCGGTGCTACGAGATGCTGCCGGGGACGTGGAGCGCCGGACCCGGGTCGGCGCGTCGGGGCCGAGCGACACGACCACGGCTTCTCAGGCGGGTACCGTCGCGTCGGGCGTCGTCACCCTCGACGCCGGCATGTGCTTCAGCATGGTGGGCCTTGTGTGCGAGGTGCCGACGGTCGACGGCGCCGTTACCGTCCGCCTGCGGGCCGGCGCGGACGGCGACTCATGGGGCGACTGGTACACGGCCCCGCTGGAGCGTACCGACGGCAGCGAGGGGGACGTCAAGGCGTTCATCGAGCCGGTCTGGACCGGCGCCGCCCGCTACGTCCAGGTGGCCGCCGTGGCAGCGGCTGCAGACGCGCCCGTCACGCTCGGCGGAGTGCGCGTGGTGGCGATCGATCCCATGGGTGACGCGAGCACCGCGACGAAGGCCACGAAGGCGTTGCGCCGCGTGGCGACGGCGGCGGCCGGCACTGACCTCACCGCCACCACGACCGCCGACGCCCTCGCTGCTTCCCCGGCCGCCCGCGCGCTCAAGGCCACTGCCGCCGCCAGTACCGGCGCGCCCACCATCGTCACCCGTGCCGGGTGGGGCGCCGACGAGTCGCTGCGCAAGGCCTCGCCCTCGTACACGACCGTCAAGATGGCCTTCGTCCACCACACGGCCGGTGGTAACACGTACACGGCAGAGGAAGCTCCGGCGGTGGTACGCGCCGTCTATGCGTACCACACGGGATCCATGGGCTTGAACGACATCGGCTACAACTTCCTCATCGATCGCTACGGTGTCATCTACGAGGGCCGCTATGGCGGTATGGACCGAGGCGTCCTCGGCGCCCAGTGCCTTGGGTTCAACACCGGCAGCACCGGCATCTCCATCATGGGCACGTTCACCAGCGAGGAGCCGCCGGCGGCGGCGATCGCTTCGCTCGAGCAGCTCCTCGCCTGGAAGCTGGACCTGCACGGCCTGGACCCCGAGGGTACCGCCACGATGACCTGCAGCACGACCAACAAGTACAAGGCAGGCGCCAGCGTCGATCTGCCGGTGATTTCCGGGCACCGCGACGCCAACTACACCGCCTGCCCGGGCGACCAGCTCTACGCCCTTCTGCCGGCGGTGCGCACGGCGGTGGCCGAGCTCATCGGCTCCGCCACCCCGCGCATCACGATCGGCGGCGTCGACTCGGCCTGGCACGCTGCCGCGATAGACCTCACGCTCATCGCCGACCTCGATCCAGCGCTGCCCCTTGTGAGCATGCTGTACAGCCTTGACGAAGGATCGACCTGGGTGGACGTCCCGGGCACCGAGACCACGCGCACGCTGACTGTGGCGACGGAGGGCAAGACCAGGGTGATCGCGTACCTGCTCGACGCGGGAGGCCGCACCGCGAGTCGCTCGGCCACGGTGAGGATCGATTCGCGGAAGCCGGCCACGAAGGCGTACGCGGCGACTGTCAGGAAGGGCAGGAAGGTCGGTCTCGGCTTCAAGGTCCACGACGCGCTGCCGGGTTCCGGCAAGGCCACGGTCACTCTGAGGATCTATAAGGGGACGAGGCTCAAGAAGACCCTCAAGGCGGGGGTGGTGGCGAGCAACGCGAAGAAGAGCTTCACCTGGCGAGCCACGGTGGCTCCCGGCAAGTACAAGATCAAGGTGTATGCCGCCGACCTTGCCGGCAACGCCCAGAGCAAGGTCGGTACTGCGAGGCTGACTGTTCGCCGGTGACGATCGGCGTCCAACGGCGGGAAGCTCCACGCGTCGCCGCCGGCAGATCGGATAGGGGTGGGGCCGTGGCTACTCCGCACACGTGGGATCCGCAGGACTATGAGCGGCACTCGGCCGCTCAGGAGCGCTGGGCGCGCGACTGCGTGGCGCGGCTACGCCTCCGCGGCGACGAGCGGATCCTCGACATAGGCTGCGGCGACGGACGTGTCTCAGCCGCGATCGCCGCGGCCGTGCCGTCCGGCAGCGTGCTGGGCCTGGACAGCTCGCCGGAGATGGTCGCCCACGCCCGCAAGGCCCACACGCTCGCGCCGCCTGCCGGCGGCGACTCCCGCGGCGTCGTGGACGCGCCCGATGTGAGCTTCGCGGTGGCGGACGCCGCCGCTCTCGACTTCGTCGAGCGGTTCGACCTGATCGTGTCCTTCAACTGCCTCCACTGGGTGCAGGACCAGGCGGCCGTGCTGGCCGGCATCTCACGCGCCCTGGTTCCCGGCGGGCGCTTCTTCCTTCACTTCGCGGGCCGGGGGAACGTGGCCGGCATGCGTGCGGTCGTGGAGGAGGTGTGCGCACGTCCCGAGTGGCGCGCGGCGTTCGCGGGCTTCGGCTTTCCCTACTGCTTCCCCGACGCCGACGACTTCCGGCGCTTGGTCGAGGGTGCCGGGCTCGCTCCGGAACGCGTCGAGCTGCTGGAGAAGCCGATGGAGCATGACGGCGTGAGCGCCCTGGCCGGGTGGGTGCGCACCACGTGGCTGCCCTACCTGGATCGCCTGCCGGAGGCGCGGCGGGCGGCATTCACCGCCCAAGTGGTGGCCGCCTATGCCGCGACGCACCCGGCGGACGAGCACGGCCGCATCACGGTCGACGCCGTGCGGCTGGAGGCCGAGGGCCGTCGACCGTAGAGACGGCTTCTCACACAGTACCCGTCAACGCGCATCTCAGCAGGCGGCGATCGCGCGGCTGGCCGACGGCACATGCGGCCGATACCCTTGCGCCATGCTCGCCATCATCCTCTCGCTCGCCGCCAGCGCATCGATAGGCGCTGGCGACTTCCTCGCCGGCAGCCAGGCACGACGCACGTCAGTCTGATCGCGGCGGGCTGAACGACGACCCGGCGCCGGTCTCGTGCCGGTGCGACCGGATAGCACGACCGCGGTCCGCTGCCGCGCTTCGGGTGCGGCCGACCCCGCGCGCGGCCCGCCGCGAAGCGGACCGGGGGCGGGCTGAGCGCGATCTCGGTGCCGCTCAGCCCGCGGCTCTCCCGCGGCTTCTACAGGCTGTCGCCGAAGTCTGCGCGGAACTTGGCGACCAGCTTCTCCTGCCAGTCCGAGACCGGCTTGAGCCTGCCGTAGAAGAAGCGCAGGATCTCGGGCTCCTCGGTGAACTCCAGACCGCCGATGAGCCTGCGGTTCTCGTAGAGCCAGCAGACCCTATCGACGGCATACTCCACTTGGGAGAGCGTGAACACGCGTCGCGGTAGGGCGAGGCGCAGGAGCTCCATGTCCGCCAGCTTCTCGGTGCCGTCTGGTTCGCGCTCCTCGGACAGGGTGCCGCGCTCCATGCCGCGGATGCCTCCGGCGATGTAGACCGCCGAACCCAGCGCGGCTGCCGGATACTGGGTCTGGGGGATGTGATCCACGAACTCCATGGCGTTCAGGTGACAGCCGAGGCCGCCGGCGGGCGTGATCACCGGCACGCCCCTGCGGTCGAGCTCATCGACCATGTGGGCGATGAACAGCGGGCCCTGGCTGATCATGTCCTCGTCCATGGTCTCGTCGAGGCCGACCGTGAGTGCCTCGATCTCCCGCACGGACATGCCGCCGTACGTCAGGAAGCCCTCGTACAGCGGGACCAGGCTGCGCATCTTCCGGTACAGCTCCTCGGTCCGTATGCACATGCCGCCGCCCCGCGCGCAGCCCAGCTTGCGGGCGGAGAAGTAGATGACGTCGAACAGATCCGCGATCCTGAGCGTGATGTCGCGGATGCTCAGGTCACGGCAGCTCTCTTCGCGTGCCTTGATGAAGTGAAGGTTGTCGGCCAGGAGGCTGGCGTCCATGATCAGAAGCAGCCCGTGCTCGTCGCAGACACGTCGTACATCGATCAGGTTCTGCAGCGAGACGGGCTGGCCGCCGATGAGGTTCGTCCCTGCCTCCATGCGCACGAACGAGATCCTGTCGCGGCCGTGCTCGGCGATGGTCGCCTGCAGCTTGTCGATGTCCATGTCGCCCTTGAACGGCAGGTCGCTGGTGACCTCGAGGCCGGCATCCGTGACCAACTCCACGACCGACCCGCCGCTCAGCAGGATGTGCGCCTTGGTGGTGGTGAAGTGGTAGTTCATGGGCACCACATCGCCCGGCTTCACGAAGACCTCGGCCAGGATGTGCTCCGCCGCGCGTCCCTGGTGGGTCGGCAGGAAGTACGGCATCCCGAAGATCTCGCGCAGCTTGTTCTCGAGGCGGCTATAGGAGGCGCTGCCCGCGTAGCTGTCGTCGGCGACCAGCATGGACGCCACCTGCATGTCGCTCATGGCGTTCGTGCCGCTGTCCGTGAGCATATCCAGGAAGACGTCGCTGTTCTGCAGGAGGAAGGTGTTGTTGCCGGCTTCGACGGCCGCCTTCTGCCGGTACTCCACGGGGCGCAGGTTCAGCTTCTGCACCATGCGTACCTTGTGCATCTCCAACGGGAGCTGGGCGCCACTGAAGAACCGTACCCGCGACATCTGCTGCCTCCGTATCCTGTCTGCCTCTGTGTGCAGGCCGAGCCTCGCCACGGCATCTCTGGGTGAGGGTCGGCGATCCCCGGCGGTCCGCGCGTGCTCGCGGGCGGCCATACGGGACCGCCCCCGTGCACATGATGAGATGACATAACTATACCGCCTATATGCAGCCGCTGACGACCCGTGGCGTCCCATCTTCGACATGCTGGACCACAAGGGACGATTGCCCGTAGACTGAATCGTCTCCGAGAACCCGGACGGTCATGCTTCTTCAAGGCAGCCTGCAAGAGTTCAATCTCGCCAACGTCCTGCAGCTCGTGAAGATGAGCGCAAAGACGGGCACGCTCACGTTGCGCTGCGAAGAGCGCTGGGGTCGTCTGTACTTCCGGAACGGCTTCATCTACTACGCCTTCGTGGACCCCCAGCTCATGCCGCTCGGCGAGCGCTTGGTCCGCTCCGGCGCCATCACGCCGCGGCAGCTGGAGGAGGCGCTCGCCGCGCAGCGCGCGGGCCCGGAAGGCACGCGCCTGGGAAAGGTGCTGGAGGCGCTCGGCTTCGTCAGTCGCGGCACGCTCGCCGAGGCGGTCGGCGACCAGATCGAGGAGGCCGCCTTCCACCTGCTCACGTGGACGGAAGGGGAGTTCGAATTCCTCGGCGACGCGCCGCCGGCAGACGAGGAGATCGTGCTCGAGCTCACCGTCGACGGACTCATCCTCGACAGCTGTCGGCGCATCGACGAGTGGGATCTCATCATGGCCTCGCTCGGCTCCCTGCAGCACATCCCTCGTCTCGAGTACCCCGAAGGCGTCAGCGACCACGGCGGCGTCACGTTCACGCCCGAGGAGTGGCGGGTGATCAGCCTGGTGGACGGGCGGCGGGACGCCGGCTCGGTCATCCGCGACAGCGGCATCAACCGCTTCACGGCCGCCAAGGTGCTACGGCGGCTGGTCGAGGAGGGTCTGGCCGTCATGCGGCCGGCCGCCATCGAGGGCCTGGAGAACGCCACCGCGGTCGTAGTACGCAGCCCCATCGACTTCTACACCGAGGTCTTCCTCTCCACCCTCAACGAGGAGACCCTCACGCGGCATCTGCTGGCGGTGAGCCTGGACGAGCAGGAGGTGGAAGTGCCGATGGTCGCGGTCACCCTTCCCAACGAGAACGAAGAAGAGGAGGGGGTCCTGGTCTACGCGCTTGGCTCCGGGACCCACGAGCCAGCGTGGCGGGAGCTGGCCGGTCGCACCAGCGCGGGCATACTGCTTGTGAACGCCAACTCGGCGGACAGCGTGCGCGCCTCGTCCGCCGATCTGGTGGCCGCCGCGTCGGTCGAGTCGCTGCCGCTGGTCGTGGCCACCTACGTCTCGGTGGCGGAGGACCCGGTTCCCGAGGCCGTGGTCCGGCAGAGCCTGTCGCTCGCCGACCACATCCCCGTGGTCGTCTGCGAGCTGCGCGACCGCGAGGACGTCATGAAGGTCGTCGATCTGGCCCTGCAGAGAGTCGCGGCCTCTTCTCCTTGATGCCGTGACTGCCGGGTTGTAGTCTGCGGACACGCCCGCGGGCAGGGCGTGCCTCGGTGCGTTCAGGAAAGGACGTCGCTCCCATGTACTACCCGTCGTATCGCATGCGCCGTCTGCGTCAGTCGCCTTCACTGCGTCGCCTGGTCCGCGAGACCGCGCTCTCCGTTGACGACCTCGTGCTGCCGCTCATCGTCACTCACGGTGAGAACATCCGCGAGCCCATCGCCGGCATGCCCGGCTGCAACCTGTACTCCATCAGTACGCTGCTGGAGGAGGTACGCGAGGCCTATGGGCTGGGCCTGCGGGCGCTGCTGCTCTACGGCGTGCCTTCGCATCGCGATATCGGGGCGAGCGCGGCCTACGATTCCGAGGGGACCGTGCAGATGGCCGTGAAGGCCATCAAGGACGAGCTTCCGGACCTGGTGCTCATCACGGACGTGTGCCTGTGCGCGTACACGGACCAGGGGCACTGCGGGGTCTTCCAGGAAGGCGAAGTGCTGAACGACGTGACCATCGAGGTGCTGGCCAAGGTGGCCATATCGCATGCGGAGGCCGGCGCCGATGTCGTGTCGCCCTCAGACATGATGGACGGCCGGGTGGCGGCCATCCGCAACGCTCTCGACGACGAAGGCCTGTTCGAGACGGTCGTCATGCCGGTGGCAGCTCGGTTCGCGAGTGCGTTCGGCGACCCGTTCGACACCGTCACCGGGGCGCGGCCTGTGCTCGGCGACCAGCTGACGTACCTGCTGGATCCCGCGAACGGTGAGGAAGCTGTGCGGGAAGCCCTGCTGGACATCGAAGAGGGCGCAGACATCATCATGATTGAGCCCGGCCTGCCGTATCTCGACATCGTCAAGGTCGTCAAGCAGGAGACGAAGTTCCCGATGGCGGTGCACAGCACCAGCGGCGAGTACGCCATGATCAAGGCGGCGGCCGCGAGCGGCTGGCTGGACGAGCGGCGCTGCGTCCTGGAGACGGCCACCGCGATGAAGCGGGCCGGCGCCGACCTCATCATCACCAGCTACGCCAAAGACCTGGCGCGCTGGCTGGCCTGACGAGCGCGTCGGGGTGGCAGAGCGCCTGCGTGCGCCGGGGGAACGCTGCGGCGCGCATGCAGAGAGCCGCGCCGGCACGCGACTCGCTCAGAGCGCCGGCCCGCAGAACACCGCGTCCATGTGCGGTCGGCGGTGCCTGGAGAGCTCCAGGTTCTCTTCTGTGAGGCCCACGGCGCGGTTGAGGGCCCGAGCCTCTGCATTGCCGGGGTCGATGGTGATCGGGACCTCGGCGCAGCCTGCTCATCACATGATGTCCCCTGTCTGGCGCAGCAGCGCGCCGCCTCTGCCGCGACGCCGCATGTCGGCGCGCACGACCAGTTGCTCGATGGCGCCCGCGCCGCTCCCGTGGTACAGGTTGGGGCGCATCGCGTAGGCGAGCAGGCTCACGGCTCGTGGCCGGCTTCGGCCGGTAGGACGAGGCGGTGTTCGCCGGCGACCGGAGATCGACGACGGCATGCTGGGCGCGCCTGGGTGCGGGCTCATCCCGCGGCGTCGAGGTAGAATGCATGCGATCCCTGAACAAGCGACCGGTCGGCGCATGGAGGGGCTTGTGAAAGTCGACACATCCCTGGGGAGGTTCGAGATGGGGGGTAAGGTGCGCTCCACATCAGGGGCGCCACACTCGCCCGGGGGCGCAGCATGAGCGGGCCGGAAGGGCGCGGCGCGGTGCCGGACGTGGCCGTTCCGCGGTTGGCTCTCTATCTTCGCAAGCTCCGTGAGCTGCGGGCCCGCGGCGTGGCGCGGGTCTCGTCACAGGAGCTGGCCGATGAGATCGAGCTCAACGCGGCGCAGATCCGCAAGGACTTCTCATACTTCGGCGAGTTCGGTGTGCGGGGGGTTGGCTACGAGCTCGACCGCCTGATCGACGGGATCACCAGGTGCCTGGGCCTGGACCGTACCTGGAACCTCATCATCATCGGTGCCGGGCAGCTCGGCACGGCTCTGGCCTGGTACAAGGGCTTCATGCAGCAGGGCTTCCGCCTGGTGGCCGTGTTCGATACCTCTCCTCGCAAGGTGGGCGCGGCGTACGGCGCGGGCCAGGTGCGGGACATAGCCCACCTCGAACGCCTCTGCGAAGAGCAGCGGGCGGCGGGAGAGCCGATCGACGTGGCCCTGATCACCGTCCCCGCGGCTGTTGCGCAGGCGACGGTCGACCGTGTCGTCGCCGCCGGCGTGCGCGCCGTGCTCAACTTCGCTCCGGTGCGTGTCAGCGCGCCGCCGGGCGTGGTGGTGCGACAGGTCGACCTCACCAGCGAGCTGATGTTCCTCTCCTTCCACCTGAACTCCGAGTGCGGTGAGCGATGATCGCGCTCGCGCACCGGCAGCGGACGTGGGCCGACCGGTGAGCGCCGGCGTCCCCGAGGGTCTCGCGGCCGTTGCGGCGGCCTTCGAGCCGGCCGTTCGGCCGCCTGCCGACGGGCTGCTCTACGGGCCGCTCGCGGCGCGCGTGCACGGGGCGCCGGTGCTTCAACTGGAGCTGGCCGTGGAGCTGGTCTACGAGGGCTATCTGGCGCACTACCGCACGAGCCGCCTCGTCCCGCGGTCCCGTGGCACGCAGTCGCTGCTGCTGGCGGGGGACTACTTCTACGCCCACGGCCTGCGACTTATAGCGGCCGGCGGCGACATCGGCGCGGTGGGCCTGCTTGCGCGGCTCATGGGCGCCTGCTCGATGCTGCGGGTGGAGGGGTTGCCGCCGACGGTGGACGATAGTCTGTGGGAGATAGCCGTGTCGGGCGTCGCCGCGGGAGAGGGCTCGTCGCTGCGGCACGCCGCCCGAGCCGCCTTCAGCGACGTCGAGGCGGCGAGCCGGCGCCGGGACGCGGCAGCGGCAGCAGCAGCGGCGTCTCGCGGTCTGCGGACGGTGCGCCAGGCTGTGGAAGAGAGACAAGCGCGCGACGCCGGTCACGTGGCCGTGGAGCATCGCAAGCGCCAGACAGGCGCCGAAGGAGGGTGACGCGTGGACCTGCGCGCGTACGTCGATCTCCTGCAGTCGGCCGGCGAGCTGGCCGTCGTCGAGGCCGAGGTCGACCCGTACCTGGAGATGGCGGAGATAGCCGATCGAGCGAGCAAAGCGCACGGCCCGGCGCTCCTCTTCCGCACAGTCAAAGGCCGGGCTATGCCGGTGCTCATGAACCAGTTCGGCTCGCCGCAGCGCATGGAGCTGGCGCTGGGCGCGCCGCTCGATGAGATCGCGGGCCGAATCGGTGGCCTGCTCGACCTGCAACTGCCGCAGGGCCTGGTCGGCAAGGTCAAGGCCCTCGGTCAGCTGCGCGAGCTGGCGTCCTTCGCGCCCAAGGTGGTCAAGGACGCCCCGTTCCGCGAGGTCGCGGTGGATCCGCCCGACCTCGGGCGGCTTCCGGTGCTCACCTCGTGGCCAGGCGACGGCGGCCCGTTCATCACCCTGCCGGTCGTCGTCACCAAGGGGCGGGACGGCCGTCGTAACGCCGGCATGTACCGGCTCCAGGTCTTCGACGGCCAGACGACCGGCATGCACTGGCACGTGCACCACGACGGGGCGGCCAACTTCCGCGACAGCGACGGCCGCCTGGAGGTCGCCGTGGCTCTCGGCACTGACCCCACCGTGACATACGCCGCCACGGCGCCGCTGCCGCCCGGCGTCGACGAGTTCATGTTCGCCGGGTTCCTGCGCGGCGAGCCGGTCAAGCTGGCCCGCTGCGCCACGGTGGACCTCGAAGTGCCGGCCGACGCCGAGATCGTGCTCGAGGGCTACGTGCAGCGCGGAGAGGAACGCGACGAAGGCCCGTTCGGCGACCACACCGGCTACTATTCGCTGGTCGATCGCTATCCGGTCTTCCACATCACGGCGATGAGCCACCGCCGCGACGCGATCTACCCCGCCACCATCGTCGGCAAGCCGCCGATGGAGGACTGCTTCCTCGGCAAGGCCACCGAGCGGCTGTTCCTGCCGCTGCTCAGGCTCACCCTGCCCGAGCTCGTGGACATGGACCTGCCGGTGGAAGGGGTCTTCCACGACTGCGCCATACTCAGCATCCGCAAGGCCTATGCCGGCCACGCGCGCAAGGTGATGAACGCGGTGTGGGGCATGGGGCAGATGATGTTCACCAAGTTCGTGGTGGTCGTGGACGAGCATGTCGACGTCCACGACCCCAGCGAGGTCGCCTGGCGCGTCTTCAACAACGTGGACCCCGAGCGGGACTGCATGATCGTCAAGGGCCCGCTCGACGCTCTCGACCACTCGAGTCCCACGGCCCGATACGGCGCCAAGATGGGCATAGACGCCACCCGCGCCTGGCCGGAGGAAGGGCATCTGCGTGAGTGGCCGGACGAGATCCGCATGGATCCGGCCGTGGTCGCTCGCGTGACCGAGCGCTGGGCAGAGCTCGGCCTGCCGTTCTCGTGAGCCGCCGGCCCCGGCGCCGCAGCCCGATGAAGGCCGAGCTCACAGTCGGCAGGCAGGCATCGCGCACGCCGAACCGGGGTGCACTGTGAGCAAGCTCCGCTCGTTCGCCCGCCTCATCAAGGTGGAGCACAGCGTCTTCGCGCTGCCGTTCGCCTACGCCGGCGCGTTCCTGGCAGGCGCGGCCTGGTCGCGGGGCGACTCCACCGCGCCCTTCCTCCCCTCGTGGCAGGACCTGGCCTGGATCACCGTGGCCATGGTGGGAGCTCGCGCCGGCGCCATGGCCCTCAACCGTCTCATCGACGCCGGCATCGACGCCCGCAACCCGCGCACCGCCGATCGCGAGCTTCCGCGCGGCGTGCTCAAGCCCGCGGAGGTGACGACGTTCGCCGTCGCGTCGCTCGGCCTCCTGGTCCTGGCGGCCTTCTTCCTCAGCCCGCCCTGCCGTTACCTCTGGCCCGTTCCCGTGGCGGCCTTCGTCGTCTACCCGTTCACCAAGCGGTTCACGTGGGGCTGCCATTGGTTCCTGGGGCTCACCGACGGGCTCGCGCCGGCGGCCGCCTGGATCGCGGTGACCGGCGCCCTCGACTGGGCTCCGGTGCTCCTCTTCCTGGCCGTGGGCTTCTGGATCGGCGGCTTCGACGTCCTCTACGGCGTCTTCGACCTGCAGGTGGATCGCCGCGAGGGCCTGCACTCGTTCGCGGTCAGATTCGGTGAACGCGCGTCTCTGGCGGCGGCAGCCGCGTCGCACGCCGCCGCCGTCCTCCTCCTCTTCGCCGTGGGGCCACTCGTCGACCTGGGATGGGTCTACTACGCCGGCTGCGCGGCGGTCGCCGTCGTGCTGGCATGGTCGAACGTCGACATCGCCCGCCGCGGACTCCACCGCGTGGGCATGAGCTTCATGACGGTCAACGGGGTTGTGGGCATCGTCTACGGCGTCACGGCGATCACGGCGGCGCTGCTCGTCTGATCGCCGCGCAGCTGTGCCGTTGCGCGTCGGCGCCCGGGACCCTCGCACCTCCCATCCAAGCGACCGCGATCGTCTTCCGTCGACCCGGAGCCCGGGTGCATCGCCGATCCTCCCGTCGCCACGGCGCCGGCGATCAACTTCCTTCGGAGCGTTCGCCGACTGCAATCACTAGTACAAATACTTGTATTGATATTGACACAGCCTTGCGCCCGGTGGTAAACCAACAACACTTGCCGCGGCCCCCAAAGCGAGACCCGTCGCTGTGGCGGCGTCGCGCAAGGTCACTGCTCGGCCAAGGGGGGATGGCTCGGTGTATCGCTTCGCTCTCTCAGGAGCCTGTGTCACGCGATGCACTTCCTCGCTGCCCACTGCATGCCGTCGACCATCTCAGGCATGCCGTCGACCGCATCACTCCTCTCTGCCGCATTCCTGTCGATCCCGCACAAGGAGGTAGGAGCGACGACCATTGCACCGACTCCGTGCTCCACACGGGGCTTAGGGGGATATCTGAAACGGGGGATCAGCTCGATGAGGGACCATAGGAACCGCAGAATCGTCGTTGGATTGCTCATCCTTGCGCTCGCGCTCAGCCTGGTCGTGCTGGTGGCGGCGTGCGGCGGTCGTGACGACACGACCAAGGACGAAGGGACTGCCTCAGCTTCTGCCACGCCGAGCGTGAAGGTGACCAAGATCGCCGTCATCACGCCGGAGAAGGGCAACGACTACGGTTGGAACCAGCAGGGCGTAGAGGGTGCCCAGGCGGCCGCCGAGTCTGTCGGGGCCGAGTGCATCGTGCAGGACGGTGCCGGCTACGGCGACATCACGCCCATCCTGAACCAGCTCGCCGCGGAGAATCCCGATCTCATCTTCGCCTGGGCCAGCGGCTACAACACGGTGGGCCCACAGATGGCCCAGCAACTGAAGATCCCGATCACGGCCAGCGACCCGGGCACTGAGTCGGCCAACGTGCCCGGCCTAGTGCAGGCTGTCGAAACCAACGGCCAGAACGGTGGCTACCTCGCCGGCGTCCTTGCGGCCAGCATGACCAAGACCGGCACGGTCGCGATCGTGGTGTCGGCCGAGGATCTCAACTGGTCGAAGCAGGCCGGCGGCTTCGTAGCCGGCGCCAAGTCGGTCAAGTCGGACATCAAGATCCTCTACGTACAGATCGGCCAGGCCGCGTACGCGGACGCCGCGGGCGGCAAGCGCGTGACGGCGAGCGCCATCTCCGGCGGCGCCGACATCGTCTTCGGTATGGGCGACGGCTCGTCGTTCGGCATGATGCAGGCCGTCGAGACCGCCACTCCGCCGGCCGGCGCCGACAAGGTGTGGTTCATCGACGTGATCGGCGACAAGAGCCCCACCGACAAGAAGGGCGTGCTGCTCTCCTCGGTCATCTGGGACTGGGAGCCCTTCATGACGATGGCCATCGGCATGGTCGAGGACGGAAC
>CAZIGT010000046.1:0-237 GCA_964538465.1 uncultured Thermoleophilia bacterium | reverse complement strand
GAGAAGAGATGCTACCTCTACCTGGACAACGGCATGGGCTTGCTGCAGACGGAGTACATCCCGGATGACGTGTGGACCGCGATCGAGGAGGCCAAGGCGGGCATCCTGGACGGCTCCATCGAAGTGCCGCTGACCACGAGCAGCAAGGAAGTCAAGGCCCTGATCGCCGAGAACCAGTGATCATGGCTCCCGTCTCTCGAGAAAGTGACGAGATGGGCGGGCGCGGTCAAGCGACCG
>CAZIGT010000045.1:0-15284 GCA_964538465.1 uncultured Thermoleophilia bacterium | reverse complement strand
GGCATTGAATGAAAAGCGCGGCGTCTTCCTGGGCGCCGGCTTCCGCTTCGCCGAGCACGCGCTCACGCCGTGGCGCACCACGGAGACCTGGGACCTCAAGCGCAAGGGCACCACCCGTCCCACCCACCCCGAAGACGTGGACGCCGTCTGCGCCATAGCCCGCGCCACGTTCTCCACGGATCACTTCCACACCGATCCGCGCTTCGCCAAAGAGGCGGCGGACGGTGTCTACGAGAAGTGGATCCGCACCTGGCACGCCCGGCCGCCGGTCGGCGCCCGCAGCCGCGTGGTGATCGCGGACGGGCGCGTGGCCGGGTTCTTCATCTTCAAGGTCACGCCGCCCGGGGAGGGCCTCGACTGGCCGGTCTGCCACCTGGTGCTGGGCGGCATGCACCCGGACTACGCCGGCAAGGGCATCGGCTACACGATGTACTGCGACGTGATCGACGACGTGGCCCCCGATTGCCGTTTTGCCACCGTCACCGTGGCGTCCATCAACCCGGCCGTGGTCAACCTCTACTACAAGCTCGGTTTCCGCATCACCAGCGGCGGCGTGGTCACACTGCATCGCTGGTCCAACGAGGAGAAGGCATGCGCATCCTGGTAACCGGCGGCGCCGGCTTCATCGGCAGCCATTTCGTCAAGCACGTGCTGGCCACGCGACCCGACGACGAGGTGCTCGTGCTCGACGTGCTCACCTACGCCGGCGACCTGGAGAACCTCGGCGAGGACCTGCGGAACGATCCGCGCTTCAGCTTCTGGTACGGCAACGTGACCAACGCCGACCTGGTGCACGACCTGGTGAGCCGGGTCGACGCCGTTGTGCACTTCGCCGCCGAGAGCCATGTGGCCCGCTCCATCTACGACAACTCGCTGTTTTTCGTGACCGACGTGCTGGGCACCCAGACGGTGGCCAACGCCGTCGCCAAGAGCGACGGCGTGCGCGTGTTCGTCCACATCTCCACGAGCGAGGTCTACGGCACGGCGCTCGAGGAGCCCATGACCGAGGACCATCCGCTCAATCCGCTGAGCCCGTACGCCAGCGCCAAGGCCGGCGCCGACCGTCTCGTCTACTCCTATCAGGCCACGTACGGCATCCCGGCGGTCATCGTGCGGCCGTTCAACCAGTACGGCCCCAACCAGCATCTCGAGAAGGCCGTCCCGCGCTTCATCACGAGCGCTCTGGACGGCGTGCCCCTCACGGTGCACGGGACCGGGGCGGCCATGCGCGACTTCACGTACGTGCAGGACACGGTGGCGGCGCTCGCGCTGCTGCTGGACGCGGATCTGCCGGGCGACGGCTGCCCGGTGTACAACCTGGGGTCCGGGCAGCCGGTCAGCGTGCTGCAGATCGCGCAGAAGGTCTGCGACCTGGTGGGTCGCGACCGGTCGCTCATAGAGCACATCGGCGACCGGCCCGGTCAGGTACAGAAGCACGTCGCCGACACCTCGCGGTTCGCCGGCCGGTTCGGCTGGCGGCCGCGGGTGAGCTTCGACGACGGTCTCGAGCAGACCATCGCCTGGTACGCGGCCAACGAGCCCTGGTGGCGCAAGCACGCCTGGATGAAGCACGTGCCGGTGCGCACCGCGAGCGGCTCCGTCGAGTTCCACTGAGGGCGGCGGAATGGGCGACGACTTCCTCATGTTCCACCGCCCCAGCCTGGGCGAGGAGGAGGAGCGCGCCGTCGTAGACACGCTGCGCTCCGGCTGGATCACCACGGGGCCGCGTACCAAGGAGTTCGAGCGGCTGTTCGCCGAGCACTGCGACGCCCGCCATGCCGTGGGCGTCAACTCGTGCACGGCCGCCCTGCACCTGGCGCTCGTCTGCCTGGACGTGGGGCCGGGCGACGAGGTCATCACCAGCCCGATCACGTTCGCCAGCACGGCCAATGTGATCGTGCACACCGGCGCGCGGCCGGTCTTCTGCGACGTGCAGGAAGACACGCTGAACATGGATCCGGCGGCGCTCAGGGCGGCGATCACCCCGCGCACGCGAGCGGTGATCGCCGTGCACTTCGCCGGCCACCCGTGCGACATGGACGAGGTGCCGGCGGCAGCCGGCGGCGTGCCGGTGATCGAAGACGCCGCCCACGCGGTAGAGGCCGAGTACCGCGGCCGCCCGGTCGGCGCCATCGGCCGCGTGGGCGCCTTCAGCTTCTACGCCACCAAGAACATCACCACCGGCGAGGGCGGCATGCTGGTGACCGACGACGAGGAGTTGGCCGGGCGCGCGTCGCTGCTGGCCTTGCACGGCCTGAGTCGCGACGCGTGGAAGCGCTACTCCGCCGGCGCCTACCGTCACTGGGACGTGGTGGCCCCCGGCTTCAAGTACAACATGTTCGACATCCAGGCAGCCATCGGCCTGGAGCAGCTCAAGAAGGTGGAGCGGTTCTGGCAGGCGCGGCGGCGGCTGGTGGAGCGCTACGACGAGGGGCTGGGCGACGTGGCCGGGCTGCGCCTCACGGCACGTCGCCCCTATGTCAAGCCGTCCTATCACCTCTATCCGGTGCGCGTGTTGCCCGACGCGCCGGTCACGCGCGACCAGTTCATGGCGGCCCTCAACGAACGCGGCATCGGCGTCGGCGTGCACTTCCGCGCCGTGCACCTGCACCCGTTCTACCGGGAGGAACTGGGGTTCAGGCCCGGGCTCTGCCCGGTCGCGGAGGAGGCGGGGGAACAGGAGGTGTCACTCCCCCTGTTCCCCGACATGCGCCCCGAAGACGTGGATCGCGTGGTCGCAGCCGTCCGCGAGATACTCGGCGCCTGAGGGACGCCGCGCGAGCGGTGCCACACACGCAGCGGCGCCGTGGCCGCCGCCGCGGCGTTGCGCCGACTACCCGACCGCAGGGAGTGCGCGACGGGCGCAGCGCCCGGCCACCACACCATCCGGTCGCGCTCGGTCCCCCTACCTGAGCTTGGCGAACGCGTACCACGACGGCTTTCTGGTGCCGTCCACGCGCCTGAGGCCGAAGTACGCGTTCGCCATGTCGTTGGGGGCCACGTAGATGTCCTTCCACAGGAACCAGGCCAGCATCTTGACCTGCCGGAAGCCGGCCGCGTGACGGAAGGCGGTCGTGAGGTACCGCGCCTGGGCCTTCTCGGTGACCCGCCCGGGACCCCACGCCAGCGATCTTCTGGTGGGGTAGCCGTACTCGGTCAAGTAGAACGGCTCCTTGGGGAAGATGCGCAGCAGTGTGGAGAGGTTGGCCAGAGTGACCGTGTAGTTGGGGAAGTTCGGCCTGGTGCGCGGGCCGGGCATGAATCTCCTACCGGCCGGCATGTACGGATGGTGTGAGTAGCCGTCCCAGTACTTGGCGGCGCCCAGCGCCTTGAGGCTCCTGGCAAAGCGTTGCGGCGCCGTGCGCAACCTGTCGTTCATGCCGACTGGCGCTGTGACGCCGCCCAGCACCTTGGCGGACGAGTCGGCGCGGTGCACGGCGCGCGAGAACCGCTGCAGCAGCTTGACGTACTGGCGGGCGGCGAAGCGCGAGTCGCCGGAAGTCGTCTGCGGATAGAAGTAGCTCCACAGGTTGGGCTCGTTCCAGCACTCCCACCACCTGACCTTGCCCCTGAAGAGCGTGGCGAGGTATTCCACCGTGGTCTCCCAGTCGGCGAGGTGCTCGGCGGCCACCGGATAGAACGTCTGGTAGCCCGTGTCGTAGCCTTCGGGCGGCGAGTTCCAGAACGACGTGTCGCTGGCCCAGCGCGGCACGCGGTACACGTCGATCATGACCTTCATGCCCTGCGCGCGGGCGGCGTCGACCGCGCGGAGGATGCGGCTGAGGTACCCGGAGTCGTACACCCCGGCCGCGTCCGGCTCCGCCTGCGCCCAGTGCAGGTCGATGCGCACGACCTGCACGTGCAGCTTGTCGGCCATGTCGGCGACTATTGCCTGCTGCTCGGCGCTCTCCGCCTTGACCCAGGTGTCGTCGAAGATGCCGCGCAATATGCTGCGCGCCTGCGCCGGCGGCGCGGCGAAGGCGGCGGCCATGAGGGCTACCGACAGGATGGCCGTCGCCCAGGCAAGCGCCGCCGCAAGCCTTCCGCGGCCGCGCGCCGCGAGCCTCCTGCGGCCGTCCGCGGTGAGCCTCGTGCGGCCGCGCGCTGCGCGGACGACGTTCGTCCCGCAGGTGGGTCTCGACTGCTGGGTCATGCGTTCTCCCGTTCTCGCTCAGCGCAGGCCGGCGTAGGCCTGCCAGGAGGGCTTCTTCGTCCCGTCCGGCCGTACGAGGCCGAAGAAGGCGTTGCTGACGTCTTCGGGCGAGCCGCCGTAGATGTCCTTCCACAGGAACCAGGTGAGCATCTTGACCTGCTTGAGGCCCTTCGCGTAGTCGTACGCGATCTTCAGGTACTCTGCCTGCTCCTGCTCGGTGACGTGCCCCTGCCCCCACGAGGTGGACGCCTCGGTGGCGTAGCCGTACTCCGTGAGGTAGAACGGCTCGTCGGGGAAGATCTTGAGCAGCGTGGTGATGTTGCCGAGCGTGATCGTGTACTCGGGGAAGCGCGGCTCTTCGCGTGGGCCGGGGAGCTTGCTGCTGGCGGCCGGCATGTAGGGGTGATGGGAGTAGCCGTCCCAATACTTGGCCGCCCCGAGCGACTTGAGGTGCTGCGCGAACTTCTGCGGGCTGGTGCGGAACGTGTCGTCCATGCCGAACGGGGCGGTGACCCCGCCGAGCACCTGGGCCGACTCGTCGGCGCCGTGCACGGCCTTGGAGAACGGCTTCAGGAGCTTCATGTAGCAGGTGGCGGCGAACCTGGGGTCCTTCGACGTCTTCTGCGGATAGATGTACTGCCACAGGTTGGGCTCGTTCCAGCACTCCCACCAGGAGACCTCGCCCTTCATGTACGTGACGAAGTAGGCGGCGCTCTTCTGCCACTCGTCGAGGTGCGAGTCGGCGACCGGGTAGAACGGCTGGTAGTCCGTCCCGAAGTCCTCCGAAGGCGGGGAGGACCAGTACGAGGTGTCGCTCGCCCAGCGAGGCACGCCGAAGACGTCGATCATGACCTGCATTCCCTTGGCGCGGGCGGCGTCTACGGCGGCGCGGATCCTGTCGAGGTAGGCGGTGTCGTACTGGCCGGCCGCCTCCGGTTCGGCCAGCGACCAGCGCAGGTCGATGCGCACCACCTGTACGTGGAGCTCGTCGGCCATCTGGGCGACGATGGCCTGCTGCTCATCCGCCGTGGCGTTCACCCAGGTGTCGTCGAAGATGCCGCGAAGCATGCCGGCGCTCTGGGTGGGCGTGGCGGTCGTGGTCGCTACGGGCGGACTGGACTCAGTGCCCGGATCGGTGCCCGTGCCGGAGTCGCAGCCAGACGCGAGCAGTCCGGTGAGGAGCAGCGCCAGCCCGGCGGCCGCTGCTGACGCGGCGCGGGCGCGCACGGTGCGCGTACGGCGCCCCTGGGCGCGCGTTCGGCGTGGACCCGTTGCGTTCGCCCGCCCGTACGACCGCTTCGCTTGACGCACCCGACGTCCGATCATCCGATCACTCCTGCTCCTGCTGGCCTGGTCATCCGGCCACTCCTGCTCTCGCCGACCCTCCAGCGTGCCCGCCAAGCGGCCGTCAATCCTGCTCCGCGTGCAACTCGGCATACTGTTCCTCGTAGTAACGGCGCCACTCGCCGCTCTTTATCTTCTCCCACCACCAGCGGTTGTCGCGGTACCAGGCCACGGTCTGTGCCAGGCCCTCCTGGAAGTCGATCCGCGGGGCCCAGCCCAGAGCGCGCAGCTTGCTGCAGTCTATGGAGTAGCGGCGGTCGTGCCCGAGGCGGTCCGACACGTAGCGCAGCAGGCTCTCGTCGTTGCCGGTGGCCTCGAGGATGAAGCGCGTGATCTCGATGTTGGGGCGCTCGTTGCCGCCGCCGACGTTGTAGACCTCGCCGGCGCGGCCTTCGCGCAGCACCAGGTCGAGGCCGCGGCAGTTGTCTTCCACGTGGATCCAGTCGCGCACGTTCATGCCGTCGCCGTAGACCGGCAACTGCAGGCCGTCGAGCGCGTTGGTGGCGAACAGCGGGATGAGCTTCTCGGGATACTGGTAGGGGCCGTAGTTGTTGGAGCTGCGGGTGATGACCACAGGCAGGCCGTAGGTAACGTGGTAGGCGAGCACCTGCAGGTCTGCCCCGGCCTTGCTCGCCGAGTACGGGCTGGAGGGCTCGAGGACGTCTGTCTCGACGAACGAGCCCTCGTCGATGGATCCGTACACCTCGTCGGTGGAGATCTGCAGGTAGCGGCCGATGCCGTGACGGCGCACGGCCTCGAGCAGCACGTGCGTGCCGATCACGTCTGTGCGGATGAAGTCCTCGGGGCCGCTAATGGAGCGGTCGACGTGCGACTCGGCGGCGAAGTTGACGATGGCGTCGACGCCGCCGGCGGCCGCGATGGCCTCGTCCACGGCCGCCGCGTCGCAGATGTCGCCGCGCACGAACCGGTAGCGCGGCCCCAGGTCCGGGTGGGCCTCGACGTCCTTGAGGTTGTCCGGGTTGCCCGCGTAGGTGAGCTTGTCGAGGTTGACCACTTGGTCCTCGGGGTGCGCGCGCAGCACGTGACGGACGAAGTTGGAGCCTATGAAGCCGGCGCCGCCGGTGACGAGGAGCTTCATGCTGAGCCTCCGTGGGCGCTGTCGCGCGCCGATGGTTCCGAGGAGGGGCCGGATGCGGGCCCCCAACTATTGTAGCGGGCCGTCACCCGGCCCCTTGCAGCAAGGCCACCGCCGCCGCCACGCCGTCCTGCCACGGCGGTAGCGGGGGCAGCCCGCGCTCGCTGGTCAGGGCGGAGAACGCCGGCCGTGGCGCCGGCCGGCCGAGCTCGGCGGTGGACATGGGGTCCACGCCGACGGGCAGGCCGGCGCAGCGCACGACCTCCTGAGCCAGCTCCTGCCACGAGCAGTAGCCGGAGCTGGCCAGATGCCAGATGCCGGGACTCGTGCCGGCGACCAGCGCCTCGAGCACGGCGACGGCGAGGTGAGGAGCGTACGTGGGCGCGCCGATCTGGTCGTCCACGACCCTGAGCGGCTCCGGCCGCAGGTGCGAGAGATCGCCTCCCACGGCGCGGACCGGGCCGGTAGCAGACGTGTCCGCGGCCGTGCCGCCGCCGGCGGCGGCCGCGCGCGCCGCCGCCCCCCGCGCGCCCGCGCGGCGCGGGGTGGGGGGGAGGGAGTTGTTGGGGGGGGGCGCGGGGCGCCCGGCGGGGCGGACGACGATGCCGCCCGGCCACTCGAGGGCGGCGCGCTCGCCGGCCAGCTTGCTGCGGCCGTAGACGGAGAGCGGCGCGGGGGCGTCGCTCTCCACGTACGGCCGCCTCTTGCGGCCGTCGAACACGAAGTCGGTGGAGAAGTAGACCAGGGCCGGCGGCTCGCGGTCTGCGCCGGGCGTGTCGCGCAAGGCCTCCACGAGGTTGCGCGTTCCGCCTTCGTTGACTGCGAACGCGGTCTCGGCGTCTGTCTCGGCCGCGTCCACGGCCGTGTACGCGGCCGTGTGCAGCACCACGTCCGGGCGCGCGGCGCGCACCAGCCGCGTGACCGCCTGCCGGTCGCGCAGGTCGGTCTGCGCCTCGTCCATGATGGCGACTTCTGCAGCATGCTCGCCGGCCAGCAGTTCCTCGAACGCGGTGCCGAGCTGGCCGCCGTGCCCGGTGATCAGCCAGCGCGTCATGAGCGGCCGCTCCGTTCACGCGCGGCTCGGTGGGCGAGCCGGTGCGCGAGCATGATCGTGGCGGGTGCGGCCGCGCGAACACGGCTCGTCATCCCATCACTCCCGGCTGCCACGGCGCAAGTAGTCACGGGAGCCGTCACCGCAGCGCGATGCCCCAGTCGTAGGGGATGCGCTCCGTGTCGTGCGGCAGCTCCTCCTGGTCTGGGGCATCGTAGACGTAGACCTCGGTGGGAGCGTTGACGATGTACGCTTCCTCGACGCTCACGCACTTCCAGCCGTGCCATACACCGGCAGGGATGCGCACCAGCATGGGATTGTGCTCGCCGATGAAGAACTGGTCGAGCTGCCCCTTGGTGGGGCTCTCCGGGCGGTCGTCGAACAGCGCCAGCTTGATCATGCCCTTCACGCAGACCACGTTGTCCCACTGCTTGCGGTGCAGGTGCCAACCCTTGACCACGCCGGGGAACGTGGTGGTCATGTACATCTGGCCGAACTGGATGAACAGATCGTCGTCGTTGCGCAGGCACTCCATGAGGCGGCCGCGCTCGTCCGGGATCACCTTGAGCTTCTTGGTGGCGACGCCTTCGATCATCGTGTCTCCTTGCTGCCGCGGGGCGGCGTGCTTCAACCGCCCGCGATACTACCGGAACAGCTCTTGCCGTGGCTTCCGCGCAGGACGCGGCGCGCCCTGCCGTCCGCGACGGGCGCCCTGCCGTCCGCGACGAGCGCCGGTCAGAGGATCCCTATGCGACTGGAGTCGCCGACCATGAAGCGGTAGGCCACGGGGTGGCCGTCCGACCGCTCGATGGTGACGCCGCGACCGACCAGGCTGTCTGTCATGCGCGCGCCCAGCGAGCAGATGCGACTGTTCTCCAGGACTATCGAATGCTCGATCTCGGCGTCGCGCACCTGCACGTCGTCGGCGATGGCCGTGTACGGGCCGATGAATGCGTCGGTGATCGTGCAGCGCTCGCCGATGACCACCGGGCCGCGGGCACGCGTGGTCATGCGCCGCGTGTCCGCGCCGATGCTCCCCGCGCCCTCGCGGCAGCTCGCCTCATCGAGCTCGCCACACACGTCCTCCACGAGCGTGCCCAGGATGAGTCGGTTGGCCTCGAGGATGTCCTCCAGCTTGCCGGTGTCCTTCCACCAGCCGGTGACCACGTGCGGGTCCACGCGCAGGCCGCGGTCGATCATGTGCTGTATGGCGTCGGTGATCTCGAGCTCGTTGCGCCAGCTGGGCTTGATGGCCCTGGCGCTCTCGAAGATCGCCGGGGTGAAGAGATACACGCCGACGAGGGCCAGGTCGCTCTTGGGCTCCTTGGGCTTCTCGACGAGGCACTTGACGGTGTCGCCGTTGAGCTCGGCGATGCCGTAGGACTGCGGGTCGTCGACGTGCTGCAGGAGGATGAGGGCATCGGGCTTCGCCTCTTCGAAGCGACGCACGAACGGCGCGATGCCCTCCCGTAGCAGGTTGTCGCCGAGGTACATGACGAACGGCTCGTCGCGCAGGTAGTCCTCGCTGATGAGCACCGCGTGCGCCAGCCCCAGCGGCGCCTCCTGCGGCAGGTAGGTGACGCGCAGGCCGAAGCGCGAGCCGTCTCCCACGGCGGCCTCGATCTCCGGCGCCGTATCGCCGACCACGATGCCCACCTCTTCGATGCCCGCCTCGCGGAACGCCTCGAGGCCGTAGAACAGCACCGGCTTGTTGGCCACGGGCACGAGCTGCTTGGCCGAGGTGTGGGTGATGGGGCGCAGCCGGGTGCCGGCACCGCCGCTGAGGATGAGACCTTTCATGCCTGTGGATCCTTCATCTTGACGGCTCCTCGATGCATGCCGCGGAGGCGGCGGATGCGGCCGCTACCTCCGCCGTCGATCTTCTTCGGGATGCGCGGAGCGGAAGCCGTTACGCATCTCGCCGCGCTGCCGTTCGGACTCGATGACGCGGCCGAGACCCTTCTCGAGCGAGATCTTCGGCTCCCAGCCCAGCCGCTCGCGAGCGCGGGTGATGTCTGGGCGGCGCACCTTGGGATCGTCGATGGGTAGAGCCTCGAAGACGATCTCGCTCTGTGACCCAGCCAGGCGGATGGTGGTCTCGGCCAGCTCCAGGAGCGTGTGCTCGTCCGGGTTGCCGATGTTGATGGGCTCGTGCTCGCCGCTCTCGGCCAGTCGCGTGAGGCCGTCGACGAGGTCGGCGACGAAGCAGAACGACCGCGTCTGCATGCCGTCGCCGTAGACGGTGAGCGGCCGCCCGGACAGGGCCTGGCGGACGAAGGTGGGCACGGCCCGCCCGTCGTGCGGCCGCATCCGCGGGCCGTACGTGTTGAAAATGCGGGCGATGCACGTGTCCACGCCCTGCTGGCGGTGGTAGGCCATGGTCATGGCCTCGGCGTAGCGCTTGGCCTCGTCGTAGACACCGCGCGGGCCTATGGGGTTGACGTTGCCCCAGTAGTCCTCGGTCTGCGGGTGGATGGCGGGGTCGCCGTAGACCTCCGAAGACGAAGCCAGCAAGAACCGCGCCCGCTTGAACTTGGCCAGGCCGAGGGCGTTGTGGGTGCCGTAGGAGCCGACCTTGAGCGGGTGCAGAGGCAGGCGCAGGTAGTCGATGGGGCTGGCCGGGCTGGCCAGATGGAAGACGAAGTCGACCGGCTCGGGCACGTCGAAGTGCTCCGTGCACTCGGTGTTGCGGAACAGGAAGCCGTCGTCGCGCAGGTGCTCGATGTTCTCGAGGTTGCCGGTGTCGAGGTTGTCGAGGCAGATGACGCGATGGCCACGCCCCAGGAGGTATTCGCACAGGTGGGAACCCAGGAATCCGGCCCCACCGGTGACCACGGATGTCGTCACGCCAGTCCTTCCGCCGTACTCAGTGAGATGCGGCCATGACCCGGCCGCGAGGGGTGCGCCGCCTTGGCGGCGTCACTCAGTAGGCACCCTTGCCAAAGACTACCACGCCGACCGTGCGCGCAAGGATGGCCAGGTCTGAGGTGAACGACCAGGTCTCGATGTACCGGAAGTCCAGCTCGATCATCTGGTCGAACGTGAGGTTCGAGCGGCCGCTGATCTGCCAGAGGCCGGTCAGGCCGGGCAGCACCACGTGGCGGCGCTTGTGCCAGTCTTCCATGAGCTCGTTGTCGCGCATGGGGAGGGGGCGCGGGCCGACCCAGCTCATCTGCCCGCAGACGATGTTGATGAGCTGCGGGAACTCGTCGATGCTGGTGCGGCGCAGGAAGCGGCCGACGCGGGTGACGCGCGGGTCTTCCTTGATCTTGAACAGGGCGCCCTGGGCCTCGTTGAGCTCCTCCAGCTCGGCCTGCCGGCGGTCGGCGTTCACGTACATGGTGCGGAACTTGTAGCACCAGAAGGGTTTCTGGCCGAGGCCCACGCGGCGGCTGCGGTAGAAGACGGGGCCGCGCGAGTCGATCTTGATGGCAAGCGCCACGACGGCGAAGAGCGGCGCCAGGATGATGAGGGCGATGGCGGTGAGGACGGCGTCGAAGACGCGCTTGCACTCGTACTCGTAGCGGCGGCCCGGCGACGTGCGCACGACGAAGACCGGCATGCCGAAGCCGGGCACGTAGCTCACGGCGGCGCCGTCGAACTCGAGTTCCGGCGCTGCCATGCGCAGTGTGAGGTGGTGCCGGCGGCAGATGTCCACGATCTGGAACATGCGGTCGCGCACCAGATCGGGGTCGCTGAGCACGACCTCCATGGGCCGCGTGCGGATGACGGCCGCCTCGAGGTCGTCGAGCGTGCCCAGCGAGCGGACGGGCGGCGCGGGCGTGGCGGCCGTTGTGGTGCTCGCAGTGGCGGGACTGGCGGTGGCGGCCGCGTCCGCGGCAGAGGCCGTCGCGGTGTCGGCTCCCTCGGTCCCCTGCTCCACCACTCCCGCGATGCGCATGTCCGTGGCCGGCGGCGCGGTCACGAACAGCTGCGCCAGGCGCGCGGCATGATCCGGACGGCCGACGATGATCACCGGCCGCCGTGGCGTGGTGTGTCCGAACGCGAGACGCAGCGCCAGGTTGTAGAGCCAGCGGATGAGGCCGCTCAGAAGGACGAACACGGCCCACATGTACACGGCCGACTGCGACGTGATGGTGTTCCAGGTGAAGAGCATGACCAGGCCGAGCACCAGCAGGATGGCCAGGTCCGCCCGGGCAAGACATACGAGCCGGCCGCGCTCCTCGCGCATGCTGTACATGCGCAGGACCGCATTCACGCCCACGACGATCACCATGGCCCAGACGACCTCGTACCACGCTGGCGTCTCCACGGTGATGTTGACTACACCCCACACGTAGGGCGCCAGAACCACGGCCGCGAACACGGCGAACAGGTCGAGGGCGATGAGGAGAGCCACGCTGACTGTGCGGCGCACGTAGTAGCGGTGAAGCAACTGATGCGTGCGCACGCCGTTGTGCGCACGCACATCCTGGCCGAGCACGACCTCGCAGATGGCGATGTTGCCGGCCGGAGTACCCTCCACCGTCGGCTCCTCCCCGGTGACACGACGTTCGCGCCATCTTAGACAATTCGGGGGCGCGGCTCAACGTCCGGCCGTGCGCCCGGCGCTTCCACTACCCGCTCGAACGCTCCGCGTCGGGCGAGCCTTACACGCGGTTGGCCAGGTGGAGGGCCAGCTGTTCGTACTGGTCGGTGACGGCGTCCCAGGAGTAGAGGCGGGCGGCGCGCTCGCGGGCCCGCCCGCGCAGGTCTTCCATGCGCGCCGGGTCGGCGAGCAGCCGGTCAAGCACTGCTCGCAGCGCCGGCGCCCCGTCGCTGCCCCGGTAGCTCTCGCCTGCATCTCCCAGCACTTCCATGTTCGGCTCGTGGTCGTTGACGACCACGCAGGCTCCGGCGGCCATGGCCTCCACGAGCACCGGATGGGTGCCGCCCACCTCGGTCGGGATGCAGAAGACGGCGCAGGAGCGGGCAAGCTCGCGATAGCCGGGACCGAACAGGTAGCCGGTGAAGACGACGCGTCCGCTGCGCTGGCCGTCGGTGCGCGCGGTGCCATCCAGGCCGGTCGTCGCGCTGCTCTCGCGGCCGGCCTGCTCGACCTTCGCGGCGCGCTCCTGCTCGATCCGCGCGCCGCGCTCGCGCAGATCGGCGATGTACTCGGTGGCGTAGGGCGCATCGCCGACGATGACCAGATCGAGGTCGGTCTCGAGGGAACTGTAAGCCTCAAGTAGAACGTGAGCGTTGTTCTCCGGCACGAGGCGGCCCACGAACAGCAGGTAGCCGCCGGGTCGCAGGTCGAAGCGAGCGAGGGCGTCCGGGGTTTCACGGGACTCATCCGCCGCCGCAGAGGGCGCACTGGCGGCTGCGGGGAACCCATCCGGGACCGCGGGGGGCTTGCCCGCGGCCTCCGCGGCCGCTTCGGCCTCTTCGGCAGGCTCGTGCGAGGACGCGCGCTGCGGATCGGTCGTCACGATCGCAGCCTGCTCTGCCGGCTCCTCCATGTCCGCTCCGTAAGGGATGAAGAGCGTCTCGGCGTGGTGCTCCTCGCGGTAGATGCGCTGGAGCACCCGCGAATCGGTGATCACGGTGTTCGCCAGTCGTGGGGCGTTGTGCTCTGCCCAGCGGATGTAGCGGCGCGCGGGACCGCCCCACTTGGCGCGTCGCGAGTCCAGGCCGTCGACGTTGATTGCGCTGGGGATACCCAGCAGCCGCGACAGGCCGGCGAACGGGGCGTTGCCGGCGATGAAGTACACGGCGGCATCCCGGCGCCGCAGGAAACCCATGTGCAGGGTGCTCAGGAAGCTGTGCACGAACGTGTCGAGGTGCTTGCTGGCTATGGTGGGCAGGTAGACGAGATGCATGCCCTTGTAGACGTCGTGGCGGCCCTCGACCATGTGCGGACGGCAATACACGACGACATCGTGGCCGCGGGCGGCCAGGCGCTCGCCAAGGTTCTCGACGGCCGTCTCGAAGCCGCTGTAGGCGGCCGGCACGCCGCGCGTGCCGAGCAGGGCGATGCGCAGTGGCCGCCGGGTGAGGTCGCGGCCGGTGCTTTGCCCGGATGCCGTCGGCGAGGTCTCCCCGTGCGAGGTGACGCGCTCCCCCGAGATGTCGAGGGCGTTCTCGGGGCGAGCCGCGGAATATCGCCTGTCCGTGCGCCGAGCAGACGGCTGCCGCCGGCCCGGGCGGCGGCGCGGCGGCCGAAGCTCCGCGGCCTGCCGGTAGGCCTCCAGCGTGGCGCGGGCGCAGGCCGCCCAGGTGAAATCGCGCGCCCGGCTGAGGCCGCGTTCACGCAGCGTGGCTCTGAGGCGCGCGTCTCCCAGAAGGGCGGCCAGGGCACTAGCGATGGCGTCCGTGTCGGTGGGGTCGAAGAGGGCGGCGGCATCGCCGGCCACCTCCGGCAGCGACGCCGCGTTCGAGCAGGCCACCGGCGCAGCGCAGGCCATAGCCTCCAGGATCGGCAGACCGAAGCCCTCATACAGGGAGGGGAGGACGAAGGCCTGGGCGCCGGAGTAGAGCGCCGGAAGCTGCTCGTGCGGGAGGTAGCCGGTGGTGATCACGCTCCGCGCGAGGTGCGGATCGGCGAGCAGGTCGGCGAGCTGCTCCTCGCGGCCGTGCAGGCCGCCGGCGAGTACCAGACGGCAGTCGTGGTGCTCGCCGGCGGCGACCAGGCCGCGCCACGCCACGAGCAGGCGACGCAGGTTCTTGCGCGGCTGCAGATTGCCCACGGCCAAGACGTACGGACCATCGATGCCCAAACCGGCCGTCGTCGCCCGGGCGACCGCCTCGTCAACGGGCCGGAACTGCGGTCCGGCGGCCTCGGGCGTCACCACCACGCGCTCCCCGGCCACGTGCAGCAGCTCCATGACCTCGCGGCGAGCGTGCTCCGACGGCACGACGAGGCGCTCCGCCGTACGTGCCGCCAGCCGCACGCCGGTGTGGAGCACCGCCCCATCGCGCGCCGTGAACCACTCGGGATGGCGGAGGAACGACACATCGTGGACGGTGACCACCGAGGCGCAGCGGAGGACGGGCGGCGGGAAGTAGGTGGTGTGCAGCACGGAGGCGCCGACCGAGGAGGCGAGCCGCGGCAGGTCGCGCAGTAGCCGCTGGGCATCTGACCCGCCGGGCAGGGCGAGCACGCGGTGGCCGCGCAAGCAGGAGTGGCCGGCCGAGGCACTGGGCTGCGGCCGTGTGGCGGGTCCGACGCCCGGGGCTTCCGCGGCCGCCTCGGCGACAGCCCGGTCGACGGCCACGGCCTGCGGCGCGCCGATCTTGGCCAGGCCGTGCAGGAGACCGGCCATGTACGTCTCGTTGCCGGTCTCCCCGCGGCCGAGCATGTGCCCGTCGATGAGGACGAGCGGGTCCGCGAGCGCCGGGTCAGGCCGCGTCATGCTTCTGCTGCGGCCGGCGCCTCGCCGGTCGTCTCGGCTGCCGAACTGTGCGGTTGCGCGGTCGGCGGCGCGCCCGGCGCGCCGGCGGCCGCGCCCATGGCCTCGGCGCGCGCGGCGGCCTCCTCTGCCGTCTCGGCGGCGCCGCGGGCGCCGACGATGCGGGCCGGCACGCCGGCCGCCACCGAGTACGGCATCATGTCCAACGTCACAACTGCGCCGCCGGCGCACACGGAGCCTTCGCCTCTGGAGACGCACGCCACGACGATCACCCCGCAGCACAGACAG
>CAZIGT010000044.1:0-15379 GCA_964538465.1 uncultured Thermoleophilia bacterium | reverse complement strand
AGACGGTCTGCGACCGTCTCGCGGGTGAGCTCCTCCGAATCCACCCAGAGGATCTCCAGCTTGCGTCCGTGATGGATGGCCGAATGCTTGAGCGCCTCCCACACCGAGAGGTACGCCTCGTGCAGCTGCACGTACTTGCCCACGAGCGCGATGGTGACCGGCTCGCGACAGGAGTCGATGCGCTCGACCAGACCACGCCATTCCGTGAGGTCGGCCTCGTCGCACTCCAGATGCAGCATGCGCACGACCAGATCGTCGAGACCCTCCTTGTGCATCGCCAGCGGCACCTTGTAGATGTCGTCGCTGTCGGCGGCCGAGATGACGCCCTCAGGTTCTATGTCGCAGAAGAGGGCGATCTTGTCGCGGATGTTGCGTGACACCGGTCCCTCGCTGCGCATCACGATCACGTCCGGCTGTATGCCGATCTCGCGCAGCTCGGCCACCGAGTGCTGAGTGGGCTTGGTCTTCTGCTCACCCACAACACCGATGACCGGTAGAAGCGTGACGTGGATGTAGAGGACGTTCTCGCGCCCTATGTCTTTGCGGAACTGGCGGATGGCTTCGAGGAAGGGCAGGCTCTCGATATCGCCGACCGTGCCTCCCACCTCGGTGATCAGCACGTCGACGACCTGCTGCTGGGCAAGGCGGTGCACGCGGCTCTTGATCTCGTTGGTGATGTGAGGGATGACCTGGACGGTGCCGCCGAGGGAGGCGCCGCGCCGCTCCTTGGCGATCACCGAACTGTAGATGCCACCGGTGGTGACATTGCTGTCTCGCTGTACGAACTCATCGACGAAGCGTTCGTAGTGGCCCAGGTCCAGGTCTGTCTCGGCGCCGTCTTCGGTGACGTACACCTCGCCGTGCTGGAACGGGCTCATCGTGCCGGGGTCGACGTTGATGTACGGGTCGAACTTCTGGTTCGCGACGCGCAGGCCGCGCGCCTTGAGCAGCGTGCCCAGCGAGGCTGCGGTGATCCCCTTCCCGAGCCCCGAGACGACGCCTCCCGTCACGAAGATGTGCTTCGTCATCTACCCTCTCGACCTCCTGCTGCCGGTTCGCCTGCCCGCCCCACAGTGATGCTCGAGCGCCGCACTGCCCACATCGGCCCCGGGAAACGGAAAGGCCGCCCGCCGACGTTGGTCGGGGGCGGCCCAGCAACGCACCGGCACCCGGCGCGCGGAACGGCCAGAGGCGCCTTGGAGCGCGCGGTGCCGGAGTTCCTGAAGTGGGAGCCGTGCGCGGGGGCAAGAACGCCTCCCGCCGCTTCCGGGCGGGCTCCGACGATCCGATCGGGGCGCCCTCGCATCACGGGCTCACAGTATACACGAGCCGCGCCTGTCGGTTAGGCCGTTCTTGGCGATGGCATTGGCGATGCGATCCCGTGTTCTGCCGTGCACACAAGGTGCCCGGAGCCATCGGCGAGGCGCTTCTCGGCAGGACCCTTGTGCACCGCCCTACATCCTGAGAGTGCCAGGATGCGCGCCGGACCCTTCAGCCCTGCTGTTCCTGCGCACGCCGTATCAGGGACACAGCGTGGCTCCGCGCGTCCGCATCGTCCGCCGAGCTGCCCAGCATGCGACACAGCTCGGCCACCCGGTCGTCGTCGTCGACCTGAGTCACCGTAGTCTCCGTGGAACCCGCCTTCACGTCGATGCGCTTGTCTATGGCGAAATGCCGGTCGGCGAACGCGGCCACCTGCGGAAGGTGCGTGATGCACACGATCTGCGTCTGCCGCGCCAGCCGCGCGAGCCGCTCCCCTACTCCCGTGGCCGTGACCCCGCCGATGCCGGTATCCACTTCGTCGAAGATGAGCGTGCCCACCTCGGTGCCCAGAGTGGCCACGCTCTTGAGGGCCAGCATGGCGCGCGAGAGCTCGCCGCCGGAGGCGATCTCACGCAGCGGCCGCGGGGGTATGCCGGGGTTCGCCGTGAACAGCAGCTCGACGTCCTCGGCGCCGTGGCGAGCGAGCGACTCCCATCCCTCTCCCCGCGATTCCAGGGCGACGTTGAAGCGGGCGTGAGGCATGGCCATGGCCCGCAGCTCCGCTTCGACCTGAGCGGCGAACGGGCCGGCGCGGCGGCGGCGGGCGGCGCTCAGCCGGGCCGCCGCCGCGAGCGCGCGTTCGCGCGCGGCAGCCAGCTCCGCCTGCACCGTCTCGGAGTCGGCCTGCGCGCCGAGCACCTCGGCAAGCCGCGCCGCCGCCTGTTCCCGGTATCGCAGCACTTCGCCGACGTCCGCTCCGTACTTGCGCTTCAGATCCTGCAGCACGTCGTGGCGGCGTTCGACAGCGTCGCGGTGTTCCGGGTCGGCGTCGAGCGCTTCCATGTAGGCCTGAAGCCCGTAGGCGGCGTCCTCGAGCTCGGCGGCTAGCGACTGCAGCCGCGCCGCCGGCCCCGCCAGAGACGGGTCAAGGCTGGCCGCTTCGTCCACCAGGCGGCGCGCGGCCCGCAGCTGGTCCAGCGCCACCGCTTCCGACTCGCCGGAAAGCAGTGTGAGCGCGCCGCCGACCCGCTCCAAGAGCTTCTCGGCGTTGCGCTGCCGCGCACGCTCCGCCTCCACCTCCTCCTCCTCGCCGGGCCGCGGCGCCGCCGCATCGATCTCCTGGACCTGGAAGGCCAGGAGATCGGCCTCGCGGCGGCGCTCGTCGGCGGCCGCCCGCAGGTCGCGCAGGCGCGTATCCAGTTCGCGGGCGGCCGCGAACTGCTGCTGGTAGCGCTCCAGGAGCGGCGCCAGCTCACCCGGTGCCGAGGCATCGAGAAGGTCGACCTGGCGCTCGAGATGCAGAAGGCGCGCGTGCTCGAGCTGGCCATAGAACGCGACCCGCTCGCGCACCGCCTGCTCGACCGCAGGCGCCGACGAGAGCATGCCGTCGAGAAAGGCCCGCGAGCGGCCCTCCCGGGGTATCTCCCTGCCCACGGCCAGTTCCTCGCCGTCTGCCTCGAAGACCGCCTGCACGACCGCCCGGGCCGCACCCGCGCCCACCATCTGCCCATCGGCCTTCTGGCCCATGAGCAGACCGAGCGCCTGAGCGAGCAGGGTCTTGCCGGCGCCGGTCTCGCCGGTGATGACATTGAGACCGGGGGCCAGCTCCAGCCGCGCGGAGGCGATCAGCAGCAGGTCGTCGATGACCAGCTCGGCCAGCATGCCGCTCAGCTCTGGTCGGGCAGGAAGGCGCCGAAGAGCTTGTGCTCGACGTTGCGGTAGAACGTGAAGGCGTCGTCGACCACCAGCCGGGCGCGCAGCGGCGACGAAGCAAGCGTGATCTGCTCGCCGTAGGCGAGGCTGCCGACCACACGCCCGTCAACCAGCACGTCGGCGATGTCTCGGGTGGATCCGTTACGCACGGTCACCACATGGTCGGGGCGCAAGACGAGCGGCCGGAACCCGAGCGAATGCGGCGCCACGAAGTTGAGCACCAGCACGCTGGCGTCCCATACGACCACCGGCCCGCCGCAGGAGAGGTTGTAGGCGGTTGAGCCGGCGGGCGACGCGACGATCATGCCGTCGCAGCGCATGACACCCACGGGGGTGCCGGAGACGGAGTACTGCAGCTGGAGCACCCTGTGGTGCTCCCGACGGGCCAGCACCACATCGTTGACGGCGACATGCTGGCGGCCGTTGAAGCGCGCCTCGACGGTGAGCAGATCGACGACACTGTAGTCGCCACGGACCATGGATATCAGACGATCCTGCCACTCGGTGCGCGGCAGGTCCGCCAGGAAGCCGACGTTGCCGAAGTTGACCCCGATGGTGGGCACGTTCGACCCGAGCAGACGGCCCATGGCGCGCAGGATGGTGCCGTCGCCACCGAAGACAAGGCAGGCATCGGCCTCGGTGATCGCCTGGTCGTCGATGGGCAGATAGCCGAGACCGCTGAGCTCTGGATGCTTCTTGAGCTCCGCCGGCGGCGCCAGCAGGTCCAAGCCCAGCGCCGCACGGATGGAGGCCAGATGACGCAAAGCGTTTGTGGTGGTCTCCGGCGAGCGGTGCGTGAGGACGACCAGCCTGCGCAACGCCTCAGGCATGGACGTCCTCCACGGCGCGGCCGGCGGCCGCGGCTGCGTCTATCCGATCGCCGGCCAGATCTGAAGAGTCGTCGCAGAAGTAGATGAAGAACTCCACGTTGCCCTTGGGCCCAGGATGGCCCGAGTCGCAGATGCCCAATACTGCACGCCCCCGCTCCTCGAGCCACGTGGCCACGCCTGTGAGCACGTCTCTGTGGACGGCCGGGTCGTGCACCACGCCCCCTTTGCCGACCCGTTCGCGGCCGGCCTCGAACTGCGGCTTGACGAGCACCAGGCCGCGGTGGCCGGGCCGCGCGAATTCTAGCACGGGGCCTAGAGCCAGCGTCAGAGAGATGAAGGAGAGGTCGGCGGTGACGAACGAGGGCGCAAAGGGTAGACGTTCGCGGCTGAGGTCGCGGGCGTTGGTGCGCTCCAGCACCGTCACGCGATCGTCCGTGCGCAGCGACCAGTCGAGCTGTCCGTACCCCACGTCAACGGCAGCCACGCGCGCGGCACCGTGCTGCAGCAGGCAGTCCACGAAGCCACCGGTGGAACTGCCGAGGTCGCAGACATCTTCGCCGGCTACCTCGACGTGTAGCACGGCGAGCACGTGCGCCAGCTTGTCCCCGCCGCGAGAGACGTAGCGCCGGCGTTCGGCCACCTCGATGGTGGCATCCGCCGCGACCTGCAGGCCGGGCTTGTCGGCGCGCTCCCCTTCCACGCTGACCTCACCGGCGAGCACCGCGGCGCGCGCCTGAGCGCGAGTGGCGAACAGACCGCGCCGCACGAGCGCCGCGTCCAGCCGCTCGCGCATGGCTTAGGGCCGCGGGACGACGACCGGCGATCCCAGGGCGGCCGTCGCAATGGCCTGCGGCGTGAGTCCCACATCCGCCAGCAGCCGCATGCGATCGCCGTGCGGTACGAACGCGTCCGGCAGGCCGAGGCGCACCACTGGAGCGCCGCGCCCTTCCAGACACTCCAGCACGGCGCTGCCGAAACCGCCCTGCAGGGTGTTCTCCTCGACCGTGACTATGCGCTCATGCGTGGCCGCCAGACGCACAAGGAGATCGGCATCGAGCGGCTTCACGAAGCGGGCGTCCACGATCGTGGGGTGCACGCCCTCGAGCGCCAGTTCCACGGCCGCCTCCTGGCAGAGGCCGACGCCCGTGCCGATGCCTACCAGAGCCACTCGCTCACCCTCGGCGAGCACACGGGCGCGACCCACCTCGAGGGACGTCGGCTCGGCTGCGGGAGTGAACGGCGCCGCTAGGCCACGCGGGTAGCGCAGGGCGCTCGGGCACTCCAGGGTGAGCGCCGTGTGCAGCATAGCTTCCAGCTCCTCAAGCGAGGACGGCGCCATGACCACCATGCCCGGCACAAGCCTCAGGTACGAGAGGTCGAAGGCGCCGTGGTGCGTGGGCCCATCGTCGCCCACCAGCCCGCCGCGATCGACGGCGAAGACCACGGGCAATCGCTGTAAGCCGACGTCCTGGATGAGCATGTCGAACGCCCGCTGCAGGAACGTCGAGTAGACTGCGAACACCGGCCGCAGGCCGCCCAGCGCCAGCCCACACGCGAACACAGCCGCGTGCTCCTCCGCGATACCTACGTCGTAGAGCCGTTCCGGGAATTCGGCCTCGAACGGCTCCAACCCGGTCCCCTCGGTCATGGCCGCCGTGACGGCCACCACGCGCTCGTCGCGCCGTGCCTCTCTCACGAGTGACTGCCCGAATGCGCCGGAGAACGTGGTACCCACCGCCGCGTGCCGTTTCTCGCCGTTGCTCACGTGGAAGGGTCCGATGCCGTGGAACTCGACAGGCTGTTCCTCGGCCGGTTCATACCCTTTGCCTTTGACCGTGCGGATGTGGACCAGGACCGGCCGCTGCACCTCGATGGCCTGACGCAGGCTCTGCCTCAGCGCATGGATGTCATGGCCGTCCACCACGCCCAGATAGGCGAAGCCGAGCTCTTCGAAGAGCATCCCCGGCACCAGAAGCGCCTTCATGCTCTCTTTGACGTCCTTACCCAGGCTGTACGCACGGGGGCCGATCGCCGGGATGCGGGCGACCGTGTGCTCGAGCTCCTCGCGCAGGCGCGTAAGGGTGGGATCGAGTCGGATCCGGTTGAGGTAGAGAGACATAGCGCCGACGTTGGCGCTGATGGACATCTCGTTGTCATTCAACACGACCACGAGCGGTGTGCGCAGCTGCCCGGCCTGGTTGAGGGCCTCGAACGCCACTCCGCCTGTCAACGCGCCGTCGCCGATCACGCAAACGACATGACCCTGCTCGGTCCCCGCCAGGCGCGCCGCCTCCACCAGGCCCAGACCGTATCCGACGGACGTGGATGCGTGGCCGGTACCGCAGACATCATGCGGCGACTCGTCGCGGGAGGGAAAGCCGGAGAGACCGCCGTACTGGCGCACGAGCGAGAACTCGTCCCGTCGCCCGGTGAGGATCTTGTGCGGGTAGCACTGGTGCCCCACGTCCCAGATGATGCGATCGCGCGGGCTCTCGAGGATGCTGTGCAGCGCGACCGTGAGCTCGACGACCCCGAGGCTCGCCGCGAGGTGGCCACCGGTGCGGCTCACGCACGAGATCATGAAGGTGCGGATCTCCTGCGCGAGAGCGACGAGTCCCTTGTCGGAGAAGTCGTGGAGGTCTGCGGGGGACGAGATGGTCGGCAGAAGGGTCAAGGATCCATCCATGGAGTCTCAGTATACTACCGGCCCTTCGGTCGCCCCGAGTCCCTCGTCCGCTCGTGACGGTGCGCGCTCCGGCCCCCGCACGAAACGACCGGCGCCGACGTGGGCGATCCTGGGTGTCAGCTCTCGCGCGAGTACACGTAGTCGACTACGGCCGCGAGACTGGCCGTGCGTCCGGGCAGGGCGGCCAGCGAGGCGTGGGCGCGCTCGTGAGCTTCCGTCGCCAGCGCGCGCGCCTTGTCAAGTCCGTACTCGGCAACGTACGTGAGCTTGTCCGCGGCAGCGTCCTTGCCCACGGTCTTGCCGAGCTGTTCCCGATCGCCTGTGACATCGAGGATGTCGTCCACGATCTGGAACAGGAGGCCGAGCTCGGCGGCGAAGGCGCGGTAGGCTTCCACCAGGGTGGTCGCGGCCGCCGTCAGCAGCGCCCCGCACGCCACGGCTGCCTCGATGAGCTTCCCCGTCTTCAGCGCGTGCATCGTCCTGAGATCCACCTGCTCCGTGCGGCCGGCGATGACGTCCATGTACTGCCCGCCGACCATGCCTCGCAGGCCCACGGCCAAGGAGATCTCCCTGAGGACCGCCACCAGCACGGACGGCTCGGCTTCCTGCCTCTCCAGGATCAAGCCGAACGCTTCCGCGAAGAGGCCGTCGCCCGCCAGGATCGCGACGTCCTCCCCGTAGGCCACGTGGCAGGTGGGCCGGCCGCGACGGAGATCGTCGTTGTCCATGGCAGGCAGGTCATCGTGGATGAGCGAGTAGGTGTGGATGAGCTCCAGGGCGGCCGCGGTGGGCAGCACATCCCGCGGCTCCCGGCCGCGGCTCTCGGCGACGGCCAGAGTGAGCACCGGCCGTATGCGCTTACCGCCGGCGAGCAGCGAATAGCGCATGGCTTCGGCCAGGCCAATCGGGAGTCCCTCCGCACGCAGGTCGAGGCCCTGCAGGTACTCGTCGGTCAACCGGCGGAGATGCTCCGGGTATACCGCCGAGGCCGTGGTGACATCCCGGTTCACGGCTGTGCGCGGCCCACTTGCTCGAGCAGCCGCGCGGCCTCTTCGGCCAGTTCAGTCGCCTGCTCCACCAGGGTGAGGGTCACCTCCGATGACGTCGAGCCGCGCAGCCGCTCATCGATGTCTTTCAGCTCCTCGGCGATCGCCCTCGCCCTCTCCAGTGCCGCCTCCTCTTCCCGCTGCGCCTGCTGACTCACGCCCGGCTCCCCTCGTCGCTCGGTCCTCTTCCGTCCTCACCCGTCCGCGCCTCGCGGGAGCCGGGGGCGGCGGACACATCCCGCACGGGGTCGATGATGCCGCCCGCTTCGCCAGCCGGCGTTCGGGCGTCATCGACCGTATCGGTGTCCCCCCGTTCACAATCGCGCAGGTACGCCCCAAGGATGCCGTTCACCAGCACCCCTGCCTCGTCCGACGAGTATCGTCGCGCCAGGCGCACCGCCTCGTCCACAGCCACCTCAGGAGGCACCTCGCCCGCCGTGATCTCGTGAAGCGCCAGGCGCAACAGGCTGCGCTCGAGCGGCGCCAGGCGCTCCACGGGCCACTGACGACTGTATCGCCCGATGGCCGCGTCTAACCTGGCCGTCTGCGTCGTGACGCCGTCCACCAGCGCCACCGTGTAAGGACCCACGGTGTAGCCCTCACGCGCACGCAGCTCGGCGTAGAGCTGTTCCGGCTGCGCAGCGCGCACCTCTCGCTGGTAGAGCACGAACAGCGCGTCGCGACGCGCCTGCTTCCTGCTGGGACGACGTGCCACGATCAGCCCCGGATGCTTCCCGGCACACCACAGGGCAGCACGACCCTGCTGCCGGACTGCGGCCCCTGATGACGCCTCCGCGCCGAGGTGCAGCGCCGCGCGGCCAACCGTCAGATGGGCTCTATGACGAACAGATCCTGGCCATACTCCACGGTCTGTCCGTTCTCCGCTCGCACATCGCGCACGACCCCGTCCAGCTCAGCGGCCAGCTCGTTCATGAGCTTCATGGCCTCGAGTATGCACAGTGTCTGGCCGGTCCTTATGGTGTCTCCGACCTGGACGAACGGCGGCTCCGACGGCGAGGGCGACCGGTAGAACGTGCCGACCATGGGGGAGCGCACCACGTGATGACCGTTGGTCTCCGCCGCCCCGGCAGCCGGTGCATTTGCGGGAGCGGGCGCGCTACCTTGCTCAGCCGCGCCCGCGCTCTCCGCCCCGGTCTTGCGCACGCTGATCTTCAGGTCTCCCTCTTCGATGACGACCTCGCCGATATCGCTCGACTCGACCACGGCGAGGATGTCCTTGACGCGGTCGCTGGTCTCGGCGGTGAGCGACGGCCCCACGTCGCGCGCCAGGAAATGATCGTGGGTGCCGAACACGTCGGCCTCCGGCCCCACGTGATGGCGCTCGAGGAACGCCCGTGCGGTCTGCGGGAACAGCGCGTAGCTGAGCACGTCCTCTTCCGATCGGGCCAGCTCACCGATCTCCTCGTGGTACCCCTCGACGGTCTCGCTCACGAGCTCCGCCGGACGCACCGTGATGGGCTCCTCGTCGCCGAGGACCCTCTCGACGATCTCCCGGGACATGGGGCCGGGAGGCGCCCCGTAGCGGCCGCGAAGGTACGCCTTCATCTCGTCCGGCACGATGTGCCAGCGCTTGCCGGAGAGGACGTTCAGCACCGACTGCGTGCCGACGATCTGGCTCATCGGCGTGACGAGCGGCGGGAAGCCGACCTCGGCTCGTACCACGGGGATCTCCTCCAGGACCTCCGGCAGCCGATCGAGCGCGTTCTGCTCTTTGAGCTGGCTCTCCAGGTTGCTGATCATGCCGCCGGGCACCTGGTGCTGATAGACCTGCATATGCGTGAGCGACGTGACGCCGCGGTCGAAACCCAGCTCCTTACGCACGCCCTCGAAGTACTTGGCGATCTTGAAGAGCTTCTCGAGCTCCAGCCCGGAGTCATAGGGCGTGCCGATGAGGGCGGTCACGACCATCTCGGTGGCCGGCTGCGAGTTGCCGAATGCCATGGGCACGGTGGCGGTATCGATCACGTCCACGCCCGCTTCGATGGCCTTGAGGTAGGTCATGGGAGCCAGGCCGCCGATGTAGTGGCAGTGCAGCTGGATGGGCACCGCGATCTCGTCCTTGAGACGCCGGATGAGCTGGTCGGCGTAGAACGGCGAGAGGAGGGCGGCCATGTCCTTGATGCAGATGCTGTCGGCGCCCATGTCGACCAGGCTGTGGGCCACGCTCAGGTAGTGGTCGAGCGAGTGCACCGGAGAGAGGGTGTAGACCACAGCTCCCTGGAAGTGCTTGCCGGTCTCCTTGATGGCTGCGGCGGCCGTCTCGAAGTTGCGCACGTCGTTGAGCGCGTCGAAGACGCGGAAGACGTCTATACCGTTCTCGGCGGCCTTGTACACGAAGCGGCGGACGATGTCGTCGCCGTAGTGCCGGTACCCGACCAGGTTCTGGCCGCGCAGCAGCATCTGGAGCGGCGTGCGGGTGGCGTGGTTCTTGATGACACGTAGACGCTCCCAGGGATCCTCGTCGAGGAAACGCAGGCACGCATCAAACGTCGCTCCTCCCCAGCATTCCAGCGAGTGGAAGCCGGCGTTGTCGAGCGACTCGATGATGGGGAGCATGTCTGCCGTGCGCATGCGCGTGGCCCACAGCGACTGGTGGGCGTCGCGCAACGATGTGTCCGTGATCCTGATGCGACGCTCGCGCACGTTGGTCTCCTCCGGGCCGCGCCGGTCAGGCGCGAGACAGATACTCGCCGGTGCGGGTGTCGACCTTGATACGCTCGCCCTGCTCGATGAACAGAGGCACCTGGATGGTCACGCCCGTCTCCAGAGTGACCGGCTTGCTGCCGCCCTGGGCGGTGTCGCCGCGCACGCCGGGCTCCGCCTTCGTGATCTCGAGGACCACGGTGGTGGGCGGCTCGACGGCGAACGGCTTGCCGTCCAGCTCCATGAGGTCGACGGCGCCGTTCTCGACGACCCAGCGCAGCGCCTCGGTGGCCATGTCCGGCGTGACCGTGACCTGTTCGAAGGTCTGCTCGTCCATGAGCACGACTTCCGTCTCAGTCTGGTACAGGTACTGCATGCGCCGGGACTGCGTGTGCAAGCGCGTGAACTTCTCCCCGGATCGGTACGTGCGGTCGACGACCGCCCCCGTGACGAGGTTCTTCAGCTTGGTCCGAACGAACGCGCCGCCCTTGCCGGGCTTGACGTGCTGGAACTCGACGATGGTGAAGGCCTCGCCGTCGACCTCGATGGCCATGCCGTTCTTGAACTGTGCTGTTGAGATGACTTCAGCCATGGACTCCTGCTCTTCTTCAGGGGTAGGAGGGATCGTCAGACTGCATAGCATACACCGGCCATGGAGGGCCTCCAGCGCGCCCGCGATGCGCACCGGTGATGACCCACTGCGTCGGTCATGCAACGGTGCGGAAGGTCTTCGGCGAGAGTGTGAGCCGCTCACAGCCGGCCACGGTCACCACCACCGTGTCCTCGATGCGCACTCCCAGCTCGCCCTCCAGATAGATGCCCGGCTCGACGGTGTGGACCATCCCGACATCCAGACGATCGCCGCGCCGCTTGCCCAGCCGCGGCAGTTCGTGGATCTCCAGGCCGACACCGTGTCCCGTACCGTGGCCGAACTGCTCGCCGAACCCGGCTTCCTCGATCACGGCGCGCGCCGCGGCGTCCACTGCGCGGCCGTTGACCCCGGGACGCACCGCTGCGAGGCCGGCCTCCTGCGCCCGCTTGACGATCTCGTAGACCTTGCGCTGCCTGCTGGTCGGCACACCCACGCACACGCTGCGCGTGATGTCGCTGCAGTAGCCCCCGTAACGCGCACCCGCGTCGATCACCACCATCTCGCCGCGCTCGATCACGTGGTCGCCGGGGATCGCGTGCGCCAGCGCCCCGCGCGGCCCGGCGGCCACGATGGTGTCGAACGACGGGCCCTCTGCGCCCAGGTCGCGCATCCTGGCCTCGAGGCTCCAGGCTACCTCGGCCTCGGTACGTCCACGGAGGCCTTCGGCAAGTGTGAGCTCCAGGGCCTCGTCCACTATCGCCGCCGCCTGCGCCATGAGGCGCAGTTCCGCCTCGTCCTTGACCATGCGGAGACGCAGGGCAGCGTCACGCAGGTCGCGCAGGCCGCCGCGATGGCGGCGACGTACCACGCGCCAGTCCGCGTGCGTCATGACACCGCCCTGGAAGCCGAGCACGCACCCGTCGCCGACCTCGCGATGCAGGGCATTCACGGCGTCGGCGGGCAACTCCTCGGTCTTCTCAAGGACGAAGCCGACAACCTCCTCGTTCACCTGCGCCCAATACCGCGAGTCCGTGCAGATGAGCGCCAGTCCCACCCCGATGACGATCACCGTGTCGTCGCCGCGGAAGCCGGACAGGTAGCGCACGTCGTGCGGGTCGCTGATGAGCGCCGCGTCGAGACCACGGGCGGCGAGGGTCCGGCGGAGCCGGTCGACACGGTCGGTGAAGACTCCGGCGCTCGTCGCACGGCTCGCCGATCCCGCGCTCGCCACACCGCCCGCGGATGCTCCACTGCCGTTCGAACCGCCCGTGCGCTTGCCCGTCTTCGTCATCGTCGGAGCCCTCAGTCGTCCTTGGAGGGGTTGCGGCGTGGCGCGCGGCCCGCCGCGACCTCACGCGCCAGGGCGTCGACCGCTTCGAGATAGCCCTCCAGCCCACGACCGGACACGCGCACCGTGGCCAGGTCGGCGATCACAGAAACCCGGCGCCACTCCTCGCGATCGTCGATTGCCGAGAGGTGGACCTCAGCCAGCGGCGCGGCGACCAACTCGAGCGCATCGCGGATGGCGTAGCTGTAGTGCGTCCAGGCGCCGGGGTTGATGATGACGGCGTCGACATCCGCACCGGCCAGCTTATGGAGATGATCGACCAGCACTCCCTCGTGGTTCGTCTGGAACGTGCTCACCGAGAACCCACGCTCACGCGCGTACTTGGAGACCCTCTGCTCGAGCTCACCCAAAGTCAGCGTGCCGTAGTGCTCGCGGGGCCGCCGGCCCAGCATGTCGAGGTTCACCCCGTGGACGAGCGCCAGCTTCTTCAAGGCCGCTGCAGCCATTCCACGACCTCCTTGATCGACTCCGAAGGTACGTGCACGTTGCGTACCGGCGCACCGGGGGCAGCAAGGAGCACGAACGGGATCTGGGGCCCCGCTGCCTTCTTGTCCCGGGCAACGAGCTCGACCACCGTATCGCCGTCCACTTCTGCCAGACGGTCGGGAGCGCCAACCGCCGCCAGCAGGCGGGTGGCGCGCTCGGCGTCAGCCGCGTCGAGACCCGTGAGCCGCTCTGAGAGCCACAGCATGGCGTGCAGCCCCAGTGCCACGGCCTCGCCATGCGAGTAGCGTGAGAAGCGCCCTGCGGCCTCCACAGCGTGTCCAATGGTGTGCCCCAGGTTCAACAGATGACGCTCGCCGGACTCCTCGCGCTCGTCGGCCGCTACCACGCGCGCCTTGTAGCGAACGCACTCGGCAACCACGTCTTCACGGCACAGACCGGCAGGATCCCGCGCGGAGTCACCAGTGACCGGCGCGCCGGACAGAGCGCCCTCGATGAGCGTCATGGTCTCCCCGCCGGCCAAGAGAGCGTACTTGACCACCTCGACTGCGCCGTTACGGCGCTCGCGTGCGGGAAGCGTGGCCAGCGTCTGCACGTCTGCCAGGACCGTCCACGGCTGGTAGAAGGTGCCCACGTGGTTCTTGCCGGCGCGGAAGTCGACGCCGACCTTGCCGCCCACCGCGGCGTCGACCTGCGCCAGCAGCGTGGTGGGCACCTGGACGAGGCGCAGTCCGCGCAGATACGTGGCAGCGACGAAGCCGGCGAGATCGCCGATGACGCCGCCACCGAGGGCCACGACGGTGTCCGCCCGCGTGAGATGGCGCTCATACATGACGCCGAACAGCTCCTCGGCGCGCGCCAGGCACTTCTGGGCCTCGCCCGCCGGCAGGACGACTTCGGTCGCCGCGCAGCCGGCATCGCGCAGCGCGGCGCACACGGGGGCCATGTACAGCGGCGCCACGTTCGCATCGCTCACCACGATCGCCGCACCTCCGGAGCAGACAGCGGCGAGATCGGAGGCGGCCTCGTGCAGCGCACCGTTGCCCACGAGCACCTGGTAGTCGCGCTGCCCGCTCTGGACCGGCACGCGAATCACGCCCGCGCCTCCAATAGGCTGCATCTGCGCACCACCTCGTCGACAACGTCGTCCACGGGCCGGTCGCCGTCGTTCGCCACCCGCACCGTAGCCACTGCGGCATAGGTGGGCCGCCGCTCGCTCAGCAGGCGTTCGAAGACGGCCCGGTCTCTGGCGAGCGGTCGCTCGCTTCCGGCCGCGCGCGCGAACAGCACGTCCAGCGGCGCCGTGAGCCACACCACGTGCGGCAGAGCCCCAAGAGCATTCCGCACGTCCACGGATGTGACCGCTCCACCGCCGAGCGACAAGACCGTGCTCGTTGAGACGGCATCCGCCAGGGCCTGCACGGCCACATCGCGCTCAACCCGTCGGAACGCCGGCTCCCCCTGCTCGGCGAAGATGCGGTCGATAGGGCCGTGACGCTCGACGATCAGCTCGTCCGTGTCGACGAACGGCAGCCGCAGCCTCTGAGCCAGCGCCGCGCCCACACGGCTCTTGCCCGAGCCCATGAACCCGACGAACGCTATCGAGGCGCCGCGACCGCCCACCGCGAGCCTCAGGCGTGCAGGTCGCGCTCGCGAGCCGCCTGCACGGCCGCCGCGAGCTCCTCAACGTGTGCGGCCGGGAAACGGCTCAGCAGCGCATCGGCCAGGCCGAGCGCGACGACGGCCTCGCCCGTGACCGCAGCGGCCGGCACGGCGCACGTGTCGCTGCGCTCGAAGCGCGAATCCACCGCCTCGTGAGAGCGCATGTCGACGCTGCGTAGCGGGGTGCGCAACGTGGCGATCGGCTTCATGGCGGCACGCAGCACGATGGTCTCGCCGGTCGAGATGCCCCCCTCGATGCCGCCGGCATTGTTCCCAGCGCGACGGTAGCCCTGCTCTACGCTCCAGTCGATGGCGTCGTGGACAGCCGATCCCAGCCGGCCCGCGGCGGCGAAGCCGAGTCCCACCTCCACGCCCTTGATGGCCGGGATGCTCATCAGAGCTGCGGCGAGAACGGCGTTCAAGCGCCGGTCGGCCTGAACGTAGCTCCCGACTCCGGCCGGATAGCCCTCGACCAGCACCTCGAAGACGCCGCCGAGCGTGTCCCCGCGCGCCGCCGCCTCGTCGATGGCCGAGCACATGCGTTCGCTCGCCCCTGGGTCGGCACAGCGAACGGGATCGGCGTCGACCCTCTCGGCCGCCGCCACGACTGATGCCGCGTCGCCGGGCGCAGCCTCGACGTCACCGATGCGTACGACGTGGCTGGCCACCCGGCAGCCGACCTCCTCCAGCAGGCGCCGCGCCACGGCGCCACACGCCGTGCGCGCGGCCGTCTCGCGAGCGCTCGCACGCTCGATCACGTCGCGCAGGTCCGTGGCGCGATACAGAAGGGCCCCACCCAGGTCGGCATGACCGGGCCGCGGCACGACGACCGGGTCGCTCGGCCGTTCCGGCGGCGCGCCCCGGGGCGCGGCGCCCCCCATGGCCGCGACACCGGTCGGCCCCAGGACGCCG
>CAZIGT010000043.1:14785-15551 GCA_964538465.1 uncultured Thermoleophilia bacterium | reverse complement strand
CCGGCCGTTCCCGGCGAGCGTCAGTGGCTCCTGTGCCTGAAGGGCGTCAGCGATGCTGGTTCCCGCTCGCGGCCGTCAACGTCGCTGCTCTCGTGTTCGCTGCGCCCGGCCTTGCTGCGCTCAGTACACCCACACCAGGTTCGAGGCCGAGCGCAGGGTCGCGCCTATGCTGTCGCGCGCGGAGAAGGCCCAGCGGTAGAGGCCGGGATCGACCGTGCAGCGGAACGTGGCCGTGCCCAGCGCGTTCGTCTTGCGCGTGCCGAGGTCGAACGACTTGACGACCTTGTTCGCGTTGGCCGAGCCGCCGCCCGAACCGGCCTTGGCCGGCAGCATGATCTGCAGCTTGAGGTGCGCCGTGGCAGCGTAGGGGTCCACGAGGATGTAGTCCACGCTCACGAGCTGGCCGCTGTTCACGCCGGCCGCGCCCTGGATGCTGATGGACGGGCGGTCGCCCACGGCGAGTCGGCCCTTGATGTACTTGCCCTTGAGGCCCGAGGACGACTTGGCCAGGATGCGATAGCGGTACACGCCCGGCTGAGTGGGCGCAGTGAAGCGCGCCTTGAGGCGCCGGTTCGTCGCCTGGGTGCCGAGGGCGACGGTCTTGATGGTGTGGCTCCCGCGGAGGATCCTGAGCGTGACGTTGGCCGTGGGGCGGGTCGGGTTGGCGGGGGGCACGACGGCGATCGCGGGCGGCGCCGTGGCGCCGGCGGCGCGGGCGGCGGGCGGTGAGGCTTCGCGGTCCGCGGCCACCTTTGGCCTGGGAGTG
>CAZIGT010000043.1:4751-14775 GCA_964538465.1 uncultured Thermoleophilia bacterium | reverse complement strand
GGGAGGAGGCGTGGAGCGTGTAGAAGATGCTCGCGGCGCCGCCGGGGCTCGCGACCACGGTGCTGTACCCCTTCAGTGGCTTGGGCTTCGGAGGCGTACGGTCGATGACCACGGCGACGCTCTTGGGCGATTCTGCGCCGCCGGCCTTGTCGGTGGAGTAGAAGGAGACGTTCGTCGTGCCCTCGGCGGAGACGGCGAACGGGCCGGCGTACTCGGCGAAGTCACCGGAATCACCGAGCCGGTAGTAGGTCTTGTCCACGCCCGACAGCGCGTCAATGGCGGCCAGCGTCACCGTGACGCCGGTGGTGTTGATGCCCTTCGCGTTCGGGGTGGGGTCCACCGTGGCCGTGGTCGTGGGCGCCGTGGTGTCCAGGTTGACCGTGACGCTCTTCGGCGTCTCGACCGGCAGCGGGATCTGGACCGTCTCACCGGTCGAGGCCGGCATGCCCACTGAGTAGAACCAGACTACCGTGCTCCCCTCGGTGGAGACGACAGGCTTGTTGGCCGGGTCGTAGGTGGAGTAGCCGGTGGGATCCTCCGCCGCGCCGCCGAAGCGGTAGTACGTGATGAGCGGGATGTCGCCCGTGACTCCTCCGCTCTCGGCGCCGGTGTTGACCGTGAGGCCCTCCCACTGGACCGTGAAGGTCAGTGTGACGGGCGCGTGGCCCCATCCGAGGCTGTTGGCGGCGGGGGTGAGCTCGACCGACGTGGTCGGCACACTGATGGTGTACGCGTGTGAGTCGGCGGTGCGGACCAACGCCACCGCGCTCGCGATGAGCACTGCGACGAGCGCAGCGACCACCAGTCGTTTGCCGTATGCCATGGGACCTCCCTCTGGGTGTGCGACCTGCGGTCGCGTTCACGTGCCGGCACTCGGGCGTCGGCGCCGGGAATGTGACGATGGCCGGCCCGGTCGTCGCGCGCTCTCGGAATGCATCGGCATCGCCGACGCACTGCTTGATTCCTGAGGCTAGGGGAGGGTGCCTGCGTCAGCCGGCCGCCAGGCAGACGACGCCGGCGAACACTGAGGCGGCCGCCAGCCACTGGAGAGGCCGGAGCCGCTCGTGCAGGAAGATCGCCGCGTAGGCGACGGTGAAGGCCGGGCTCAGCCAGCCGAGGACGGCGACCACGCTCAGGAAGCCGCGCGTGCTGGCCGCCGTGAAGAGCACGTTGGCGCCGACCAGCAGCAGGCCGACAAGGACGAGCACCGGCACGGAGGTGCGGCGTAGCTGCAGACTCGGACGTTTCATGCCGATCGTGGCCAGGACCACCAGCACGGCGGTAAGGCGCGCGGCGGAGACGGTCCAGTACTCGTCGGCGTCTCCGCCGTAGTCGAAAGACACCAGCAGGAGGCCGAAGCCGATACCGGCGGCCAGCGCGAGCAGGATGCCCTCACGGCGTGCTCGCGCCGGCGTCATGCCGGGCGGCTTCGTGCACACGGCGGCGCTGCGGACCGCCGCGCCAACCACGCTGGCACTATGGGTGGACAAGCTGCCGGCGGCCGCCGGCACGGTCGCCGGTCCCTCCGCGCTGGCCGCCGGCCCCTCCGCGCTGGCCGCCGGCCCCGCGGCGCTGGTCGCCGGCTCCGCGGCCGCTGGGTCACCGGCGGGCGGATCCGCGGCAGCCCGCTCGACCGCGGCCGGTTCCACCACCGCCGGCCCCTCCATGGTCGGCTCGCCCGGCGCCTCCGGCCCCTGGCGCGAGATGAGGACGATCCCGGCCAGCGTCAGCACCATTCCCGTCGCCTGGAGCGGACTGGGCCGCTCGCCGTGTGCGACACCCCAGAGCACCGGCACGACGGCCGCCGCAGCGAACAGCGGGGAGACCAGGCTCATCGGTATGAGCGTCAGGGCGCGGTACTGCGCGAATGCCGCCAGCGCCGAGAGGATGCCGCCCAGCATGGCCGGCCAGAGGTAGGCGATCGACGGCGGGGCCTCCGCGTGTACCGCCAGTACGATGGCGGCACCCAGCAGGGCGGCCGGTTGGCTGATCAGCACGGCCGCCCAGAACGTGGTGCGGCGCGACTCCACGCCGGCCAGGAAGTCCGAGGTGCCCCACGCGACGCTCGCCAACAGGGCCAGCAGGACGCCGCTCACGCGCGCGTCCTCGCGTCTGTGCGAGCGGAGATGGAGCCGCTCACGCTTCCGCCCTCGCGTCCGTGAGAGCGTAGATGGTGACGCTCACGCCCGCCTCCACGCGGGGAAGGCCGTTGGATGCACGCACGGCTTGTGGGTTTCGATGGTCACTTCCGTTGCTACCGTACACGGTCCGGTCACTCCGGGGCTACGCCGGGCGCGCTCGTACGGACGAGGTGACGCTTCAGCGCTGCGCACGGATCCGCGAGCGTGGATCGAGTGCCGCCACCCCCTGTAACGGAGTCTGCGAGCGTGGACGCGTGCCGCCTTGTCACGTACGATGCCAAGAGATGACGTGCGCGAGACCCGCGCGCCGAACACGCTCTCTGGAGGTCGGGATGAGCGGCGAACAGAACTTGGGGGCGGGCCGATGAGCGACCGTTCGCACAAGAGCATGCGCGACCGCGTGAAGGCGCGCCGGAGCGGTGCCGGAGCCGCAGGGGCGCCGTGCTGCGAGGCGCGCGGACGGGCGCGCCGCCGGGAACGCCGGCGCGCCGCCGGCCGGGGCGCTGAGTTCGAAGCGGTGCGCGCTCGTCTTAACCTCCACGCGGTGCTCCCCAACTTGGAAGATGTGGTGCACCACGATCCGGAGATGGCAGAGTTGGTCAAGGGCCACCGCATCACCGTGCAGATGGTGGTGCGCGGCGGTCCCGACGCGTGGGTGCGCATCGCCGACGGCGCCTGCACGGTGGGGAAGGGCGACCCGCCGGCGGTCCGAGAGGCTGCGTCCGGTATGGCCGCGTCGCCGGCCGAGGCCGTGCCCGGTGACGTCGCGGCCGACACGGGCGCCGCGGCCGCCCAGGCAGCGGCCCCGAACGCCGCGACCGCCCAGGCAACCGCCGCATACGAGGGCGAGGCGAGAGTCGTGCTCTACTTCGTCTCGCTCAAGCACCTCAACAAGATGTTCGACGGCAAGGCACAGCCGATCCCCCTCAAGGGCCTCAAGCAGCTCGGTTTCCTCAAGAAGGAGTTCACGCAGCTCACCGACCGCCTGGCCTACTATCTCAAGCCTACCGAGGCGCTTCTCGCCGACCCGGCCTACCTGGCGCTCAACACGCGGCTCACGCTCAACACGGCGGCCAACGCCGTTCCCATCCTGCTCGACGGCGATCCCGATTGCAGGCACCTGCGGCACGCCCTCAGCGGCGGCGCTCTGGGCCTGAAGGTGCTGCCGGATGGCCCCAGCGTAGGCCTGGTCCTGGGGCCAGACAGGGTGCTGCCGGTCAAGGGCGAGGTCCAGAGCCCCACGGGGCTCATCCTCTTGCGCGACCTCGAGACGGCCAGCGCCTACCTCAACGGCAAGCTCGACACGTTCGTGGCGGCCGTTCGCGGAGAAGTGCAGATCTGGGGACAGATCGGCAAGATCGATGCACTTGGGCTGGTGCTGGACCGCGTGCCCAAGTACCTGTCGTAGCGGCTGGAGCGAGCATGGACAAGGAACCCACAATGCAGCCGTATTCACTGGCCCGCTCGCGGGCGCTCTTCGAGCGTGCCGCCGAAGTCATCCCCTGCGGCATCTACGGGCACTTCAGCCCGGCGCCGCTCGCGTCTCCCATGAGCTTCCCGTTCTACGCGGTGCGCGGCGACGGCGCGCGTTTCATCGATGTCGACGGCAACGAGTTCATCGACTATATGTGCGCCTACGGTCCCATGGTGCTGGGCTACCGCAACCAGGTGGTCGACGACGCCGTGCGCAGGCAGCTCGAGAGCGGCGACACGCTCGCCCTGCCCACGTCGCTGATGGTCGAGCTGGCCGAGAAGCTGGTCCAGATGGTGTCGATCGCCGACTGGGCGTTCTTCGCCAAGAACGGCGGCGACGCGACCAACTACTCGACAATGGTCGCGCGCGCGGCCACCGGCCGGCGCAAGATGGTGGCCATACAGGGCGGCTACCACGGCGTGGCGCCGTGGATGCAGGGCGGCGGCCACCACGGCGTGACGGACGCCGACGTCGGCGACTGGATCCGCATACCGTGGAACGACCTGGGGGCGTTCGAGCGGGCGCTGGCCGAGAACCCGGACCAGATCGCCGGCTTCATCGCCACGCCGTACCACCATCCCACGTTCGCGCCGAGCGAGCTCCCGGCTCCCGGCTACTGGATGGGCGTCGAGCGGCTCTGCCGCAAGAACGGCATCGTCCTCATCATCGACGACGTGCGCTGCGGCTTCCGCCACGACCTGCGCGGAACCAACGAGTACTTCGGCTTCAAGCCAGACCTCATCTGCTTCTGCAAGGCCATCGGCAACGGATATCCCATCTCGGCGCTCGTGGGCACGGACGCCCTCAAGAGCGAGGTCGCCAAGGTCTTCTACACGGGCAGCTACTGGTACCAGGCGGCGCCCATGGCGGCGGCGCTCGCGTGCCGGGGCGAGCTCGAGCGCCTCGACGCGCCGCGCCTCATGCACGAGTACGGCACCAAGCTCACGGACGGCATGAAGCAGATCGCCGCCGCGCACGGCTACACGCTGAGCGTGACCGGCCTGCCGAGCATGCCGTTCGTGTACGTGGCCGACGATCCCACCTTCATGCTGCACCAGCGCTTCGTGGCGGCCTGCGCGGAGCGCGGCGCGTACTTCACCAGTCATCACAACTGGTTCATGAGCGCCGCGCACACCGACGCCGACCTGCAGCGCACCCTGGACATCGTGGAAGATGCGTTCCTGGCGCTCGAGCGCGAGGGCGCGCGGCCGGGCGAGCCGGGGCTGTCACACGTGGCCGCGCCCGCGGCCGACGCGGCATCGGCGGCCGCTGTGGCGCCGCCGGCGGCGGCCGAAGCCGCCCCTGCGGACGAGGCGCCGCCTGAGGGTTCCGCGCCCACCGCGCCTTCCACGGGCACGGCAGCACCGGCCGCCTCCGACCAGCCGCCCAGCGAGGAGGTGAGCTGATGCCGCTCTCACCGGATGAGATCCGCACCATGCAGGCCAAGGCCCGCGAGCTGCGCTGCCTCATGGTCGACGTCACGACCTGGGCGGGCGGTGCGCACATCGGTGGCGCGCTGAGTTGTACCGACCTCTTCACCGCCCTCTACTACAAGTACCTGAACGTGCGGCCGGAGGAGCCGCAGTGGCCGGACCGCGACCGCTTCGTGCTCAGCAAGGGTCACGGCGGGGTAGGCCTGGCCAGCGTGCTGGCCGACCGCGGCTACTTCCCCAAGGACCTGCTGCACGAGTTCAACCACTTCAAGAGCCCGTTCGGCATGCACCTGGACGGCAACAAGGTGCCCGGTGTGGACGCATCCACCGGCTCTCTGGGGCACGGCTTGTCGATAGCGGTGGGCATGGCCATGGGCGCCCGCTACCAGGGCCTTCCCTGGCTCACGTACTGCCTGCTGGGCGACGGGGAGTGCAACGAGGGATCGGTCTGGGACGCGGCCATGGCCGCCTACCACTACCACCTGACCAACCTCATAACCAACGTCGACCGCAACCGCTTCATGATCGACGGTGCCACCGAAGACGTCATGTCGCTCGAGCCGCTGGCCGAGAAGTGGCGCGCGTTCGGCTTCGAGGTCAAGGAGATCGACGGCCACGACCTGGCGCAGATCGGCGCGGCCATCGAGGATGCGCGGGCGCGGGCGGCGCGGCCGGCGGACACCACCGCCCCGGCCGGCTCCCCCACCGCCGGCGCCGCTCCCGCCCTGACGCCCACGCCCACCGTCATCATCGCCCACACCGTCAAGGGCAAGGGAGTGGACTTCATGGAGAACAACGTGAAGTGGCACTACGGTAGCCTCGACTCCGAGCTTGCCGCCAAGGCCAAGGCATCGATCCAGAGGGCCGCCTGATGACCGCCAAGAAGAAGGCCGGCGAGGCCGGCGCCGCGACGAACGGGCCGGGCGGCGGCGCGGACGTCACGCCGCGGCCGATGATCCTTGACCAGGTGATGGCCGCCTTCGATGCGAACCTAGTGCGGCACGCCATCGTGGAGGCCGCACCCAGCGTGACCTATGCCGCCATCGCCCGCACTGACGCCATGGGCGATCCGCTGGTGCGCGCGCTCTTCGGCCTGCGCATGGCGCCCGAGCGGATCGCCGCCCTGATCCAGGGCAAGCCGGCGCCGGAGATGGTCCCGCCGTCGATCAGCTTCGCCGAGGTCATGGACCATCCGGACGGCTTCAAGCTGCTCGGCGAGGACCCGCCGTACGAGGTCGTCTCCGGCCTCATCGGGAAGCTCTGGCAGAAGGACTTCGGCATGCGGGCGTTCGCCGATGCCGACGGCTTCCGTTCCTTCGCCGAGCCCGGCTACGCCAAGACGGTCGCCGATTTCTCGGTGCGACCGTACGGTGCCACCCGCACCCTGCTCTCCTATGAATCGCGCACCGTGACCACGGACGACGAGGCCAGGCGCAACTTCCGCCGCTACTGGCTGGCCCTCAAGCCGGGCATCGCCTACGTCATGACCACCGGCCTGCGCCTCGTGAAGACAGAGGCCGAGCGGGCCACGAAGGGAGCGTGAGGCATGGCTGAGGTCACCGGCACCACCTGGAACGTCTACGACGCCAACGTGATGACCCAGGCCGAGATCTACGGGCATGTGCTCTGCGAGCTCGGTGAGAAGGACCCGCGCATAGTGGCACTCACCGCCGATCTGGCGAAGTCGACCAAGATCGGCGTTTACGGCGAGCGCTTTCCCGAGCGGCTGTTCAACGTGGGCATCGCCGAGCAGAACCTGTTCGGCGTGGCGGCCGGCATGGCCAAGGCCGGCCTGCTGCCGTTCGTGAGCACCATGTCGGCGTTCGCCAGTATGCGGGCCCTGGAGCAGGTCCGCACGGACATCTGCTACCAGAACCTGGACGTCAAGATCATCGCCACACACGGCGGCATCTCCTTCGGCCAGGCGGGCACCACTCATCACTGCACCGAGGACATCGCGATCATGCGGTCGCTGGCCAACATGACGGTGATAGTGCCGGCGGACGGCTACGAGACAGCGAACGCCGTCCGCGCCTGTGTCAAGCGGCCGGGCCCCGTGTACATCCGTGTGGGTCGCGGCTTCGAGCCGCTGCACTACGCGAGCGAGGACTACGGCTTCCAGATCGGGAAGGCCGTGCCCATCGCCGACGGAACAGACATCACGGTCATCTGCTGCGGCGTGGCCGTGTTCCACGCCGCGCAGGCGGCCGCCATCCTGAAGGAGATGGACGGGGTCTCGGTGCGGGTGCTCAACGTGCACACCATCAAGCCCATCGACGAGGAAGCCATCCTGGCGGCCGCCCGCGAGACCGGCCGCATTGTGACCGTCGAGGAGCACAACGTCATCGGCGGGCTGGGGACGGCCGTGGCCGACGTGGTCGCCCAGGGCGGCGTGGCCTGCACGCTCGCCAAGATCGGCCTGCCGGACTGCTACAGCGAGGTCGGCTACCCCGAGGACCTCTACTGCCACTACGGCATAGACATCGACGGCATCATCGACAAGGTGCGCCTCATGCTCGGCATTGTGCACGAGGCCGACGAAGACTGGGAGGATGAGGTCTGATGAGCACCGACCCAGCCGCCCCCATCTCCCTGTTCCCTGGCGCCGAGGCGCACGTGCCGCCGCCGGACCGTCAGGTGCTACGGGCACGTCTGTTCCTGCGCGCGGCGCTGCCGGTCGCCAGGGTCATCGTGGAAGACGACCGCGCCATGAACAAGCGCTTCAGCGGCGTGCACGCGGTGGTGCAGTTCCTGGTCAAGGACCCGGGCACCGCCGAGCCGGTCGCCGCCTACATGGTCATCGACGACGGTACCGTCCGGGTCGAGCAGGGCATCTACGACCACGCTGCCGGGGCAGGCGCGGCCAAGCCGAACATCACGTTCACCTTCGCCACCCTGCAGAAGCTCAACGACTTCTTCGCCGGCAAGACGGTGTTGCCCGGCATCAAGGGCATCACCAAGCCGGGCCTGCTGGCCAAAGTCCTGCAACTGTTGCTCGCGCTCAAGCTCATGCTGCCGAGCGCGCAGCCCAAGGACCCGGACAAGCGCCGCCTCAAGGTCAAGATGACGCTGTACATGATCACCACGGCGCTCAGTCAGTACAACAAGGGCGGCGACCCGGAGATGGTGCGCTGGACCAAGCGCCAGCCGGAGCGCGTCTACCAGATGAGCGTGGAGCCCGAGGGCATAGCGGCCTACCTGCGCGTGCGCGCGGGGCTCAGCAAGGCCGGCCGGGGCTTCTACGAGCGTCGCCGGCCGTTCGTGCACCTGCGCTTCCACGGCGTGGACGGCGCGCTGGCTGTGATGAACAAGGAAGTCGGCTTCATCGAGGGCGTCTCCAGCGGGCTCGTGTCCATCGACGGCTCGCCCGAGTACGCCGCCAACATCAACGACTTCATGCAGAGGATCCAAGCGCTGCTCACCGGCTGAGACGCCGCTGACGCACTGGTGAGACGCGGCGCCGCCGACGCACTGGTGAGACGCGGCGCCGCTTTCGTGTCCAGTGACGTACGTCCGCGAGGTGGTTGATATTCGACCAGCAAGTGGTTGATTTTCAACCACCACCGACGTACTCTTCGCGCATGGTGCATCGGAATGTCAGCGGCATTCTGCTGGCCGCGCTGGGCGACACGCCGGTCGTCGCGCTCATCGGAGCACGGCAATCGGGCAAGAGCACGCTGGCGCGCTCCCTGTGTGAGAGCGCGCACCCGGCGGTATACCTCACGATGGACGACGCCGATGTCCTGGATGCCGCCTCGAGAGACGGGGCGGCCTTCGTACGCGGGCTTACGGGGCCGGTCGTTCTCGACGAAGTCCAGAGAGTGCCCGAACTTCTGCTGGCGATCAAAGCCGCCGTCGACAGGGATAGAGCGCCGGGACGGTTCTTCCTCACCGGCTCTGCCCAGCTGCTTCTGCTGCCCAAGCTGGCGGACACCCTCGCGGGTCGCATGGAGCTTGTGACCCTCTGGCCGTTCAGCCGGAGCGAGGTGGCGGGGATCCGGCAGTCGATCATCGAGGGGCTGTTCCGTGATGGGGAGGGAACGGTCTTGGGGGCGTCTGGCAGGGCGACACCGCCGATGGTCGACCGTGACGCGGTCGCCGATATCGTGTGCATGGGTGGATTCCCGGAGGCAGTGGCTCGCCCGTCAGCTGCCCGGCGGGCCGCCTGGGTCTCGTCGTATGTCACCACGGTGACCGAGCGCACCGTACGCGACGTGGCCGACATAGCCAGTCTGCCCGATCTGCGTCGCCTCCTGGCCGCCGTCGCGGCGCGTTCGAGCTCGCTCCTCAACGTGGCGGATCTCTCACGCACTCTGGGCCTGCCGCAGACCACGGTCAGACGGTACCTGGGCCTCCTCGAGATAGCGTTTCTCACGCTGAAGCTGCCCGCGTGGTCCGTCAACGTGGACTCGCGTCTGGTCAAGACGCCCAGGGTTCACATCGCAGACTCCGGTCTCCTCATACATGTCCTCGGGGCGGAGGCTTCGCGCCTTCTTGCTGACCCCATGCTGTTCGGCCAGGCGCTGGAGAGCTTCGTCGTCTCCGAGCTCGTCCGGCAGTCGACATGGAGCGCCGTGTCGGTCCGCCTCTTCCACTTCCGGACGCACGCGGGGCGCGAGGTCGACGTCGTTCTGGAGGATGCCTCCGGTCGCGTTGTCGGTGTGGAGGTCAAAGCCACCGCGACACCCACGTCGTCCGATTTCGCCGGTCTACGGACACTGGCTGAGGCCGCGGGTCCCCGGTTCGTGCGGGGATTCGTAGTCTGCCTCTGTGAACAGGCCATTGCCTTCGGCCCGCGCCTTCAGAGCCTTCCGTTGCCGGCTCTGTGGTCATAGGGAGGCGGGGACGGACGGGTGCGCTCGCCCCGCCCCGCCGCGGGTGCAGGTGTTGCGCACGGGCCGAGCCGCAGGTCTCGCGCAGGAGGGTGTCATGAGGCTGCTTGTAGTCGGACTGGGTGTGATAGGAACGGCCTACGG
>CAZIGT010000043.1:0-4741 GCA_964538465.1 uncultured Thermoleophilia bacterium | reverse complement strand
GAGGCGGGGGCGGAGAGGTGGGCTGTCTCCGTCCTGCCGCGGGGCCAGGTGGTGCGGACGTGCTGAGGTGGTCGTGAGTCCATCTAAGCGCGCCAAGAAATGGGGGGTGTCATGAGGCTGCTTGTAGTCGGACTGGGTGTGATAGGAACGGCCTACGGCTGGGCGTTCTCCGAGGCCGGGGTAGAGGTGGTGCACCTGGTCCACCCCGGCCGCTCCGGCGCGTCGCGTCGCTAGGAGTGCGTACTCCCGCCCGCGCCGGCACGTCGCGTTGCCAGGAGTGGGTACTTCCGCCCGCGCGGCCGGGTTGTGCCGCTGCGCCGCCGTCCCTACAATCACCGAACACTGTTCGAAGCGTCGTTCGCTGTTTGTTCGAACGACAGGTGTTCGGAGTTTGGCATGACAAACGGAACGCCCGCAGGTCAGAGCGCCCAGCCTGTCGCCGGCGGAGGCGCGGCAACCGCGGCAAGCGTCGGCGAGGCTGACAAGCCCAAGCTGACTCGCCGCGAGCGCCGCCGGCGCGACACTCGCGAGGAGATCCTCGCCGTGGCCCGCGAGCTGCTGCTCGAGGTTGGGCCGGAAGAGCTGACGCTGCGCCAGGTGGCGCGCCGCGCGGACTTCAGCCCCGCTTCTCTCTACACGTACTTCGCCAGCCGCGACGAGATCGTGGCGGCCCTCTATGCGGAGTCGCTGAGCAGGCTGAGTGACTACCTGAACCGCGTGTCGCGCGACCTGGCTCCCGACCAGCGCGTGGTGGAGCTCGGCGTGGCATACATGGACTTCGCTCGTGAGAACCCGGTCGACGCGCGCTGCATCCTGAACTCGGCGCAGCACGGCCTGCCGGAGAACACCGATCCCACGTTGGGCCTGGAGGCAGCGCGCCTGATCGGCGAGACCTTCCGCGAAGGCGCCGAGGCCGGGGTCTTCGTTGCCACCGACCAGCTGTCGCTCACTGAGATGGCGTACGGCGTGTGGGCCCTGGTGCAAGGAGTGGTGTCGATCGGCGCCGTGAACCTGGATCCGGTGGCCGGCGCACTCAGTGCCGCCCCGCGGCGCGTGCTCGAGGCGTACGTGGCCGGCCTCAAGGCGCCGGGCAGGGTCTCTGCAAGGCGCGGGTCGCGATGAGGCGGCCGCCAGGCGCGCCTCACGGCGACCCAAGCGGACCTCTCGCTCGTGACACTCGCGACCCGGCGCCGTCCGGCGATCCGGCCGGCCTTGACGAGCACACCGTCTTCGGCCGTCTGGGCCGCTTCGCCTACCAGCGCCGCTGGTTCGTGGTGGCGATCTGGGCGGTGTTGTTCACCGCCGGCCTCATCGCCACACCGTATCTGGGCGATGCCCTGCAGGGCGGCGGCTTCGACGACCCGAACGCCCCAGGGCAGCTGGCGGCGAACGCCATCAAGGAGAAGCTCGGCCAGGGCTCGACGACGCTGGTCGTCGTGTTCCGGGGCCACGATCTCGACGCCAGGAGCGCCGCCTACCAGAAGCAGGAAGCGAAGATCCTGGCCAAGCTCACGGCGGCCGCCATCCCCGGCCTGCAGGGCGTCCAGACGTATGCCACAAGCGGGGCAGGACAGCTCATCGCCAAGAACGGCAAGAGCTCGGTCGCGGTGCTTACGTTCGACACCTCGGCGCAGGAGGTACAGCAGCAGGTCGACGAGATCCGCACCATCCTGGAGCGGGCGACACGCTCAACCGGGTGCAGCGCGTACCTCACCGGGGAGGCGGCCGTGAACGCCGACCTGAGCGAGGCGTCGATGGATGACCTGCGCAAGGTGGAGATGTACGCGCTGCCGTTGGCCCTGCTGGCACTCGTGGTGGTGTTCGGTACAGTGGTCGCGGCGACGCTGCCGGTCATCACCGGCGGCCTGGCGGTCTCGGTCGCTCTCGGCAGCATCTACCTGGTGGCCCAGGCCACGCAGATGTCCATCTTCTGCATGAACATCGCCAGCCTGCTCGGGCTGGCGGTGGCCATCGACTACGCGCTGTTCATCGTGGCCCGGTTCCGGGAGGAGTTGCATGGCGGCAGATCCGTCGAGGATGCCGTCGTGCAGGCCACGGCCCGGGCCGGCCGCTCCGTGTTCTACAGCGGCGTGGCCGTGGTCGTGGGGCTGGTGAGCCTCGCGTTCTACCCGTCGCCCGGCATGCAGTCGGTAGGTATCGGCGGCGGCTTGGTCGTGTTCTTCTCGGTCGCCGCGTCGCTCACGTTCATGCCGGCTCTGCTCGGTTTGCTCGGCCGCCGCGTCGACCGGCTGCGCGTAGTGCCGCAGCGGCCGCCGCATAAGAGCCGCTTCTGGACCGGCTGGTCGCGGGCGCTGCTGCGGCGGCCCTGGGCCGTGCTCGTGGCCAGCCTCGTGCTGGCCCTGCTGATCGCCTCTCCGGCGCTCGACATGACGGGCAGGATGCCGTCGGCGGCGTCGCTGCCGCAGTCGTCGGACTCGCGCAGAGGCGCCGACATCCTGGCGAGCGAGTTCGACCAGAACTCGCTCTCGCCGCTCTCGGTGCTGGTCTCCTGGGACACGGGCGACGGCACGATCGACCTCATGACGGCGGCGCGGCTCTACTCGTTCGGTCAGACGCTGGCCAAGACGCCGGGGGTCGCCTCGGTCATCAGTCCGTTCAACATGGAGGGCCTCGACGACCCCGCCGCCCTGGCCGCCTTCTGGCCGGCGTTCAGCAAGTACCTGAACGACCCGAGCTCGATCCCGGATTCCGCCATCGAGCTCGGGGGCGTCACGATCTCGCGCACGCAGGTCGGCCAGCTCAAGCAGCTCCTGCAGGGCTCCGTGGGGAAGGGCGCCGTGCTGTTCCGGGTGACGACCGAGGCGGCGCCCACCTCGCAGGAAGCGCGCGACCTCGTGGGCGCCATCGAAGCGCTCGACCCGCCGTCCGGGACCACGATCCAGGTGGCCGGCACGCCGGTCACCGACCGCGACTTCGGCGACGACCTCTACGGCATGCTGCCGTGGATCATCCTCTGGATCGTGGTCAGCAGCTACGTGATCCTGTTCTTCCTGCTCCGCAGCGTGCTTCTGCCGCTGCTCGCGGTGGCCGTCAACTGGTTGACGATCCTCATGAGCTGGGGCTGCCTGTCGTTCATCTTCCAGCGCGACGCGTTCGAGGGCCTGCTGCAGTTCACGTCGACCGGGGCTACCGACAACACCATCCCGATCTTCATCCTCTGCTGCCTGTTCGGCATCACCATGGACTATGCGGTCTTCCTGCTCACGCGCATGCGCGAGGCATGGAAGGAGACGGGGGATGTACGCAAGAGCATAGGTACGGGTCTCGTCAGCAGCGGCCGGGTCGTGCTGAGCGCCGCCCTGCTGGTCGTGGTGGCCATCGGCGCCTTCGCGTTCACCGGCGTGTCGGCCACGAAGATGCTCGGTGTAGGCATGGCACTGGCGATCATCTTCGACGCCCTCCTGATCCGCATGGCCCTGCTGCCGGCCGCCATGTGCTACCTGGGCAAGGCCAACTGGTGGGCGCCGCGCCTCTGGCGTCGCGGGGGCGCAGGCGCGGGCGCGGCGCGGACAGCGGCCTCGGCGGCCGTATCGGTCGCTACTTCTGCGGCAGCGACGGCTGCGTCCGCCGCGAGTTCTGCGGCAGCGACGGCTGCGTCCGCCGCAACCTCAGCGGCTGCCTCAGCCGCATCCGTCGCCTCCGCTGCGGTGCCCAAGGCCAAGCGCTTCGCGAAGGATCAGGCGGACGGTTGAGCGCCGACCGCGACCGGCGCTGGTTCGCGCCGGGACCGCGTCGCTCGGTGGCGCCAGCCGGCGACGACCCGGCCTGACCGCTGCTCGCCAGCCGGCGCTCGTTCGCGCCGCGAGCACATCACTCGGCCGTCGGTGTGGCGCGCCGCTTCCGCTGCCGCGCGCGGTGCTCCGCCGCGTGATGGCGATTCGCGCAGCGCGCCGAGCAGAAGCGCCGGGTGGCGTTGCGCGTGGTGTCGACGAACACGTCCTCGCACGGAGAGGCGGCGCACGTGCCTATCCGCTCAGGTCCGTGGACGGCGATCACTGCGGCGAGCTGATCGAGGCCGGTGACGGCCATGCGGTCGATCAGCGGTGAGCCTTCCGGTGCCTTGGCGGCCAGGCGCCACGAACCGGCGGCGTCGCGCTCCAGCACGGGCGTGGCCAGAAGCCCGCGACCTATCTCCGAGAGGCCCTCGGCCAGATCCGCCGGATCGTCGGCGGCGAGGGCCCGCCTGAGGCGGTCGCGCAACGCACGGAAGGCCGCCAGGTCGCGTTCGGTGGGGTCGCCGGCTATGCCGCACTCCTCCAGGAAACGACGCAGGGCGGCCACGTCCGGGACCCGTTCCGGGTCCCGCAGGGCGGGGTCGAGGGTGTTGGCCCAGTCGACCGCCAGCAGTCCTGTCTCGGCGTAATCTCTCATTGCGATCACGTCCAGTATACGCTCTCAACGGAGCCTCGGTTGCCATGTGCACGTAAGCAACAAACGCAGATTGACTCGTTATGGCGTCTCGCGTAGGCTGGAGCGGCGAACGAGAGCGTCAGGAGGCAGGTCATGACAGACCAGAGCGTAGGGGCGGGCGCCACCGGCGGGGCGAGCACGCCACAAGGCGCCACCAGCGGAGCGAGCGCGCCACAAGGCGCAGCCGGCGAGGCGGGCGCCAAGGGAGGCTGGGCAGCGGCGCGCGAGGCGCTTCGGGAGCTGGGGATAGAGTCGCGTGCCATGCCGGTGACGCGACTGCGCGATCTGCGCGCCTGGCTGCAGGAGGCGG
>CAZIGT010000042.1:0-15602 GCA_964538465.1 uncultured Thermoleophilia bacterium | reverse complement strand
CTGTCGACAAGCCGCCGGGGTATGGTGTGCGGCCGATGCTCCTGCGGCGGCCGTTCGCGACGTGTGCAGGATACCGGCCGCTGGGGACGGAAACCCCAGCACGGCGGCGGCCGTACCGACCGGCCCGGCGCCCACATGGCAGATACGGCGCGAACGCACAGGAGGACCCGGTGAGATTCATCCCGCCCAGCGTCGACAGAGACGTGAACCGAGGCGAGCGCGCCGTGTACGAGGCCCTCAGAGTCTCCGACAGCGCTTCCGGGCACGCTCGCGGCGGCTTGGATACCTCGGGCTGGACGATCCTCCATTCGCTGGACATCGCCGAACACAACCGCGCGGTGGCTGGCGAGGTGGACTTCCTCGTCGTGGCGCCCGGGCTGGGCGTCCTGGTGCTCGAAGTCAAGGGCGTGCATCGGGTCGCCCGTCGCCAGGGCGTCTGGGTGCTTGGTGACGGCCCGGAAGCCCGCGAAGACAACGGCGGGCCCTTCAAGCAGGCGTCCGAAGCCATGCACAGCCTGCGCGACCGGCTGGTGCGCGGCAGGCCGCACCTCAACGGCGTGCCGTTCTGGTCGGCCGTCTGCTTCCCTTTCCTCGACTTCGGCGAGTCAAGCGAGGAGTGGCATTCGTGGCAGGTCATCGACCGCCGGGCGATGGCGGCGTGCTCGCTGGCGGAGCTGTTGGCGCGAGTACTGGAGAACGGCCGGCGGCACATGGTCGAACACCGTGTGAGCTCGTTCCAGGCCGAAGACGCCGAGCCGACTCCCGCGCAGTGCCGGGAGATCGTGTCCGTCATGCGCCCGGACTTCGAGATCTACGAGAGTCCGCGCTCACGGGCGCGGCGCATCGACGACGAGATGCGCCGCTACACGGAGGAGCAGTTCGCCGCTCTGGACGCCATGGACCGCAACCCGCGGGTCATCTTCGACGGCCCCGCCGGGACGGGGAAGACGCTGTTGGCGATCGAGGCGGCCCGGCGCGCAGCCGTCGCCGGCCGCCGCGTCCTCTTCCTGTGCTTCAACGTGCCCCTGCGGATGTGGCTGGCCGATCAGATGCACGAGCTGCTGCCGGCCGGCATGCCGGAGGACATGACCCCTGCGCTCGCCCTTGTGGCGACCCCGGGCAGCGCCGGTGGGCACGCTTCGGGTCGCGGGGCAGCCGGCGTCGGGTCGGGTCCCGGCGTGATCGTGCGTTCGCTGCATGAGCACATGCTGTACGTGGCCGGCATGGACGCGGGCGGCCGGGACGCGGACAGCTCGTTCTGGCTGAACGAGCTGCCGGAGGCGGCTGCCCTGGCGCTGCTCGAGGAACAGGAAGCCTGCGCCGGAGCGGGGAGCGGCGAAAGCGGTGCTGTCTCCGCGACCGTTTCGGGGCAAACGGCGGTCGAGTCGGCGTACGTCTTCGACGAGATAGTCGTCGACGAGGCCCAGGACGTCCTCAACAGGGAGTACCTCCAGTTCCTCGATCTCTGCGTGCGCGGTGGCCTGGAACGCGGTGTCTGGCGCATCTTCGGCGACTTCGAGTATCAGCGCATCTACCGGCAGCACGGGTCGATGACGTTGGACGAGTTCCACCCCGACGGTCGCTGGCCGGTACACGGACTGAGCACCAACTGCCGCAATACACCCACGGTCGCCGGGCTCGCCTGCTCCTGCGTCGGCGTCGATCCGCGTCGCTACAGGGTGCTGCGTAGCGACGAGGAGGATCAGCGGCCTGAGATCCGCAGCTGGCAGGATGAAGGCGCGCAGACGGAGTTGCTCGCGCGCAGCCTGGAGGAGCTGCACGAAGCCGGCTATGTGTGGGGCGACATCGCCGTGCTCAGCACGGTCGCCGACTCGCGCTCCGCGTGCGCCCGGCTGAACGGCCAGCAGCCGTGGCCTGATCGCTTGGGCTGGGTCGTGCAGTACTCGGCTGGACTGGACCTGGATGAGTGGCGCAGGTCCCAGCACCAGTCCGCTGCCCGTGTGCGCTGCGCCACGATCCATCGCTTCAAGGGGCTGGAGGCGCGGGCCGTCATCATCACCGACGTGACGGCCCGCGACGACACCGCCCGGGCGCTCCTCTACGTCGGCGCCACGCGCTGCGTGGAGCGGCTGATCTTCCTGGCGCGCAAGGACGCTGCCGCCGGGCTCCGCAAGCTGGTGAAGGCGACCGGCGTCTGAGCCGTCGGCGTCGGTCGAACGCCCGGCCCGGCGGCCCGGCGATGCGCTCTCTGCAGCCGTTCCGCGCGGCGGGGCGGCGGCGGGAGTATCCTGTACGGCAAGTCCGAACGTCGGCCGCCGGCACGGCGGTCGGCGCTAGACCTCACGAGCGAGGAGAGAGTCCGTGATGGACACGACCGACCTGCCCGCCACCGCCGCTCCCCCTCAAACCCTGACTCCCTACGCCAAGCTGGCGCCCGAGCAGCGTGTCAAGGCCGACCAGATCATGGCTGCCGTCGATGTGAGCGACGCCCAGGAGGTGCTGCAGTTCGGCCTGCCGGCGCAGAGCCGCATCGCCGGCTTCGCCGACTCGCTGCTCATGGATATCCGCACCAAGGACACCGGCTACGTGGGCACCGTGATCGGCGACCTGGTGACGCAGGTGAAGGAGCTGGACGTGGATTCGCTGTCGGGCGGAGACTCCGCCCTGCGCAAGATCCCCATCGTCGGCAAGTTCGTGGATGCCTTCAGTCGCTTCGTGACCCGGTACGAGAAGGTGTCGACCAACATCGAGAAGATCCTCACGTCGCTCGAGCGGGCGCGCATGGAGCTCCTCAAGGACATAACGGTCCTCGACAAGATGTACGAGCTGAACCTCGACTACCTGGAGCAGCTCGACCTGTACATCGCCGCCGGGGAAGAGCTGCTGCGCGACGTGAAGACGCGGCGGCTCCCCGAGCTCGAGGTGGAGGCGCGGACCTCGGACGACCCCATGGCCACGCAGCGACTGGCCGACCTGGAGCAGTCGGTGGCGCGCTTCGAGCGCCGCCTCCACGATCTCAAGCTCACCCGCATGATCTCGATCCAGACCGCCCCGCAGGTACGACTCATCCAGAACAACGACCAGAGCCTGGTCGAGAAGATCCAGAGCTCGATCATGACAACGGTGCCGCTGTGGAAGAACCAGATCGTCATCGCCATCAGCCTGTACCGGCAGCAGCGAGCGCTCGAGCTGCAGAAAGAGGTCTCGGACACCACGAACGAGCTGCTGGCGAAGAACGCCGAGATGCTGCGCAGGACATCGGGTCAGGTCGCCAAGGAGACGGAGCGCGGCGTCGTGGACATCGAGACGCTGAAGAAGGTCAACGACGACCTCGTAGCCACGCTCGAGGAGACCCTGCGCATCCAGAGCGAGGCTCGTGCCGGCCGGCAGCGGGCCGAAGAGGAGCTGGGGCAGCTTGAAGCCGATCTCAAGGGCAAGCTGCTCGAGCTGCGCGGCCCAGACGGTGCGGGCGTGCCGTGAGACACATGCTGCCCCCCGCATGCGTCGCGCTCTCTCCACGCGTGTGGCCAGCCTGCGAGGCGCGCAGTATGCTAGACAAGCTCGCGTGGGCGACGTTGGCGCGCCTGGCGAGCAGCCTCGTTTCGGGGGAGTCCTTGGTGGAGGGACGAACGAGCGTGATCGGTAGATACGGGCGGTCGCGGTGAGCGCTCCGGCCGGCGGCGATCCAGCGGCCGACGTGCTGCGGGCGGATGCGCGGGCAGGGGCGCTGCACAAGGATCAGGTCGTCGAGCGCTTCGCGCGCTCTATCAACCGCGGGCAGATGGACTATCTGCGTTCCGGCCATCTCGACGTGCTGGAGAACGAGCGGTCCGGCATCGGTTTCATGGATGGCGGGAGCGGCCGTCCGTACATCGACTGCTTCACGAGCGCCGGATGCTTCAACGTGGGTCGGCGGAACCCTGTCGTGTTGGCCGCCCTGCAGGCCGCTCTCGACGAGGGGCTGGACATGGGCACCACGATGCTGGTCTCGCCTGCGCGCGTGGAGCTGGCCGAGCGGCTGGTAGCCCTGGCGCCCGGCAACCTGGGCCGGGTGATTTTCGCGGCCGGCGGCGGCGACGCCATCGACTGCGCGATCCGCCTCGCCCGCGTGGCCACGGGCCGCAGCCGGATAGTGGCCATGCACAAGGCCTATCACGGCCACACGGGCCTGGCCCTCTCGGCGAACGGCAAGGCGCACTACCGCGAGTTCTTCGAGCCGCTGGCGCCCGGCTTCGACTTCGTGCCGTTCAACGACCTCGGCGCGGCTGAGGCGGCGGTCACGCAGGACACCGCCGCCGTGATCCTCGAGCCGGTGCAAGGCGAGGCGGGCATCTTCGTGGCGGAGAACGAGTACCTGCGGGGGTTGCGCGCCCTCTGCGACGAGCGAGGCGCACTGCTCATCTTCGATGAGATCCAGACCGGCTTCGGGCGCACGGGGAAGCTGTTCGCGGCAGAGCACTCGGGAGTGGTGCCGGACATCATGACGCTGGCCAAGTCGCTGGCCGGCTCCTTGTATCCGAACGCGGTCGTGCTGTACCGCAGCAGCGCGCAGCTTGTGGCGGCGGTCGAGAGCGAACCCTGGTTCCATGCATCCATCACTGGCGGGTCGGACATCGGCTGCCGGGTATCGCTGGCGGTCCTGGACGAGCTGGTGGAGAAGCGCCTCTGGGAGAACGCCGAGGCGCGTGGCCGGGAACTTGTGGCGGCGCTCGAAACGGTGAAGACGGAGAACCCGCGCTTCATCAAGGAGGTGCGCGGACTGGGACTCATGGTGGGTGTCGAGTACGTGCACGAGTTCATGGGCCCCCTCATGAGCGACGCTCTCAGCAAGCAGGGTGTCTTCGCAGCCTACTCGGGCAACGCTCCCCAGGTCATGCGGTTCATGCTGCCGCTCACGGTAGATGAGCAGGAGATGCGACAGGTCATCGGCGCCATCCGCGCGGCTGTCCACTCCGTACGCTGGCTCATGCCGCTGGCCATGCCGGCAGCCAAGGTGCCCGGTGTGCTGCCGCTGCTCAACGACGAGATGGTGCAGATCAGGCTGTTCGGTCTGCTGCGCACGGTGGAGGACGTAGGCAACAAGGCCGAGCCACGACTGCAGAAGATGGCCGGCGGCCTCCTGAAGGCCGGGGCCGTCTCCGACCGCGCGCTGGGTCCGGTCGTCAGACCGGCGTACGGGCGCGCCAGGAAGGCGGCATGCGTCACGGCGGGTCAGGCGGCCGGTGCCGTGGGCGGGGCCGGCCGCAAAGTCGCCGAACGTCTGCCGCGGCCGGTGGTCGCTGCGGTCCGCACGGCGGCGACCGCGGCCGCTCGGGCGTCTCAGGCGGCCCGGAAGGCCGTGCCTGCTGCGATTGAAGCCGGTCGCACGCTGCCGGAGACGGCGCGCCGTGCCGGGCCGGCCGCGCGCGAGAAGGCGGCTGTCGCCGCCGGCACGGCGACCCAGGCCGCGCAGAAGACGGCGCACGCGGCGGAGTCCGGGGCCGCCAAAGCCAAGGACGGCCTGCCGCGCGGCAAGGCCGAGCTGCGCGACCCGGACATGTGGGGTCGAGTGGTGGGCGTGGCCGCCGGCAAGGTGATGGACGGGGTGGCCGCCGGCGTCGACGCCGCGGCCCGCGGCACGCGCCGTCTGGCCGACAGCCCTGCAGTCGTCCGTCGCATGGTGACGGGCAAGGAAGAGCGGAGGCCGGAGAAGCCGTGACCAGCGCCGGAGCATCACAGGGCGGCGCGTTGCGCCTGGACACGTCTCAGATGGAGGAGCGGCTTGCGCGCCATGCGTCGGTCCTCGGGCGCGCCCAAGTCGAGGAACTGCAGGCGGCAGGCCTCGATATCGTCGAGGCGGAGCGCGGCGGCTCATGTGTCACCGGGGCAGACGGCAGGCAGTACATCGACTGCGTCAGCGGCGGCGGCGTCTACAACCTCGGCCGCCGCCCGGTGGACGTCATCGATGGTCTGCGCGAGGCCGTGCGGCTCACCGATCAAGGCAACTTCCCGCTGATCTCAGAGGAGAAAGCGGACTTCGCGGCGCGCCTCATCGAGTTCATTCCCGGCGATCTGGGCTGTGTCATGTTCAGTGTCTCGCGTGGCGAGGCGATGGACTTCGCCTGCAAGCTGGCTCGTGCCTGCACTGAGCGATCGGGACTGGTCACTGTAGGCGGCGGCTGGTACGGCCACACCGGGTTCGCCCTGTCGCTCTCGGAGAAACCCGGCAAGGAACGCATGGGTCCGCTGATCCCGGACGTCGTCACGGTGCCCTTCAACGATCTGCCGGCGGCCGACCGGGCGCTGCGCGCCAATACGGCCGCCGTGATCCTGGAGCCTGTGCAGGCCGAAAACGGCTGCCGCTGCGTCGAGGCCTCCTACTTGCGCGAGCTTCAGCGGATGTGCCGTGAGAGGTGTGCGCTGCTGGTGCTCGACGAGACGCAGACGGGCTTGGGTCGTACCGGCACCCGGTTCGCGTACGGCCGGTGGGGCGTCGTCCCAGACATCCTGGTGCTCGGCGAGAGCGTGGCTGCAGGGGTGTTCCCCATCTGCGCTACCGTCTTCCGGCCGGACCTCCAGGACTTCTTGAACGAGCACCCCCTCATCCATCTGTCGACGTTCGGGGGGTCGGACGTCGGCTGTGTGGTCGGAGCACGGGCGCTCGACGTCTACGAACGCGAGCGTCCGTGGGCCAACGCGGCCGAGATGGGCGCGCGGCTCGAGACGGGACTCTCCTCACTGGTGAGGGCCGATCCCGGCACAGTGAGGAATGTGTCCGGCCTCGGCCTGCTCCTGGCGCTGGACGTGGGCGACGAAAGGGTGGCGCACGCGTTCTGCCGGGCTCTGGCCGCCGAGGGCGTCCTCGCCGTGCCCGGCCTTGTCGCGCGCCACACAGTCGTCCTGAGGCCCAGCCTGCTGGTGTCGGCCGACGAGATAGACCGCATCGCCGCCGCCTGTGGGGCGGCGGCGGCCGTCGCTGCCGTGTGCAAGGCGCCGCGCCGCCGCCGGCCGGCCCAGGACCCAGCGGCCGGGCAGCCGTGCAAGGCCTGTATTTCGATCGCGACGTAGCCCGCGCCATGGCCGTCCAGGCGCTCGGCAAGGTCCGCAAGGACGTGGCTCTTGGCCGTCTCTCCCCGGTGAACTACGGGGAAGTCCCCATCCCCGAGCTGCCGGGCCCCAACTGGGTCCAAGTCGCGAATCTGGAGTGTGGGCTGTGCGGCACAGACGTACACCTGATGTTCCAGGATATCGATCCGCGGTCGTTCATCGCGGTGCTGCCCACACCACCGCGCGTGTACCTGGGCCACGAATCCTGGGGTCGTGTCGTGAGCGTCGGAGAGAAGGCACGACGTGGGTCGAACGGGTCATCCCAAGGCTTCTCTCCAGGGGATCGTGTCGCCCTGCGCATCCAGTGGCCCTCTTGTTTTCAGATGGAGATCGACCCCCCGTGCCGCCAGTGTGCCGCGGGGTCGTACATGCTGTGTGAGAACATGGCGCGACTGGTCACGGACGAGTCGCAGGCCAGGCGCCGGAAACCAGGTAGGGGCGAAGGCGAGTCGGAGGGCAAAGGACGCCGGTTCTCCGACAAACGCGCGCGCGGCAGCGAGCGACGCGCCAGGAACACAGTCAGACAGAAGAGGGGCGGCGGTGCCGACTGGGGAGATGGGAAGGCCTTGGCCGTCACATGGGGCGCCGCCGCCGAGACGGTGACCGCGCCGGCGACCACTGCCCGGCGGTCTGCTTCCATCCCGCGCGACACCGGCGGCGGCTTCTCACCGGTCATGGTGGCACATCTCAGCCAACTGTTCCGCATTCCGGATGCGGTGCCCAACGAACGCGCCGTGCTGCTCGAACCCACGGCGGTCGCGGTCCACACCGTGTTGCGACGGCTGCCTCAACCAGGCGATCACGTGCTGGTCGTCGGCGGTGGCACGATCGGTCTGCTGATCATGGCAGTCCTGCGCGAGTACGTCCCCGAGATCGAGCTCCATTGCGTGGTACGCCACGACGTCCAGGCGGCCCTGGGGGAGTGGCTGGGTGCGATCGTGCATCGTCCGGGTCCCACGCTCGCGCGCGAGCTCGCTCGGGCTTCGGCCGCGTGGCACGTGCGCGGGCCGCTGAGCAACGAGGCGCTCCTCGGCGGGTTCGATGTGGTGTTCGACGCCGTGGGCAGCGGACAGAGCCTCCGGGATGCCCTGCGGTGGACCCGGGCGCGCGGATCGGTCGTGCTGGTCGGCGCCGAGATGCGCCCGGGCCGTTTCGACTACACACCGCTCTGGCACCAGGAGATCGAGGTGCTGGGCGTCTACGGCCACGGCACGGAGGCAGACGGGCGCACGTCATTCGACCATGCGGCGGAGCTCCTCGCCGATCCGGAGTTCCCGGTCGAGGGCCTGGTGACGCATCGCCTTCCCATGGACGCCTGGCAGGATGCGGTGCATGCGTTTCTCGACAAGGAGCATTCCGGCGCCGTCAAGATCGTGCTCGAGCACCTGGAGCACTGACCGGGGGTCGTCCCCGGGAAGCGATGTTCCGTTCGGGATCGGAGAACGGCCGCGGTGTCGTCAGGGCACGACGAAAAGTGCCGTGCTCGTGCCCCTCTCGCTGGTCACCTCCAGCCGGGCGTCGATGCGTTCCTTCAGCTCGGCGACGTGCGAGATGATGCCGACGAGGCGGTCGCCTTCCTGCAGTTGCATGAGGGTGGCTATGGCCAGGTCGAGGGCTTCGTCGTCGAGCGTGCCGAAGCCCTCGTCGACGAAGACGGTGTCCAGGAAGACGCCGCCGGTGCGGGCCTGGACCGTCTCGGCGAGTCCCAGCGCCAGGGCCAGGGCGGCCAGGAAGGACTCGCCGCCCGACAGCGTGGAGACGGGGCGCGACTTCCCGGTCCAGGTGTCGTAGACATCCATGTCCAGCCCGGCGGCGCGGCGGCCGCCACGCCGCTCGTCGGTGCGCAGCAGATGGTAGCGCCCCTTGCTCATCGAGCGCAGGCGCACAGTCGCCGCGATCAGCACGGTGTCGAGCAAGGCGCCGAGGACGAACCGCTGGAGGGTGAGGCCGCTGCGGTTGTCGCCGGAGGCCAGTCTGGCGATGTGCCCGATCACGGTGTAGTGGGCGTCGAGCTCCTCGTTCTTCGCGCGCAGCTCGGCCAGCTTCTGGGCGGTCTCGTCCAGGCTCTCGATATGAAGCTGGAGCTGGGTGGCTCGGGCATCGTGGCGGGCGGCCGCGGCCTTTGATCGGAGATCGTCGAGATCGGGGGGCTCGAGGCCGGCGGCTGCCTCCGTGGCCGCAGCGGCGCGGGCGCGAGCGGCGGTCAGCTCCTCGTCGTAAGCCTTGATGGCGGCGGCAAGACGTGCGACATACTCGTCGGACCTCGTGGCCGCGAGCCAGGCCGTCTCCGACGGCAGCCCGTCGTCGTCGACGAAGCCGTGTGCGACGAGGGCCTTGTGGAAGGCGGCCACCGCTGCCGTCTCACGCTCCTGCGCCGTGCTGAGGGCCTTTTCGGCCGCCGCATGGACGGCTTCGGCCCGGCCGAGTGCCAGAGCGCTCTCCCGGTCCCGGGCTGCGGCCCCTTCGTAGGCAGCCTTGAGCGCAGCCGAAGCCTTGTTGGCGGCGACGATCGCCAGTTCGAGCGCTTCCGCGTCACGCAGATCGTCCGGCAGGCCGGAAGCCCGTTCGTCCAAGGTGGCACGGGCGGCTGCGAGGCGACCTGCCGTCTGCGTGGCGGCCGCCTCCGCGGCGGTCACCTCCTCCCGAGCGGCCCGCACCGCATCCTTGGCATCACGCAACGCCTCCTCTGCTTGCGGAAGCCGCTCAGCGGCCTCGAGGCTCGCGGTCGCGGCGTCGCGGGCCGTCTCGGCGTCTGCCAGGCATTCCTCGACGCAGCGAGCCGCATCGTCTCCCAGGCGGGCGCGTAGATCGTCGATGCTCCTCAGCAGCGCTGCACGCTCGGCGGCGGTCGTATGCTGCATCGCGACCGCCGCGGTCCGCTCGGCGAGCGCCCTCGATACGGCCTCACGGGCTTCGGCAAGTTCCTCCGGGCCCAGTGTGACGACGGTGGCGCGGGCCGGTGCCGGATGCTCAGTCGACCCGCAGACCGGGCACGGCTCTCCGGGTTCGAGCTGCGTGGCCAGCAGGACGACCTGCGACTCTGTCCACCGCTGCTCGAGCTCCGCAAGCCTGGCGCAGGCTTCCTCCCAGCGGGCATAGGCCTTGGCGCACGCGTCCTCAGCGCTCGTTGCCGCCCGCTCGGACGCCGACTGCTGGGTGAGAAGCTCATCAAGCTTCTGGCGGTCCGTGACCGTTCCGTGAGCTGCCTTGGCGTGGGCGTCGCGGGCGCCCGCTTCGGCAGCAGCCGCGCGCGTGGCCTGCACGATCGCATCCGCTTCGCCCAGCGCCTCCTCCGCCTGAGCCCGGACCTCGCGTGCCTCCGCGAGCTTCCCGTTCGCTTCAGTTGCGGCGACCTCCGCGGAGGCGAGGTCGGATTGAGCGGCAGCCAGCGGGCCGATCCTCCCGCGCAGCGCTTCGAGCTCGCCGCAGCGCCGTTCCGCCGCGGCGCGCTCTGCTTCGCGGGCGGTCTCTGCCGCCAGTGCGTCTCCGGCCTGTCGGCGAGACTCCTCCGCCTGCTCGCGAGCACTCAGTGCGTCTGTAAGCGCCCTCTCCGCGTCGGCCCGTTCCTTCTGACGCTCCTCGGCGGCGCGCTGCGCGGGCGCCGCCGCTGCCGCGGCGCGAGCCCTTTCTTCCTCTTGGCGCAGAAGGTCGATCTCCGGCCGTCTGTCCACGAGCGCAGTGAGGGTCGCAGCGGCCTGCTCGGCGGCCGCGAGTCTCGCGGCCGTCTCTGCGGCCGCCCGCTCGGCAGCTTCCGCGGCGGCGCGTGCCTCGTCCCGACGCGCGCGCTCCTCGCACGCTTGAGCGAGGGCCTCGTGCGCCTGCTCGCGCGCCGCGGTCAGCCCCTCCTCGGACTCCACGCCGGTCGCGGCGAGGACGAACTCGCGCTCCTGTACCACGTGATCGAGCGCCTTACGCGCTGCGGCTGCGGCGTCCTTGAGCTCGCGTTCCAGGCGCGCGTAGTACTCGGTGCCGAAGAGCGTGGCGAGTATCTCGGCGCGTCCGGCCGAGTCGGCCTTCAGCAGTTCCTGGAACCTGCCCTGCGGCAGCATGACGACCTGGCGGAACTGGTCCGCCCGGAAGCCGAGGATCTCGACGGACTTGGCCGTTACCTTCGTCCATCCGGTGGCCAGGGGCTTGCCGTCTGGGACGAGACCGGCTGAAGCGGTCGCGCCGGCCGGCGCGCCTTCCGCCGAGCCCCCGCGACTCCCGCTCTCGCCGCCGTTCCCGGTCTTGAGACGCCACAGCGTGGCGTCCTGCGTCTCTGTGGTGACACCTTCGCCGCGGAGCTTCGGCCGCTCCTGCGCGGGCCGGCGCCAGGCACGGTAGCGCTCGGTGCCGAGGGCGAAGTCGAAAGTGACCTCCGTGAGGACATCAGCCGCAGCCTGGTCGCTGCGCATGTCCGCTGCGTCGCGTTCCGCGCCGCTTGTGTGCCCGTACAGCGCGAACGCCATGGCGTCGAGCACGGTCGTCTTGCCGGACCCGGTGGGTCCGTGGATGAGGAAGAAGCGGCGCTCCTTCAGAGCGGCGAAGTCCAAGACCTGACGGCCGGCGTAGGGACCGAAGGCGTGCATCTCCAGGCGCAGCGGCCTCATGCCGATCGCTCCCTGCACGACTGTCTCACGCCATCACCTTCTTGACGGTGGATTCGCGCAGCCGCATCTGAAGCGCATCGACGATCGCGGCGAAGGCGGCCGCTTCCTCCGCGCTGGGCGGCCTGCCGCCGACGTGCTCCATGAACGCCGCGAACAACTCGGCGTCGCCGACCTTCTGGGGATCCGGCCGCCGGCGCTGCTCGGCCGCTTCCGCGCGCATCTCCGGAAGGTCGATGTTGAGTGCGTTCGGATAGCCACTCCGAAGGCGGCCCATGGCGTCGTAGAGCGCTCCCGAATCGTCCAGGGTGGCTTCGATGTAGTCGAGACGGGCCGGGTCGGTGGCGGCCGCTGCGATCAGGTCCTTTAGGAGTCCACGAACGCGGCGAACGTCGTGGCGAGGCGTGAGAGCGACCTCCTCTACATGAAGAGCGGCGCGGCCGTCTGCGTCCGCGCGGGGCGCGCCCAGCTCGACAATCGTCACGGACTTGGGCTGCCGCGTCTCGTCGAAGGAGTACTTGAGGAGCGAGCCGGGGTAGCGCAGGCGCCGAGGGCCTGGTGCCCCGGATGAGGCGCTGCCCGCCGAATCCTCGGCGCGCAGTGCTTGCGGCCGGTGCAGATGGCCGAGCGCCACGTAGTCGAAGGCGCCGAACAGGCCGGCGGGTACCGCGCCGGTGCCGCCCACCGTGATGGGCCGCTCGGACTCGCTGGTGAGCCCGCCCGCCACGAACGCGTGCGTGACCAGCACCGAGCGCGCGTCGGCCGGCGTGGCGGCGACGGCGCGCTGCACGCCGCAGCCTACGGACGCGGCCTGGTCGTGCAGCGTGTCGTCGTCATAGATGGCGCGTGCGATAGCGGGCTCGGCGAACGGGAGGGCGTGCATGAGGACCGGTCCGTGCTCGTCCTCGAGCCTCAGGGCCGCGGGTTGCCGCGCGAGCGGTCCCGCCACCAACAGCCCGCGTTCGCGCAGAAGCCCGGAGGCGAAGCCGAGCCGGTCCGGGCTGTCGTGGTTGCCGGCGACGATCACCGTCGGCACGCCGAGGCCGAGGACTATCTGCTCGAGGACGTCGTCGAGGAGCGCGACGGCCTCCGTTGGGGGCACGGCGCGGTCATAGACGTCTCCTGCCACGACAACGGCCTGCGGGCGCACGTCGGCGACCAGGTCGACGAACTGCCCCAGCACGTACTCCTGGTCGGCCGTGAGATGGAGGCCGAAGAAGAGGCGCCCGAGGTGCCAGTCTGCGCTGTGAACGAGCCTCACGATGCGGCAATCATAGCGACTGGGTCGGACAAACTCCTGACCGTTTCGGACGGCAGTCCCGGGGTACACACGACGAAAGCCCGGCGGCAGGATCGTCGAGTGAGCCACCGATCGAGAGGGGAGACATATGGGTTTCCTGAAAGACATGCGCGATCTCTCGAAGACCGGCAAGAAGATGCAGAAGGAGAAGTACGGCACCAGCAACCCGTTCTCGATAATGAAGCAGGGGGTGGCGGAGGCCGCCGACAGCGTACGCGACATCCAGGATCAGCAGGCACGCTCCCAGTACCTCCTGATGAGCGGGATCCCCGCTGAGGCCACCATCCGCGAGATGCGCGACACCGGCCTCACCGTGAATGAGATGCCCGAGATCGAGCTCGACCTCGACGTGCGGGTGCCCGGGCGCGACGAGTATAGGGTGACGCATCGCCAAATCATGGCCCACTCGACCCTGGGTCAGCTGAAGCCGGGGTCCACGATCCCCGTGCACGTCGATCCGCAGGATCAGGACTCGTTGATGATCGGGTGAGCAGGCGGCAGAGCGAGCCTGAGAGCGGCGGATCGTCCCGACCGTGGCGTCGGCGACGGTCCGCCGCATCGACGTAGCGATGAAGTACTACCTGAAAGTACTCTTCGGTCTCGACCTGTTCCTTCTGGGGACGGCCGCTGTCTGCTACGGCCTCTACCAGCTGACTCGCAGCGCGATGAGTGCCGTCGCCGAGCCGGCCGGTGCGCAGGAGAGCATCGCCTGGATGGCCGCGCTGCTCGTGGCCGGCGTGTTCGTAGGCCTCATCGGGATGCTGGTGGCATCGTGGCGCGGCGACCCGCCCGGCCTCTCATCGGATGGGAGGCCCAACTGGATCGAAGCGCTGGGAACGGGTCTCACGTCATGGGGCGTCTTCTTCCTGGCGGTCGGCGCCACACTGCTTCTCGCCGGCTACGGGCCCGGTAGCACAGACGTCGGCGGCATACGACTGACCCTCGCCATCCTTGGGGGCGTGTTCATCGTCATGGGGCTTGTGCCGCTGATCCTTGCCGTGCGCTGGGCGATCGCGGACAGGCGGCCTGTGGCGGTCGCGCCGGCGGGGGGGATGGCGGGCAGCGCACGCTCGTCGCCGGGGTCGACACTCAAGTCGCGGTACGAGACCGCGGACTACCTCAGCTCACACCCCGAGCTCATGAGACCGCCGCAGAAGCGTGCGGCCGGTGAGGCGGCGGACACGCCGCAGAAGACGCCGGACGTCGGCGCGGGGGAGAGGTCGCCGACGAACGCTCCGGCCGCCGCCAAGCTGCCTGCCAAGGCGGGTGGCGCGGGAGATGGCTTCGAAGGCGACCGGACGGCAGTGCCGGGAGCCGTAGCGGCGCCGCCGGCGCCGGACGCTCCGGCGCCGCCGTGATCCGAGCCTGCTACCGGCGGCGAGTCAGGCGCCGACTACGCCGCCGACCCAGAGGGCGCTGCAGATGATCCACGAAGTGACCAGCGCCCCGCCGGTCAGCCACAGATACTTGATCCTTGACTTCATTCTCGGCTCCAACTCCTGTTGTCGAGGCGCGCCGCGTCCACTGGGTGGCCCCGCGGTGCCGTGCTCAACGGTCTACTGAGCCGTTCGGTCGCGACGGGCGCAATCTGAAGAGTTGAAGCGCCCATCTAGACAGATGTTTGTTGCCGCCGCCGTGGACGAGGCTGTAGGCGGCGGATGTGAAACTCGCGGGGTATTGCGCCTGGTCCTCGCGTCGCTGAGGATACGGCCAGCACGTCCGCTCGTGCAGCGCACGGCGGCACGCGAGGCCGCCCGTCAGGCGGCCTTCGCGTCTTCTGCGCCGCCGCGCCGGCCGCACTGCTTGTGAGGATGCATCTCCCGGCCCGGCAAGGGTTGCGTCGGCCATGGTCGTACAGTGTCTCCGAACCTGTTCTGAGTGAACTGGCCGCCCGGTGGCCGCCGCGGCGGCGGGAGGTGTCGCGTGCGACGGAGTGCCGCGCTTCGGCGTCGGCGTCAGGTGCGTCACGCCGCCGTGATGAGGCGCAACGAGGCCGCCAGGCGCATGGAGAAGGACGTCGACCGGGTGGCGTTCTTCAGCGACGCGATCTTCGCCATCGCCATCACGCTGCTCGTGCTGCGAATCAGTGTGCCCTCTGCTTCTGAGTCCCTTGGAGAGGCGCTGGCGGAGCGCGGAACGTCGTTCCTACTGTTCGTGATCAGCTTCTGGGTGATCGGTCGCTTCTGGGTGAGCCACCACCGCATGTTCCGATACGTGCGCGGCTACGACAACTGGTTCATCAACTTGGATCTCTTCCTCATGCTCGGTATCTGCTTCCTGCCGTATCCCACGGAGCTACTGGGACTGCATCAGATGCAGCCGCTGGCAGTGGCTGTCTACGCAGGCTCGGTCATCGTCTGCAGCGGGACTATGTGGGTGCTCTGGTGGTACGCGCGGCGCAAGGGGTTCCTCTCTGCGGATATCGCGTCGGCCGATACCGGTCACACGCCCTCTCACTCCCTGCCGCTGATGGTGGTTTTCGGTATCTCCGTACCGCTGGCCTACGTGGACACCACGCTGGCTATGTACTTCTGGCTGGCAAGCATTCCGGCGCAGCGACTCTACGAGCTCTCCGCGAAGCGGCGGAACAGGGCCCCGGGGGAGCGCTTGACGGGCAAGAGTCTGTGAAGGCGAAGGGGCCGCGGGGGTCGCCTCTCGGCGACCCC
>CAZIGT010000041.1:0-16012 GCA_964538465.1 uncultured Thermoleophilia bacterium | reverse complement strand
GGGCTGCGCAGGGCCAGGGCGTGCGCGAGGCGGGGGGCCTGCGGGCGGCGGCGGGCGCCAGCGCGACCGCCGCCCGCCCCTTGTACATCACATCATCAGGCTCACCGCACGGCACCCCCAGGTCGCCAAGGTGCGCGCACGATCCCACTTCGAGCACTTCCAGCGGAAGCTCGAGCCGCTGCGCCGCCAGCACGGCGTTGCGCAGGTGGGTCTCGTCGTACGGCTCGTCGTCGCCGTACGGGAACGTGGAGACGGAGAAGTCCGCGATTTCCAGGTCCTTGAACGGCCGCAGCCACAGCAGGGCGTCCTCGACTGTCGTTGCCCAGTAGCAGTTGGTGACCAGGCCGAAGTCCATGCCCTTACCCCACGCGTGGGCCGCCGCCTCCAGCAGGACGGGATAGGAGAGAGTGGGTTCGCCGCCCTCGAAATACACGATCTCGACAGTGCCGAGCCCAGCTGCCTGGTCGATGGCATCACGAAGCTGGCCGATGCTCATCGTGTCTTCGAGGTCCGGGCTGCCCCAGACGAAGCAGTGCGGGCATGCGTAGGTGCAGCGATAGGTGACGAGCAGGTGGAGGCCTGTCAAACGCATGCCCATGGCGGGACTAGTCTACTGCCGCCGGCGGTTTCTGCGAGCGGAATCGTTGCCCGGACAGGCGGGTGAGGGTGTCGCGCCCGGACAGGCCGATGCGGGGGGCGGTCCCGGGCGGGCGGGGCGCCGACGTCGCCGGCCCCGTCCGCCCGGTCCGAGAAGCTCAAACCTCCTCGGGCGGCAGGTCCACCATGTGCCAGGAGCTGCCCCGGCGCGTCATCTCCTCCAGGAACGGCTGGTACGGGATGCGCTCAGGCGGCAGCACGCCCTTGTCCTTGATGACGCCCTGCGCCAGCAGAATCGCCGCGCACGCCGCCGGCACGCCGGTCTGCAGGCCGGTGCCTTGTACGCCGAACGTGCGGAACGCCTCCTGGTGATCGGTGATCTGGTACATGAACCGCCGCACCGCACGGCCGCCTATGGTGCCCTCGCAGAGAGTGCCTACGCAGACCTGCCCGGAGAGCTTGCCGTAGAGGTCGACCGGCTTGGGCAGGCGGCTCACCAGGAACTGGCGGGGGCTGAAGTGGCCGCCCTTGAACTCGATGACCTCTTTGCTGTCCAGCCCGAGCATGCGCGCCACCTTGAGCATGGTGACGAACCCGTCGTCCAGCGCTATGAAGAAGTCGGCTTGACGCAGGCCCTTGTCCCCGAGGTACAGGGGCATGAGCTGTGACTCCTCGTGGTCCACGTTCCATAGTCTCATCCGGCCCACCGGCCCGGGAAAGTCAAACTCACGTGATCGGGTGAGCGGCTCGTATCTGACGGTCTTGCCGTCGATGAAGCCGGTGGGCGGCAGCAGGCACTCCTCGATCATCGTGGTCGGGGAGAAACCGCAGACCAGGTCGTAGCCCTCTGCCTGGGCGTTGTCGCCGTCGAGCACGGTGAGCTTCTCGACAGTGTCAAACTGCTCGTAGAGGGCACGGGCGAAGACGTCGCTGGCGCCGGGGTCGATGCCGAAGAACACCAGCGCAGTGAGGCCCTTCTTGCGGAACTCGGCGTCGAGCGCGATCTCTTCGTCGATGTCGGCGGTCCCCACGATCTCGCGCGGGCCGCCGGCCGCCATGTCCAGGTAGTTGGTCCCGGCCTCGAGGGTAGCGGCCAGGATGTCCATGTTGTAGTCAGGGGCGAGACCGTTGATCACCAGGTCCGCATCGGCCAGCGCCTTGACGAGCGCGTCTTTGTCGGTGGCGTCGAGCTGCAGGCAGCTCGCCTTCCCCTGGGGCAGCTTGGCTGCGACTTCCTGCGGACGCTTGTCATCGATGTCGGCGAGGGTCACGTTCGTGACCTCGGGGATGCCGGCGACGGTGCGCGCCGTGATCTCTCCCACGGCTCCAACTCCGAGCTGGAGTACGCGCATTGCTCTCACCCTTCCTCTGCGGCCCGCCCGGGCGAGCCGGTCTGGGCGACGCCGCAAAAGCGGCGTCGCGCGTCGTCTTCGTGCTCCTGCACTGGTCCTGTGGCGGCTGTGGGCCTGCACTAGGCCTGTGGCGCTTGTCGTCCTGCACCGAGCCTGTGGTGCTAGTCATCCCGCACTGGGCCGGCGGCAGCCGGTCTCATTCTCGACCGCCTCCGGGGCTATCGCCACAAGCAGTGTTTCGCTAAACTTGTCAATGGGAGGTTTCTGAAGCTGTCATGGCGGAGTATCTGAACATCCAGCGCACGGCGCGCCGGCTGGGGGTGTCGGCGAGCACCGTGCGCCGCTGGACGGCCACCGGGCTGCTGCCGTGCGAGCGTACGCCCGGCGGGCACCGGCGCATATCCACCGCGGACATCGACGAGCTCGCGCGGTCTCTGGGCGGCGGGCAGCTGGCCGCCCGCCGCGCGCGCGAGCGCGAGCTCGAGACCGTCCTCGAGGTATCGGCGGCGCTGACGAGCCAGCTCGATCTCACGGCACTTCTGGTCGAGATCGCCGGGGCCATGACGCGGCTCGCCGGCTGCGACTACTGCGCGGTCTCGGAGTACGACGAGCGCACACGGCGTGTGCGCACGCTTGCCGAGTACGACGCCACCGGCCGGCGGGTCCTCGAGGCCATGGACTACCGCATCAGCAAGTTCCCGCTCACGCGCCGCGTCCTGGAAGAGCAGGTCGAGGCCGTGGTGAATGTGGACGACCGCTGGGCGGACGCGGCGGAGGTCGCCGAGCTGCGCCGCGGCGGCGATCAGAGCATCCTCATCCTGCCGCTCGTCTACTCCGGGCGCTCCGTCGGCCTCATCGAGCTCACCGACGCGGCGCGCACGCGCAGCTTCGACCGCCGCGAGCTGCGCGTGTTCCGGGCCGTGGCCGGCCAGGCGGCGGTGGCATTGCACAACGCGCGTACGGTCGAGGAGCTGGCGCGCAGCGCCGACGGAGCCGGCGCGCTGCGCCAGACGCTCGACCGCCTCACCCGCGGCGTGCCGGAGATGGCCGCATCCGGCTCGCGGAGGGAGCTCCTGCAGAGCGTCGCGGTGCATGTGTGCGACGCACTGGGGGCGCTCTCATGCGTGGTCGCGTTCGGCGACCTCAGCGCCGGTGTGTCGCGCCGGCCGCGCGCCGGACGGCGTGCGGGCGAGCCCGGCTCCGCTGATGGGGTCGCCACTCCGGGCACCGTGGGCGGCTGGGGCTCGCCCAGCGTGCTCGTGCGCACGAGCGGAGGTGGCGGGGAGGCGCCGCAGCCCGCCGGCCATGAAGGCGTCACCATCACCGCCACTCTGGCCGGCCCGGCACAGGCGGGGCAGGCGGAACTGCTGGATCTTGTGGCCACGGCGGCCGCAGTGGCCGTGCGCCGCCTCCCGCCGTCTTGAGCGAGAGGACGCGCCCCGCACAACACCGGGCCCGCTTGGAGGTGGAGCACCCTCTGGCCACGCCCCCGCGCCCACCCACGTCGCCCGGTCCGTCTGCTACTGTTCGCGCAGACGAGGTGCGTTCCGGTGTGCACGACCGCGGGGGTGAGAGTGGCGGGCGTCCTGTACGTCACCGGCAGGGGTGGTGTCGAGGAGTATCCGCTTCGCGCTGCTGTCACCGCCATCGGGCGGGCGCCGGAGAGCGACCTTCGCCTCGATCACCCTGTCGTCTCGTACCGTCACGCGCGGATCGACCTCGTCGACGGCGCCGCGCGCCTTGTGGACCTCGGGAGTTCCAACGGGACCTCCGTCAACGGCGCCGAGCTGCCGCCCCGTGAGCCGCGCACGCTCGTTGACGGCGACGGCATCCGCATCGGCCCCTTTGTCCTGGCCTACCGGCTGCAGGCGCCTGCCGTGTCCACGGCGGGAGGCCGGGTGTCCGCAGGCGCTGCGCCCGGGCAGACGATCGTGCTGGCGCCTGAGCAGCCTCCACGACTGGTGATCAGCACGCCGAACGGGACCTTCGAGCGCGAGCTCACGGGCGCGTCGGCCACGCTGGGCCGCGACGCCGACAACGACATCGTCGTGGCTGCCGATGCGGTGTCGCGCCACCACGCCCGCCTCGAGTGCCGAGACGGGCAGTGGTCGATCGTCGACCTCGGCAGCACCAACGGCCTGCGTCTGGACGACGAACCCGTGCAGCGCCACGTGCTGAGGGACGGTGACGTCCTTCGCATAGGGCGCAGCGTCGCCGTGGAGTACGCGGCCGGCGACGGTGAGCAGGCCCCGTCCGTGGAGAGGCCGGCCGGCATCGTCGACATCCCGGCCGGCGGCGAGCTGGTGATCGGCCGCGGTAGCCAGGCGGGCGTCCAGGTGGCGCACCCGCAGGCGTCCACCATCCACGCCCGCGTCGCCTGGAAGGACGGCGAGCTTGTCGTGCAGGACCTGGGCAGCGCGGCCGGCACCTACGTCAACGGCCGCCGTGTGGAGGGACAGCAGCTCGCCGAGGGCGACGTGGTACGCATCGCCTCGCGGCAGTTCCGGGTGCATCAGGGCCGCCTCGAGATGGTCGACGAGGAAGGTGCCATCGAGCTACAAGCGGAGCATCTCTCGGTGATCGTCGCTAGGGACAAGTGCATCCTCGACGACGTGTCCCTGACCATCCAGCCGCGCCAGTTCGTGGCCGTGGTGGGCGGCAGCGGCGCCGGCAAGTCGACGCTGGTGAACGCGCTCTGCGGCTTCCGCCCGGCCACCACGGGCACGGTGCTGGTAAACGGCGTGGATCTCTACCGCAACAGTGGCGCGTACCGCAGCGAGCTCGGCTACGTGCCGCAGGACGACATCATCCATCGCGAGCTGCCGGTACGCCGCGCCCTGGAGTACGCAGCGCGCCTGCGGTTACCGCCCGACACGACCCGGGAGGAGCGGGCCGCGCGCATCCAGGAGGTGCTGCGCGACCTCGATCTCATGGGTTGTGTCGACACTCCCGTCCGCGAGCTCAGCGGCGGCCAGCGCAAGCGCGTGTCGATCGCCGTGGAGCTGCTCACGCGGCCCAGCCTGTTCTTCCTCGACGAGGCCACCTCCGGGTTGGACCCGGCCACCGAGACGCAGCTCATGCGACTGCTGCGGAAGCTGGCCGACCAAGGACGCACCATCGTCCTGATCACGCACGCCACCAAGAACGTGATGCTGTGCGACATGGTCGTGGTCATGGCGCGCGGTGGGCGGCTGGCGTATGCCGGCCCGCCCGACGAGGCGCTGCGTTTCTTCGGCGTGCGCGACTTCGACGAGATCTACGAGAAGCTCGACCAGCGCCGGCCGGAGCAGTGGGCGCAGATGGCGGCCGGCGGCGACGGACGGGGGCGGGGCGGCCGCAGGCCCGCGCGCCCGTCCCGCGACGGCCCCGTCCAGGCGCCGCCGGCCCAGCGCCGCGTCTCGTCCTTCAGCCCGTGCCTCACGCTGTCGCGCCGCTACCTGGCCATCATCATGTGCGACCGCAAGTCGGCGGCGCTCCTGCTGCTCATAGCGCCGGTCATCGGCCTGCTCAACTTCATCGAGTGGCCGCGCTCCATGTTCGACCCGTACACGGGGAGCGCGACCAAGGCCGTCACCTGCTTCTTCCTCACCGCCCTCATCTCGCTGCTGGTGGGCACCATCACATCGGTGCGCGAGATCGTGAAGGAGAACGCCGTCTACAGGCGCGAGCGCATGGTCGGCGTGCGCGGCTTCCCGTACATCGCCGCGAAGGTGGCCATCGGCTTCCTTTTCGCCCTGTGGAGCGCGGTCGTCCTCTACGTGTGCATCGTGTTCGCGGTCGAGATGCCGCAGCTCGACGGGCTCGACTTCGTGCTTCTGTTCGTCCCGTTCCTGCTGGGTACGTTCTCCGGTCTTGCTTGGGGTCTGCTGGTGTCGGCACTGGCCCCTACGGAAGACCGCGCCATGCTGCTGGTGATCCTGGTGCTCGTGCCGCAGTTCGTGTTCGCCGGCGGCATGATCCCGGTGAACGACCTGGGCACGCCCGGCAAGGTCCTCGGGGCGCTCACCTCCACACGCTGGAACATGGGCGCCATGGTCACCGCGGCCAAGGTGCAGACGGGGGAGGGCGCGGACAAGGACCTGAGCGACGTCGCCCTGCCCGGGATCCGCGGCCTGAAGACGACGGTCGAGAAGCAATCGCTGATCGACACGCTGCACAAGCAGTACGGGGAGATTTTCTCGGTGCAGCTCTCGTTGTACTGGGGGGCGAGCGCGGCCCTGGCGTTCGCGCTGCTGGGTCTGGTGTTGTGGCTTCAGAAGCGCAAGGACAAGCTGCTGACGTGAGTGCGGGACGGCCGACGCTGTGGGTGAGGCGCGACCGGTGACGTGAGCGAGGCCTGAATGGAGGACCTGTCCGGACAGCGACTCGGCCGGTACCTGCTGACGCGGCTCGTCGGCCGGGGCGGCATGGCCAGCGTCTACGAGGCGCACGACCCCACACTTGACTGCGTGGTCGCGGTCAAGGTCCTCACGAACGCTGCCGGGACGAAGAAGCTGAAGGCCCACCGCACAAGGTCGGACTACCGGTGGGCCACGAACGAGAAGGACGCGCAGGACTTCACCTGCTCGCTGCCGCCCGGCGGGTACCGTCGGTACCTCACGGCCAAGAACCGTGAGGGCGTCTCCTCTGAGCAGTCGAACGTGCGCTGCCTCGTCGTCCGCTGATGGGGCCTGCACGGAGTCGTGTCGTGTCTGATCAGTGTGTTCCGTGCTGCCGCGTCACTAGGCCGCAGGGTCTGGCGCCCGCGTGAGAACCCGGTTCACCATGGGTGCTCTGGCTCTGAGCGCGGCCCTGTGCCTGGCGTGTCTGGCGGTAGGGTGTAGCGGATCGGAGGTGGGCGTGCCCCGGGATCGAGTGCCGGATGTGGTCGTCGACTTGGCGACGTCGGCCTCTCAGACCTTCGGCGAGGGCACACCGGAATGGGCAGCCTACGCGCCCATCGCGCCGGCCGACGCCAAGGCACTGCTCGGTGACGACCCCTGCAGGATCTGGCGCGGGATCAGAGACGCCTCGAAGCTGTACCTGATAGTCCTCAAGGGCGGGTTCGATGCTCGCGGAACCACCGGTGTGGAGCCCGGCCCAGGACCCTATCTGTGGCTGCTCGCTGCACGAATCGGCACCACCTGGAGCGGCAACGGCTACGCCGTCGGCGATTCGGTCCCGCAGGTGGAGGCTGGGCGTCTGAAGAGGTTCGCCCTGTCGGCGCGGGCGAACCCCGGCGTGTGGAAGGTGCTCACTGTCGCTGACTCCGTCGCGTGGCTCTATCTCGTGCCGTTCGTCTTGTTCGTGACGGCCTTCCTCGTGTGGTGGAAGCAGGGCCGCCGATGGCCCTACGCGTGCGGCGTCGGGCTGGTGCTCATCGCGGTCGGCATGCAGGTGGCTCGGACAATGTTGGCAGCGCGGGGCGTCAGCGACGGTGGATTCATGGCGATGAAGATGAGCGTGCTGGGCGCGGTGGTGGCAGTGGACGTGGTGGCTACCCTCGTGCTGGCGCTCAGCTGGCGCCGTGCGACCGGGTGGGATGACGCTGGAGCGTCCTCTGGGCCGACGGGGACGTGGCGTACGCTGAGCATCACCGCGCTGGTGGGCGTGGCGGTCCTGTACCTCGCGACCGCGCCCCTCCTGTTCACTACCGGTGAGTGAGGGTGGCACCCGCCGGAGGACCCGGCCGGCTCCTGTCCGTCAGGCGTCCATGCGGCGTAGCCGCCACCACAGCGCCGCGTAGATGGCCACTGTCCAGGCGGCGAGGATGACCCACGAGAGCGCCGCCCACGAGAAGAGCTGCTCGCCGGCGAAGCAGTTGGCCGCCAGACGCGTGGTATGTGTGGTGGGGATGATCGCCAGAACGGCCTGCGCTGCGGTGGGCAGGTCGAGAGTCGTGGCCACAGCGGCGCCCAGCAGCGGCAGGAAGGCGATGTTGCTCCAGACGCTCAGCTGGCCCTGCGTCTTCACGAAGCTGCCCATCAGCAGGCCGATGCCCACCAGGACGAGGGCGGAGAGCACCACCACCCCGGAAAAGGCGACCGTGTCCTCGGGCCACAACCGGGTGATCGAGAGCAGGATAGGCACGCCGGCAACGCTGAAGATGAAGCCGAACAGAGCCTTGGCGACGATCACATCGCTATATGACGCCACCATGAGCAGGGCATCGAGAGTGCGTGTCTGAGTCTCGTCGGACAAGACCGTGGGGATCACCGAAGCGCCGACCATGGCGAGGAGCAGCACGACCATCAGCAGCACCTCGTAGGCGCGCAACCCGAGCGCGTTCAAGGTGGCCAGAGCCGAGCGTTCCTCGGGTTCTACCGGCTGGACCGTCACGTCGACGGTGGGCGGCCGGGCGGCTATCTTGACGGCCGCCCGCTCGACGACGGACGCGCCCAGGTCGCCCTCGGTGCTCGCCTCGCTGCTGACGAAGAGCTGCAGTTTAGGGCTGTGCCCGGCGCGGGCGTCGTCGTCGAAGCCTGCCGGCACGACGACGCCCACATCCACGTCGCCCTCGGCCACGAGACGGCGCAGCTCGTCGACGTCCGCGACATCCCGCTGCTTGAGGTCGATGGCGTCGCCCGCCATGGTCTTGACCTCTCGCGGCAGCTCGGTCGCGCCCTGGGTGACGTAGGCGACGGTCACTTCGGTGCGCGGCGGCGCGTCCTCGAACATGAAGCTGTAGAAGAGACCCAGTCCAAGCGGCACGAGCAGCGGGATGATCACCCGCGAGTCGCGCAGCGCGTCCGACAGATCCTTGGAGAGGATGCCGCGGATGATCCGCACGTGGCGGTCGAAGAGGGGGCCCCCACCGGGAGTGCCGGACGCGCCTCCGCCCGGCCCGCGTGGTTTGAGGTCGCGGAGGCTCACAGCGGCCGTCCTGCCAGGTCTACGAACACGTCCTCAAGCGTGCCCTCGTTGGAGTGCACCGTGAGCACGCGGCCAGCGGCCATCCAGCTCTGGAGCTCGGCGGCGTCGGCCGCATCGTCAAGGCGCAGCACATGCTCTTCCCGGTCGTCCAGAAGCACGCGCGCGGTGCGCTTACCGTAGCGGAGCTTCAGCTCGCGCGGCGTGTCCAGGGCCACGATCTTCCCGTTGCTCAGGAAGGCGACCCGGTCGCAGAGCTCATCGGCCTCTTCCATGTAGTGGGTCGTGAGGAAGACGGTGACGCCGCGATCGGCGCGATCGCGCACCAGCGCGCGCACGTCACGAGCCGAGGCAGGATCCAGTCCGCGAGTAGGCTCGTCGAGGAAGAGGACGCGTGGCTCGTTGATGAGCGCTCGTGCCACCAGAAGACGCTGCTTCATGCCGCTGGAGTACGTCTTCACGCGGCGGTCGGCCACGGCGGCAAGGCCCAGGGCGTGGAGCATGTCGTCGACATGTTCCGGCGGCGCGCCGTAGAGGCCGGCGAAGGTGTGCAGCAGGCGCCGGCCGGTCATGCGCTGATAGAGGTTGGGCTCCTCGGGGACGGCGTTGATGATGTCCTTGAGGCGGTCGCGGTGTTCCACCACGTCGAACCCCGCGACCCTGGCGCTTCCGGAGGTGGGCCGCAGGCGCCCGGTGAGCATGCGCACCGTGGTCGTCTTGCCGGCGCCGTTGTGACCCAGGAAACCGAGGATCTCGCCGCGGTCGACGTGAAAGGACACGTCGTCAACGGCGACCACCTCGTCGAAGGTGCGCCGCAGTCCGTCGACCTCGATCACGGGTCGATGCTTCTTGGTATCGTCTTCAGTCCTCACGGTGCCGATGGTATCCGCGCCCCCGGCAGGCGGCAAACCGGGCCACGGGGCGCCGTGGACGCGTAGTGCCGCGGCGCCGGCCTCCGCGGGCCGCTAGCCGACGGCCTCCTCCGACTGAGTGCCGGTGGCTTCCCTCCACCGGCCGCCGCTGTCGTCCGGCCGGCCGCGGAACACGAGAACGGCGAAGAGGAGCGCGGAGAACGTGGCCAGCGCGGCGATCGTTCGGTAGACGGCCGACGAGTACGACGACCACCACCGGCAGGCCCGGACTGAAGGGCAGGAGCCAGAGCGGCAGCGTCTGCCCGAACAGCCCGGCTGCGACCATCGCCACGGGGTCGAAACGGCGCGCCACCTTGAAGGCCACGAGGCTGCCGGTCACGGCGTCCCTGCCCACGCGGCCAGCAGCCATCCGGCGAGCGAGGCGCTGCCGCCGTACTCGGAGTAGGCGACCACCGGCAGCGAGATCAGGAGCGCCTGGAAGGCCGCCTCGAGCAGCGATATGGACGAGAGGGACGCCAGCAGGCGGCGGTCGTGCAGGGCATAGGTGGAGCCGGCGAGCACGCCTTCGCCCTGCTCCGCTCGCCGCCCGTGAGCGAAGGGCGTACGGACCACGGTCAGGACGAGGAAGAAGGACACGACGTGGGTGCCGGCGTCTGTGAACAGGATGTCGGGGGCGCCCAAGAGGGCGATGAGCGTTCCGGCGACCGCCGGTCCCGCAAGCGCGGTCCTCCGCGTGGCGCCCTGGAGCAGGGCCGTTGTGGAGGCCACCTTCTTCTCGTCCTCGCCCAGTATGTCCGGCAGGATGAGTCGCTGTGACGAGAAGCACGGGTTGATGAAAGCGCCCATGAGGACGGTCAGGGACAGGATGAGAGCGTAGTCCAGGGCGCCGGCGAGGCAGAGCAGCGGCAGGCTGACGATGACGACGGCCTGCACGGAATCTGAGACGAGCATCACGCGTCGGGCGCCGAAGCGTGCCACTACGCCACCGCTCGGCATGCCTGCCACGACGGCGCTGATCCGCTCGGCGGCCAGCACAAAGCTCAGCCTGGACGGCGATCCTGTGGTCGTGAGCACGAACCACGGGATGGCCAGCCAGGTCATCTGCGTGCCGGTGGTGGAGACCAGCTCGGCCGTGAACAGGGCGGCTATCGACCGCCTGGGTGAGGCCATGCGGGTGTGATCCGGTGCGTGGGATCCCCCGTTGTGATGGTGCATGCCAGTCTAGCGCTGCGGAAGCGGGGGCGGCGCCGCGTGTCCCGGGTGACAACGGCAAGCGGCGACGTCTGCCGTTTCTGTCACAGGGACGTGCCACAATGGAGATGGCCGCCGCGGGGGGGCGAGCGGCCGCCCGTCGGTCGACGGACCTGCGAATGCAGCCACTGCGACCACTCACATAGACTACGCATGCCCATGGACTTCTCCACAGACGGAATAGACGAGCTGGCGCAGGCTGCCCAACGGGACCTGCAGCGCGCGCAGGACCGCGCGCGCATGCTCGTGCGTGCCCTGCGCTTCGCTGCCGACGACGAGGCGCGTGGGCGCGCTGGCAAGGCGCTCGTCGAGATCGGCGCGCCCGCCGTCCAGCCGCTCATCGAGTTCCTCACCGATGACCAGGTCACGCGCGGCGGTGCGGCCCAGCAGGTCCTCACGCAGATAGGCGCTCCCGCCGTGGAGCCCCTCATCGTCCTGCTCGGGCACGCGGACCCGGGAGTGCGTGCCAGCGTCGCGTGGATGTTCACGGGGATCATCGACTCCCGCGCGTGCCCGGCGCTCGTGGCGTGCCTGGAAGACGAAGACGCCGCCGTGCGCCAGTGCGCCGCGTACGCCCTGGGCGACCAGCACTGCTTCTGGGCCGTGCCCCGGCTCCTTGAGCTGCTCGACGACATGCCGTACAGGCTCGCCGCGCGCTGCCAGCGGGCCGTCGACGGAGACGAGCTGCGTTTCGAGCAGCTCCGTCTCGACACGGATCTGGCGGGCCAGTTCTGGGAAGACGGCGTGGCCCGCCTGCTGGCGGAGAGCACACCCGAGCCGGTGGCCACGCACGAGAGCCAGGAGGCCGACGCGGAAGACGACGACGACCAGGACTACGTCGGCGCCGCGGCGGCCTACGCGCTGGGTACCATCGGCGACCCCCGCGCCGTCGACCGCCTGGTCGACGTCGTCCAGGACGACAGGCGCGACTGGCTAGTGCGCGGCCAAGCGGTATGGGCTCTCGGCGAGATCGGCGACGAGCGGGCGTTCCCTGTGGTCCTGGCGGCCCTCGAAGACCCGGAATGCGAGCCGGACGCGCTCAGCGCTATCGGCGGCTTCGCGGACGACCGGGCCTTAGAAGTCCTCGCCCGCTACTATCGCCACCCGCTCTCGTTCCTGCGGCAGCAGGCTGTGGTCGGCCTGCGCCGGCACGGCGGCCCCGAGGCCGTTCCGTACCTTCTGGCGCTGCTGCACGATCGTGACCCGGTGGTGCGCAGCTTCGCGGCTCGCTCGCTGGGCTGGATGGGAGACGAGCGCGCCATCGAGCCTCTCCTGTACAGCCTGCGCTACGGCGACGAGCAGTTCCGTGCCGTGGTCCTCGAGGCGCTCGAGGAGCTCGCCGAGGACTGAGCATCCGCCGGGCTGCGCTGCCGCCCGTAGTCGGTCATGGGGCGGACGCCCGCTCTCAGATCGCCACCGGTCTCACCTCCATCTGGAACTTGCGCGTGAGCCGCACGATCGTCGGCGTTCACGGCTGGCCGATGGTCTGCTCGGTGAGCAGGCGATGCAGGGTGTCCACATCGGGCACCGCCGTGTCGTCCATCGCCAGTATCAGATCGCCGGGCAGCCCGCCCCGCCCGCCGGGCGGCCCCCGGCGGGGGGGGTCACCGCCCCCCCGGGCCCCAGGGCCAGGTCGCAGTAGCGGACCAGTGGGCGGCGCAGCGGGACCGTCTGACCGGCCACGCCGATACGGCCGCGGGTGATGCACCCGTCCTTGATGAGCCTGCCGGCCACGTACACGGCCGTGCTGATGGCGATGGCGAAGCAGATGCCCTGTGCCGGCAAGATCGTGGCCATGTTCACGCCGACCACCTCGGCCCGGGATGTCACCAGCGGTCCGCCAGAGTTGCCAGGGTTGAGGGCCGCGTCCGTCTGGATGAGGTTGTCGATGAGGCGGCCGTTCTCGGCACGCAGGGAGCGCCCCAGAGCGCTGACGACACCGGCAGCGACGGTCTCGGGATCCTCGCCGGCGAGTCGCGCACCGGTGAGGCGGCCGTCGTCGAGGCGCACGAGGATATCGTTGGCGCCGTGTACCACACGGCTGTTGGTGAGAAAGAAGCCGTCGGGCGTGAAGACGAACCCCGAGCCGCTGCCGACGCGCTGCGGCTCGTCGGCACGTTCGCTGGGGCGCGGAGGGCGGCCCGGGGCGCGACGCTGGCCGGGTCGCCCCCCCGCGCCGTCCGTCCGCTCGCGCCGCCTGCCTGCCTCCGGTCGCTCTCCGCGGCCACCTCGATGTTCACCACGCTTGGGCTCACGAGGCGGGCAGCCTGTACCACCGCGCGCGAGTAGGCATCGAGCAACTCGTCGTCGGGCCGCGGTTCCAGGGCCGGTACGCCGTCTGTCTCGTCGGCGCCCAGATCGGCGTGGGCATCCAGGCTGAGCAGCTTGGGCATAAGGACTCCGGGACGTATAGGGTGGACCCGTCCTGGTTGTGCGCGTGCGCCGCCGGCCTCAAACCGGGCGACGACCCTACAGAGAGGGCTACGCGCGCCAATGGGATCACTCGACGGTGCGGAGGATGGTCGAGGTGGCGGTCAACGGGGCCAGCCACCGCCTCGAGGCCGTGCTGCGGGAGAAGAGCGTCTGACATGAGGGTCGGGCGCGCGAACGGAAGGACACGGGAGGCGTGAAGTACTCGACGGGCACGATCGGCCGGATCGTGGTCATACGGCTCGAGGACGGCGACGTGGTGCACGAGTGCATCGAACGCGTCGCCGCTGCCGAGGGCATCGACCGCGGCTACGTCCTGCTGGTGGGCGCCGCGGACAAGGGCAGCCACGTGGTGGTCGGCCCGGAGAACGGGGACGCGCGACCGGTGGTGCCAATGGAGCGGGCGCTGCCGGGCGTGCACGAAGCCGCGGGCGTGGGCACCGTCTTCCCGGACGAGGAGGGCAGGCCGGTGCTGCACATGCACGCCGCCTTCGGCCGCGACGACCGCACGGTCGCTGGCTGCATCCGCCGCGGCGTGAAGACCTGGGTCGTGCTCGAAGCGGTGCTGGTCGAGATCGTCGGCAACAGGGCCGTGCGCCGGATCGACCCGGAGAGCGGCTTCGAGCTCCTCGACGTCTGACCTGCCGCTCGCGGTGGCAGTCGCCCAGGGGCCGCCTGCCGGATGCCCGCGGCTGTGGCCCGCCGGGTCGTATCTGCCCCGGGTGCGTCATCTGGGCCGCCGTTTGCCCACCCCACGAAGGGGCTAGAATCTAGACCGACCTGCCTCGCTCCCCAACACGCACTCGACGCGGAGGTCGCCTGTGTACGACTCCTACTCGGTCCTCGTCGGCGGCAAAGCTGGTGACGGCATCAACGAAGCCGGGAACCTCGTGGCCCGTCTCATGAACCGGCTCGGCTATCGTGTCTACGTGGAAGTCGACTACCCGTCGCTCATCCGCGGCGGCCACAACTACTCGGTCATCCGTTGCGCCAAGGAGAAGGTCGGCTGCCGCACCGAGGCGCTGGACGTCGTCGTGGCGCTCGACGATGAGACCATCGAGCGGCACGCGCATCGCCTGCGCGAAGGCGGCACGCTCATCATCGACACGGGCGGCGTGAAGAACCGCCGCGAGGGCGAGAAGGTGGGCGGCGCCTTGGTCGACGGCGTGCCGGTGGCTGCCATCCTCAACGAACTCAAGGCCCCTCCGGTGATGCGCAACACCTGCCTGCTGGGCGCCTTCTGCAGCGTCGCCGGCATCCCGTGGGAGGTGCTCGAGGACACCCTCAGGAAGCACATTCCGCGAGACTCGGGTCTCAACCTGGCGGTTGCAGGGAAGGGGTACGACGAGGCCGAGCGGCGCACGGTACTGCCGCCGCTCGACCTGCCCGCGCTGCCGGTGATGAACGGCAACGAGGCCGTGGGCCTCGGCCTGCTGGCGGCCGGCTGCGACGCGTATGTGGCCTACCCGATGTCGCCTTCGACCGGCCTGCTGCACTTCATGGCGCACAACGCCGAGCGCTTCCAGCTCAAGGTCGTGCAGCCGGAGAACGAGATCGCCGTGATGCTCATGGCGCTCGGCATGTCGTACGCCGGCCGGCGCGTGGCTGTGGGCACGTCGGGCGGCGGGTTCTGTCTGATGGTGGAGGGCGTCAGCCTGGCCGGGCAGGCCGAGCTGCCGGTGACGGTGATGGTCGCTCAGCGCCCCGGGCCGAGCACCGGCCTGCCGACGTACTCAGGCCAGGGCGACCTGCAGTTCGTGCTCGACGCCGGCCAGGGCGAGTTCCCGCGCGTGGTCGTGGCGCCGGGCACCGCCGAAGATGCCTACTACTGGTCGGCGGTGGCCATGGGCCTCTCCCTTCGCTACCAGGTGCCGAGCTTCGTGCTGGCGGAGAAGACGCTCTGCGAGGGCAGCTACAGCATCGACGTGGACGCCATGCCGTCGGTGCCGCCCTACGAGGTGCCCATGTGGGACGGTGTCTCGCCGTACCGCCGCTATGCACGCGCGGACGAGGACGAGGCGGGTGCGGATGAGGCGAGCTCGGGCGGTGCGCCGGCGCCCGCCACCCATGCGCCCGCTACCGATGGAGCACCGGCGCCCGCCGCGGCCGCTCCGCATGGGCCGGCAGCGGAGCCGCCGCCGGGCGTCTCACCGCTGGCGTTCCCGCCGCTGCTCGGCGAGGTCGTCAAGGTGGACAGCTACCAGCACGACCAGCTCGGCATCACCACCGAGGACCGCCTGGAGACCGTGCTCGTGCAGGAGAAGCTGCTGGCCAAGTGGCGCGGCCTGGAGGACGAGGTCGACCGCCTCCAGGCCGTGAAGCGCCACGGCAAGGAGGACGGCGTGGTGGCGCTGGTCTGCTGGGGCAGCAACGGCAGCGTGTGCCGCGAGCTCGGGGACGAGCTCGGCCTGCGCGTGGTGCAACCCATGGTGCTGTCGCCGTTCCCGGTCGCGCAGTACGAGGACGCGATGCGCGGAGTGGAACGGGTCGTCTGCGTGGAGAACAACATGACAGGCCAGCTCGTCAGGCTGCTACGGGAGCACGGCTTCGATGTTGACGAGGCCGTGCGGCGCTACGACGGACGAGCCTTCTCGCTCGACGAGCTGCGCGTCGGCGTGCAGGAGGTGCTGGCATGAACGCCGAGCAGAAGCGCGGACAGGG
>CAZIGT010000040.1:7433-16091 GCA_964538465.1 uncultured Thermoleophilia bacterium | reverse complement strand
GGGTGGCGGAGATCAGGTCCTAGGCGAGTCTGAAGCATCCGGAGCGTCCGCCAGCGGCAGGCTGACGGTGAAGACCGCGCCGCCGTCAGCTGCGTTGGCGGCCGTCACGCTGCCGCCGTGGACGTTGACGATGGCGGCCACGATCGAGCGGCCGAGCCCCGCGCCGCCGTGGGCGCGCGAGCGCGACGAGTCGGCGCGGTAGAAGCGCTCGAAGACGTGGGCGACCTGCTCGTTGGTGAGGCCAGGGCCGTCGTCGGCTATCTCGAGGACGGCGCGTCCGTCGCTCTGGCTCAGCCGCACGGTGGTGGACGTGCCGGCCGGCGTGTGGGCGCGCACGTTGCCGAGGAGGTTGTCTATGACCTGACGCAGCCGCTGGCGGTCGCCGACGATCTCCAGCGGCTGGGCGGCCTCCAGATGTACCGGCCAGTCGGTGCTGACCGTCTGCGCCGTCTGCACCGCCTCGGCGGCCAGGCCGACCAGCTCGAGGCGTACGTTTTCCAGTGGGCGTCCCTCGTCGAGCCGCGCCAGCAGAAGCAGGTCGTCGACCAGCGTCTTCATGCGGGCGGACTCGGTACGGATGCCCTGCAGGGCCCGCTCGAGGTCCTCGTCGCTCTCGACGGCGTCGCCCTCGAGCAGCTCGGCGTAGGCAGAGACGGCCGCCAGCGGCGTGCGCAGCTCGTGCGAAGCGTCGGCCACGAAGCGGCGCAGCCTCTCCTCTGAGGCGCGCAGATCCGCTTCAGTGGCGTCGCGCGCCGCGAAGGCGTCTTCGATGCGGCCGAGCATAACGTTGAACGAGTGGCTCAGGCGACCCACCTCTGTCTTGACGTTGTCGTTGGGCACGCGCTGGTCCATGTTGCCGTCGGCGATCGCCTCGACCGTGCGTTCCACGTCGCGCAGCGGCCGCAGGCCCATGCGCACGAGCCACCAGCCCAGCAGCGCGGCCGCCACCAGGGCGGCTCCCGTGAGGGCCAGCTCGATCGCGAGCAGCCGGTGCAGCGTGGCCAGCGTGTCGGTGAGGGGTACGGCCACCACGAGCTGTCTGCCGCCCGGGAGGCCGGAGACGCGTACGCGGAACTGGGGCCCGTTCTTCTGGCGGGAGCTCGCGGTAAACGTGACGACCCGCGCGCCGGTCTCGCCGTACCCCGTTGCGCTCTGCAGCCCGGCGATCCTGGTCGGTATCTTCGGGGAGTACTTGTCGCCGCCGGCCACGAAGGCAGGCTGGGTCTCGCCCTGTACGGGCTTGCCCGACGAGTCGCGGACCTGCACGAACGTGCCCGGGGCCACCGATGCCAGTGAGTCGGGCAGGCTCGCGTCGCCCCCCGGCGGCTCGTTGCCCGGCGGTGTGGTACCCGGCCCCGGCCCGTGCAGCATCATGCGCTCGACCGCGATCTGCGTGTCTTGCAGCGTGTCGTCGACGCGGTCAAAGAGGGACGAGCGCAGGGCGAAGTAGGTGCCCACGTTGGCGGCGCCGAGAGCGACGAAGACCACGGCGCAGACGGCGATGAGCAGACGGGAGCGGAGCGACATGCGGTAAGGCGTCCGGGGGTCAGGGGCCCGTGCGCGCCTCGGTGTCACCGGCCGGCCCGGATGGGGCGGACGGCGCCGCCGTCTCCGCCGGCGGCTCGCGCATGATGTAGCCCACCAGACGGATCGTATTGATCAGCGGCGGACCGAACTTGTCGAGCTTCTTGCGCAGGTAGCCCACGTACGTCTCCACCACGTTGCCGTCGCCGCCGAAGTCGTAGTGCCACACGTGATCCAGGATCTGCGGCTTGGAGAGCACCTGGCGCGGGTTCAGCATGAAGAACCGCAGCAGGTTGAACTCGGTGGCGGTGAGCTGCACGAGGTTGCCGGCGCGCCGGACCTCGTGCGCCCGTTCGTCCAGTTCCAGGTCGGCGAAGCGCAGGATGCCGTCGTCGGCGGCATCGCCCTGGGCGCGGCGCAGGATGGCGCGCGTGCGCGCCACGATCTCGGCGAGGGCGAAGGGCTTGGTGACGTAGTCGTCGCCGCCGACGGTGAGCCCAGCGATCTTGTCTTCGAGCGCGTCGCGCGCGGTGAGGAAGAGGATCGGCACGCGCGCGCCGCGCGCGCGCAGCCGCCGCGTGACCTCGAGACCGTCCAGGTCCGGCAGCATGATGTCGAGGATGATCAGGTCCGGCGGCTTCTCGTCGAACGCCGTGAGCGCGGCGCGGCCGGTGGTGGCCTCGAAGACCTCGAACCCCTCGTACCGCAGGGACATGGAGACGGCATCGACGATCGAAGGTTCGTCGTCGACGACCAGGACGCGCTGCTGGCGAGTACGCTTGCTCACCGGGTTACCTCCGTGCGTGTAGCTGTGCCCGCCGCCGGCGGGACGTGCTCCCCGACACCCTCCGCAGGCATTCTCGGACCGGCTGCTGAAGCTCCACTGTACGCTTCCTGTGAGCCGGCTGGGAATCGTCTTCGGGGCGGCCGTTGCGCGAACGCACAGCAGGCTCTCAGCGAGCCGGGGGATGCTGGCACTCGAACAGCCCCCGATCGTCAGGAGAGCCGACCATGAGACTCAGTCGTCCAACGCCCGGTGGTGTCGCCGCCTCCGGGGCCGGGGCGTCGATATCGCACACGGAGAGCGCGCACTCATCGCGGAAGTCCTCGTCGCACGACCGCTCATCGCAGAAGCGCTCGTTCCTCCGCAGCCTCGTGCTGGGTAGGGAAGAGGGCCCGAGCTGGGTGCGGCCGGCGCTGCTGGCGCTGCTCGCAGCGACGGCCGTGCTCTACTTGTGGGATCTCGGCGCCTCCGGATGGGCCAACTCCTACTACTCCGCCGCCGTGCAGGCGGCGTCGAAGAGCTGGAAAGCCTGGTTCTTCGGTTCCTTCGACGCCTCGAACTTCATCACTGTCGACAAGCCACCGTTCTCGCTGTGGGTGATGGGTCTCTCGGCGCGCATCTTCGGCGTGAATGCCTGGAGCATCCTTGTGCCGCAGGCACTCATGGGCGTAGCGTCGGTGGGGCTGCTCTATGCCACGGTGCGTCGCTGGGCGACGCCGGCGGCCGGCCTGCTAGCGGGTGCCGTGCTGGCGCTCACGCCCGCCGCCGCCCTCATGTTCCGCTTCAACAACCCGGACGCCCTGCTCGTCCTGCTGCTCGTGGCCGCCGCCTACTGTACGGTGCGCGCCGTCGAGAAGGGCAGCACGTGGTGGCTGGTGAGCGCGGCGGCCCTGGTCGGCTGCGGCTTCAACACCAAGATGCTGCAGGCGTTCCTGGTGATCCCGGCGTTCCTGCTCGTGTATTTGGTGGCGGCGAAGCCACGCCTGCTCAAGCGGCTCTGGCAGCTAGGTCTGGCGGCGGTGGCCCTCGTCGCCTCGTCCGGATGGTGGGTGGCGATCGTCGAGCTGTGGCCTGCGTCCTCACGGCCGTACATAGGCGGTTCGCAGAACAACAGCATGCTGGAGCTGATCTTCGGCTACAACGGCTTCGGGCGCATCACCGGCAACGAGACCGGGAGCGTGGGCGGCATGGGTGGAGGCGGGGGCGGGGGGGAGACCGGCTGGACCCGCCTGTTCGACTCCGACTGGGGTCCGCGGATCGCCTGGCTCCTGCCGGCGGCCGCGATCCTCGGGCTGGCTTGCCTCTGGATCAGCCGCCGCGGTCCGCGCACCGACCGCCTGCGCGCGTCCGTCCTGCTCTGGGGCGGCTGGCTGGTGGTCACCTGGGCCGTGTTCAGCTTCGGCTCGGGCATCATCCACTCCTACTACGCGATCGCGCTGGCGCCGGCGATCGGCGCCCTCGTGGGCATCGGTATCGCAGAGCTCTGGCGGCGTCGCGACGATTTGTGGGCGCGGCTGACTTTGGCGGCCGCGCTGGCCGGCACGTCGGTCTGGTCGTTCTACCTGCTGGACCTCACGCCGACCTGGCTGCCGGCGCTGCGCTACATCGTCCTCATAGGCGGCGTGACAGCGGCCGTGGGCCTGGTTGTAGCGCCCATGACGCCGCCGTCGTGGCGCCGGCGGATCGCCGTGTCGGCGACCACTCTCGGCGCCGTGGCGGCGATCGCCGGGCCCACCGCGTACGCCGTGGTCACGGCCGGCACGCCGCTCAGCGGCTCGCTGCCTGCGGCCGGCCCCACCATGGCCACCGCCGGCCCCAGCGGGGTCGGCATGCCCGGCGGAACGGGCGACGGTGGCGGCATGCCGGGCGCCCCGGGCGGGCAGCAGAGCAGCAGCAACGGCAGCAGCACGAGCGGCAACACGCCGCCCGGCATGCCCGGCACCCAGTCGAGCAGCAGCAGCTCGAGCGACGCCAGTCCTAGCAACGGCAGCACGAGCAACGGCAGCTCGAGCGACGCCAGCCCTAGCAACGGCAGCACGAGCAACGGCAGCACGAATAGCGGCAGCTCGAGCGACGGCAGCGGTCAGATGACGCCGCCCAGCGGATCGAGTGGCGGCCAGATGACCCCGCCCGGCAGCGCGAGCGGCGGCATGCCCGGCGGCACCACGAACAGCGACGGCCCGCGAGGTGGCGGCAACATGGGCGGCCTGCTCAACGCCAGCACGCCGAGCAGCGAGCTGGTCGAGCTCTTGCAGGCGAACGCCGACCAGTTCGACTGGGTCCTCGCCATTGAACGTGCCAATGCGGCGGCCGGCTACCAGTTGGCCAGCGGCGAGCCGGTGATGGCCATGGGCGGCTTCAACGGCACCGACCCGGCGCCCACGCTGGCCCAGTTCAAGGCCTACGTGAAGGCCGGCCGCATCCACTACTACATCGGCGGCGGCGAGAGCGGCGGACCTGGTGGCGGCTCCTCCTCTTCGTCGATCGCCGAGTGGGTGCAGAGCAACTTCTCGGCGCAGACGGTCGACGGGGTTGCGCTCTATGACCTGACCGACCCGCTGTGACCGTGCGCGGACGGCCGCCCGGTTGCCGGCCGTTCGGCAGTCGCCGATTGCCCGGTTGCCGGCCGCCCGGCAGTCGCCGGCCGCCGGCGACCAGCCGGCCTCGCCGTCCCGCTTCCCCATACATGGCGTCCCGAAGTATCCTAGTAGCGAGCAGGGGAGGCTCGTCTCGTGCGCGCACGCTCACGCGCACACACGCACCTTTTCCCTGCAACCGTAGGTGTCCGCGGGTAGTGGTGTCCGCGGGTAGTGGTGTCCGCGGGTAGTGGTGTCCGCGGGTAGTGGTGTCCGCGGGTAGTCCGGTAGAAGGGGGTACGGGCATGGGTGTCGCGCATGTCAGACGTTTCGAGGGAGCATTCCGGGGGGCGAGCCATGCGCGTGTCAGCGGTGGCAGGAAGACATCCCGGAAGGGGCGCGGCGCACGCACGTGTGCGTTCGCCCTGGCGGCGACCCTGTTCCTCCTCCTGTGCGCCGCGCCGGCAATGGCCGAGGAAGGCTCGCCGGCCGCCGGCAAGGTCACACTCAAGATCGGCTGGATGAGCGAGCCGGACAACCTGAACCCCTTCATCGGGGTCATGAACTCCGACTACGAGATCTGGGCCAACACCTATGACAGCCTCGTGGGTGTGGACGAGAACCTGCAGCCCAGCACCAACGGCCTCGCCGAGAAGTGGGAGCACTCCGACGACGGCCTCGTCTGGACGTTCTACCTGCACAAGGGCATGAAATGGCACGACGGCAAGCCCATCACGGCTGCCGACGTGGAATGGACCTACAACTTCATCATCAAGAACCAGATCGCCAACTTCTCGAACCAGGTACGTGGCATCGACAGGGCGCTGGCACTCGACACCTACACCGTACGGCTGGTGTGCACGGAGCCGAAGTCCGACCTGCTCTCGCTGTACGTGCCGATCCTGCCGGAGCACATCTGGGGCGACCTGTCGGCGGACGAAGCCACCAAGACGTACCAGAATCCCGTACCCATCGTGGGCAGCGGGCCCTTCCAGGTCGTGGAATGGAAGAAGGGACGCTACATCCGCCTCGAGGCCAAGAAGGACTACTGGCTGCGTGCCCCCAAGGTCGACGAACTCCTGTTCGAGACGTTCCAGAACGCCGACACCATGGCGCAGGAACTCAAGAAAGGTGCCATCGACGGCGCCTACCTGCTGCCGCCGGCGCAGTTCAAGAAGATGAAGAAAACCGAGGGCATCAAGACGATCGGGTTCACCTGGTTCAACTGGGAGCACCTGGTCTTCAACTGCTATGAGGGCAAGTCGAAGGGCCATCCGGTGCTGCGCGACAAGGCGTTCCGGGCGGCCCTCTCCTACGCGGTCGACCGCGCCAAGCTGGTGCAGGTCGCCGAGCTGGGCTTGGCGCTCGAGGGCTACACGCCGCTGCCGCCCGGCACCTGGAGCGACCCCGACTACACGTGGAAGCCCACCGGCGCCGACGCCCGCGACTTCAGCATCGAGCGGGCGAACGAGGCGCTGGATGCTGCCGGCTACACGGACGAGGACGGCGACGGCATACGCGAGTACAAGGGTGAGCCTATCGAGCTGCGCCTGTGGGCGGACGCGCAGCTCGCCGACGACGGCCGGTCAGCGAAGCTGCTGGCCGGCTGGTTCGGGCAGCTCGGCCTGGAGATCGACCTGCAGGTCGTAGACCAGGGCGTGTACAACGACAAGATCTGGAACTTCGAGGGCGACACGTACGTGCCGGACTTCGACATGCTGGTCTGGCAGTTCGACGGCTGGAGTGACCCGGGCGACACGCTCGCGTGCTGGACCAGCGACCAGATCGGTGGCTGGAACCTCTCCGCTTGGTCGAGCAAGGCCTACGACGACGCGAACAAGGTGCAGCAGGCGGCGCTCGACCCGGATGCACGCGCAGAGGCGCTCTGGGACATGCAGAAGGCGATGTGGGATGAGGCCCCGGTCATAGTGCTCTCTCATCCGTTGCGGTTGGAGGCCTATCGCACGGACACGTGGACGGGCTGGAAGCCCATGCTGAACGGCAAGGGGCCGGCGTTCTGCAACGTGACCAACCAGCTCGCCTATCTGGACGTGAAGCCCAAGGCGGCGGCCGTCACTGCGGAGGGCGGCTCCAATACCGGCTGGATCGTGCTCGGCGTCGTACTGGGCGTCATCGTGATCGGGGCGGTGGTGTACCTCGTCATGCGTCGCGGCAAGAAGAAGGTGGTAGAGGAGTGACGGCGGCCGGGCGGCGCCCGGCCGCTGCCGTCCACCCTCGCGGAGGCGCGGGAGTGCCGGCGTGAACCCGGCCGACCTGGCGCTGGTGGGCGGAGTGGTCCGCACCGTCGACGCCAACGGCACGGTCGCGGAGGCCGTTGCGGTACGCGACGGCCTCGTGGCTGCCGTGGGCCGTACGGCCGAGGTGCAGGGACTGGTGGGGCCGCGCACAACCGTTGTCGACCTGCACGGCCGCTGTGTGCTGCCGGGTTTCGTCGACGCCCACGCGCACATCAGTATGGCGGTCATGGGACTCTTCGCGGTGCAGCTCAAGGACACGTGGCCCGTGGAGGAGTGCTGCCGGCGCGTCGCGCAGTTCGCTCTCGCCCATCCCGAGTTCGACGTGGTGCGCGGTGGCGGGTGGAGCGACGCCATCGCACCCGAGCACGGGCCGCGCAAGGAAGATCTCGACAGGGTCGTGCACGACCGGCCGGTGATCCTCTCGTCCCTGGACTACCACTCGGTGTGGGTGAACTCGAGGGCTCTGGCAGCGGCCGGCATCACCGCCGACACGCCGGATCCCGAGGGCGGTACCATCGAGCGCGTGCCCGGCACCAGCGAGCCCTCCGGGACGCTACGCGAGAACGCCGCCGAGCTCTTCACTAGGCTCGCCGCCGACTACACGCCCTGGCAGGTCGAGAAGGGCCTCGAGCACTACCAGACGAAGATCGCCGCGCCGCTGGGCGTCACGGCCGTCTGCGACGCGTCGCTGGGGGCGGATCAGTCGCCGTGCCAGGCATATCGAGGCCTGGCCGAGCGTGGCGCGCTGAAGCTGTGGATGCGCGGCGCGCTCAAGCTGAGGCCGTCCGACGACGTCGAGGCATGGCTGCACGGGGCGATCGCCGAGCGCGAGCGGTCGCGATCGCCCCGGTTCGCCACTACGGCGGTCAAGTTCTTCATCGACGGCGTTGTCGAAGGCGGTACAGCCTACCTGCTCGATGACTACGCGAACGAGCCCGGATACCGCGGCGTGGCGCTCTGGGAGGACCAGGCGCTGGCGGCGGCGTTCGCCGCCGTCGACGCCGCCGGCTTCCAGATCCACGTGCACACCATAGGCGACGCGGCCACTCAGCAGACGCTCGACGCGCTGGAGACGGCGGCTGCGGCGGCCGCCGCGCGGGCCGGTGGCTCCCGGGCGAGTCACCCCGGCATCGGTAGCTCGAACGCCGCGCGAGCCGGCGCCGGTGGCCCCTGCGCCGCTCGTGCCGACGGCTCCAGCGCGGGCCACTCGGGCTCCAGCCCCTTCCGTCATCCCCCGGTCCTCACGCACCTGCAGCTGGTCACGCCGCGAGACGTGGGGCGCATGGCCGAACTCGGCGTGATCGCCGTCATCAATCCCTACTGGTTCGAGATCGGCGAACCCCATCGCGTGCTCGAGATCCCGTACCTGGGGCCAGAACGCGCGAACCACGAGTATCCCGCCAGGAGTCTCGTCGACGCCGGGATCGTGATCGGCGTGGGCAGCGACTACCCCGTCACCCTGCCCCCGGCGCCCCGCCCCGGCCGGCCTCCCCGCAACGACCAGCGCGCCGCCCGC
>CAZIGT010000040.1:0-7423 GCA_964538465.1 uncultured Thermoleophilia bacterium | reverse complement strand
CGACCTTGAGGGTCTTGATCGGCATCTCGAGATAGTCCACCGGGCTGGGGAGGGCCGCGAGGTGCAGCACGGCATCGAGCGGCGCGCGTACGGCCCGGACGGCAGTGCGCTGCCCACGCTCTGGCCGGAGGAGCGGCTGAGCCTCGAGGAGATGCTGGCTGCCGTGACGCGCGGCGGCGCGGCGGCCATGCGCATGGAAGACACGATCGGCTCGATCGAGGTGGGGAAGAGTGCCGACATGGTGGTACTCGAGCGGGATCTCGCCGCCTGTTCGCCGGCCGAGATCCCCGATGTGCCCATCGATCTCACCTTCTTCCGCGGCGAGGAGGTGTTCACCGACTAGGCTCTCACGCGAACCACGCGGGACAGGACCATGGTCGGCCCTGGAGGCAGGGCAGCGCTCGGCCAGTCCCGACTCACGTCTGTGTGGCCGGAGGCGAGGTCGCGCCGCGGGCTGCCTCGGTCGCGCCGCGGGCTGCCGGTCACAGGCGTGCCTTGCGGATAGGCTGCCGAGTCCCTGTTCGCGGTGCGCCTTCGACTGGTCTTGCCGCAGTCGTAGAATGCCCCCGGCGAGGTGAGGAGGAGCGGTGGGAAGCACGGTCCTTGTGCTGGGTGGCTATGGGGTCACGGGAGCCACCCTCTCTGAGCTGCTGTTGGAGTACAGCGACGCCGACGTGATCGTGGCCGGCCGCACGCTGCCCAAGGCGGAGGCGCTGGCGGCGGAGCTGGGCGCGCGGTATCCGGAACGGGTCGCCGCGCGCCGCGCAGACGCTGCCGACCCGGCATCGCTCGACGCGGCGTTCACGGGCATCGATATGGTCGCCGTGGCTTCCAGCACGCTGGCCCACGCGGAGACCGTCATCGACGCTGCGCTGCGCGCGGACATCGACTACTTCGACCTGCAGATGTCAGCGGCCGCCAAGCTTGATGCGCTCGAGCGGCGGCGGCCGGAGGTCGAGAGCCGCGGCCGCCGCTTCATCACCGACGGCGGCATACATCCCGGCCTGTCGGCGGCGATGATCCGCGCCGTCGCGCCGGCCTTCACCCGACTCGAGCGCGCCGAGGTCGCCGGCCTCATGAAGGTCGACTGGAACGCCTACGGGTTCGCCCAGGACACCATCCACGAGTTTGCCGCGGAGCTGGCCGACTACCGCGTTGAGGCGCTCGTCGACGGCCTCTGGTCCAAGGTGTCGTGGGGTGAGGCCGTGCGGTCCTTTGACTTCGGCCCTCCGTGGGGTAGGCAGCGCTGCTCGCTCATGTTCATGGAGGAGCTGCGGCGCCTGTCGCAGACGATTCCGTCACTCCGCGCCTGCGGCTTCTACGTCTCCGGCTTCAACCAAGTCACCGACACGGTGATGATGCCGCTGGGCCTGGCCGTGATGAAGCTGTCGCCTGACCTGCTGGGGCGGCCGTACTCGCGCGCGCTCACGTGGAGCCTGCGCGCGTTCGCGCGACCGCCCTACATCACCGTGTGGCAGCTCGAGGCCGAGGGCGAGCTCGCGGGCGGCCAGACGCCGCGGGGCGAGCTCGCGGGCGGTCAAGCTGCGCAGGAGCAGTCCACAGGCGGTCGGGCCGTGGCGGGCCTGCGCATCATCCACCCCGACGGATACTGGCTCACGGCCGCCACGGCCGCCGCGTGCCTGCTCCAGTACGTGGACGGCTCGCTGCGCACGCCGGGAGTGCACCTGCAAGCGCTCGCCGTGCAGCCGGCGCGCCTGCTGTGCGACCTGCGTCGCATGGGGGCGCGCCTCCAGGGCTACGGCGTCGACGAGCAGGCCGTGCTCAGCTCGGCAGCGGACCCGCCCCCGGCCGAGGCCACCCCCGAGGCCGAGGCGAAGCCGGGGCGGAAGCGGGCTCGATCCAAACCCAAGAAGGACGAGGCCGAAGACTGAGCTGCGCCGACGTAGTCACGCGGGACGGCCACGGCTCCGCCAAGGGCCAAGGGCGACCTGACCGCCTTCGACCCGCTCTCCGCTATCGTCGCCGCTCACTGATCCGCCGGCCGCGCTTGCTGCCGCGGACTGACCCGGCCGGGTGCTCGACGTGGCCTCAGCCAAGTGTCTTTGGGCACCCGATGGTTCGCGGCCAGGCCTCGTTCAGGTGACCCGCCGGCATGCAAGCCATGCAACACGAACCCCCTGCGGCTCAGGCCCGTCCCTCTTTCGGTAGGTTCGATATGGGCCGTCTCCGGGTGGATCAAGGCGGGCCACTCCGGGAAGGTTCAAGGCGTGTGGCCCGCGGGCAGTCTGAGCATGTCACGCGCCGGCGCAGTGAGAGGAGGAGCCGTGAGCTCTCGGATCCATCGCGGCAGAAGGCACTCGTGCGTTAGTCGGTGTATGGATCGGAAGGGACCTGCGCGCGTTACCCCGGCTGTCCTGCTCGTCGGCGTGCTGTCCTCGATAGTGCTCGTCTCGCTCGTGCTTGCCGGCTGCAGCGACCGTGCGACCGACACGAACGAGCCCAACGACGACCTGAACGTTGCCACCAAGCTCGCGCCCGGTACGCCGATCGACGGGGTCATCGGGTCTGACGACTTCGATGTGTTCCGCTGCGACGCCCCGAAGGGCGAGGCGCTACATCGCTTCCTGGTGACCGTCCGTACCGAGGACCCTCAGGACATCGAGCTCCAGGTCGGGGCCAGCATCCCGGGCGTCTGGGAGGGCATCACCTGGCCCGGTTGGCAGGCCATCACGAAGGGCGACCGCATCGAGCTCGCCGGCTCGCTGCAGAAGGGGACCGTGCTCATGTTCCTGAAGGGCGTCAGGGGCACGGCTTACTCGATCGACATCACCTGGGAGTAGACGGTCAGTCGCTCGCGGATGTTGAGAGGCCTCTCGTCATCGGTATGCGTCCCGACGGTGACGCAGATCCTTCTCGACTGAGGTCGGGAAGCGGACGCTATACGGCTCCACCGCCGGTGAGGCGGTGTCTCGTCTCATCTTCGTCAAGTGTGCGTTCGTCTCGTCGCTCGGCGACGACGCCGAGGTCGTGCAGGTCGGCGAGCAGCGCCTCGAACCCGGATCCTCATGCGCGCTCAACCCGTGTCACCTCCTGCGGCAAGGCTCGGTAGGCTGCGTTCGGCGGGGCTCACAACTCCTTGATGCCGTGGGCTTGCAGCCAGGCGTAGGTCTGGTCGAGGGCGGGGATGGGCGGGACGAAGATCACGGTCACGTCCCGCCCGCGGGTCAGTAGCACACGGTAGGCGTTCAGGCGGAGCTGGAACGGGTCCTTGACGTGGGCGCCGCGCGCATAGCGGCGCGCCCACGCGTCTGACCAGCGGGTGCCGCCGAGGGACACGGCGGCGACTGCGGCGGAGTCGGCTGAGGTCTTGACGGAGCCGGGGGTCCTTGCGGTGGCCCCTCCCGCACGTTGGGCCGGGGCGGCACCGCGGTTGGTGGCGCGCGGGTGGTCGGAGACGCGCACCAGGTCGGTGCCCCAGGCGAGGAGCACGCCGTCGAGTTCTAGGCCCTGGGCGCTGAACTCGGTGACGCAGTCGACGAGGCGACGGCAGGAACGTGGACTCTCCTCGCCGTCGCCGTACCACGGTCCCACGCGCAGGGTCTTGGTCGAGTTCCAGTCGTTGGCGATGCCCCAGTTGGGCAGCTCTTTGTCGCGGGCGGAGGCGAGCAGGCCGAAGCGGGCCTCGGGCACGTCCGCGTAGCGGTCGTGCAGGTAGGCCCGCGCCGCCTCCAGGTCGCGAGTGAGCCGCAGGTGGTAGGTCTGCTCCTCGAGGCGGACGGCCAGTTCGCGGCCGCGGGCGGCGAGCTCCCTCGCCCGGCGCGGCCGCTCCTCGTCTGGCCAGTCGCGGTCGTCCGCCAGCAGGCCGTCGACGAACCGGTCGAGGTCGGCGGCGAAGTGGAAGCGGAGCTACACCTTGAGGTCGCGCCCCTCGCACGGCTCCATGCGCCACGGTGCCGCGCCAGCGCGCCCCTGAGGCGGAGAGGCACCGCCCGAGAACTCCGCCTCCAGCACGCGCTCAGGCGCGTGGACGGTCCAGCCGCCCGGATCGCCGGCCTGGCGTAGCGCTTCGCGCCATTGCCCCAGGCCGGCCTCCTCACCCACATTGATCTCCTGACCTGAACCGATCAGGCCCACGAGCACACACCACTCGGGCACGCGCTCGCCGAACTCCACGAACGCCTCCGGCTCGCTGACCGGCGCGTTGAAGGCGTGCTTGGCCGCCACCTGCTGGACGTCCCAGGCGCGCTGCGCCTCGTCGTAGACGATGACGTGATGGGGAGGGATGGCCTTCTTGTCGCCGAGGTACTGCTTGACGTAGTTCTTCACGTCGCGGACGAAGGTCTTGCCGCCGCCGCCCGCTTCTCGGAGCTCGTACTGCAGCACCTGCACCAGCGGGCCGTTGCCGCTGAGGAAGATGGCGGGGGAGGTGGGCTTGCCGGCTGCGCGCTCGATGGCCAGGTCGTCGAGCGCCGGCCAGTGCACGGCGCGGAGACCAACGAGTGTCTTGCCCGAGCCGGGGACTCCTGTCACGAGCACCAGATGCCGTGTGCGAGTTCGGGCAGCTTCGTGGGCTATGCGCGAGATCTCCTCGACGGCGGGGTCCGTGCAGGCGCGGGCGCGATGGATCGGTCGGATCTGGCCGTCAAGGAAAAGCTCGCGGGCGGCTTGCACCAGCGTGGGGAGCGGGCAGTAGGCGTCTCTGGCCAGGAACTGCTCGGCCGTGAGTGGGCCTTCCTCCCACGGCCGCTGAAGCTGCTGGATGAGTTCGTGCAGGGCGTCCGGTCCGGCGATGTGCACGCCGTCGCGGACGCCCTCATATCCATGCGCCAACGTGGGTACGACGACCGCGTGCACCTCGCGATCGGCGCAGTGCCGGTGGTAGCAGCGCAGATCGCGTGCATACGCGGCTGCCTGATCCAGATCGGCCTGCTCCGGCTCGGCCTTGCCCTTCAGCTCGAGCACGACGACCGCGCCGCTCACCAGGAGAACAACGTCCGGGCGGCGCGACTCCAGCGGCAGTTCGTACTCGAGGATGGCGGTGTACCGCTCGGCGAGCTCGTCGATCTCGACGACCTCGCTCACCTCGTGCTGCAGCTTGGGGATCGAGTCGTCCCAGGCGAGCACCTGCGACTCGCTCACGTCTTCGAGGAACTCCTCGAGCGAAATGCGCACGATCTGCGGTTCTTCGTCGGCGAACGTGGGGAAGTCGCTCTGCCACCCGTAGCGGGCACGTGCGTCGGGATCGTCTTCCGGGTTGGGAGCGGGCACTCTGTCGGGCTTGGTCGTCACGAAAGCAATACTAAAGACATGGCGTGACGGATGACAATCGGTGCGGCGGGGAACTGGCCGCGCGCGGACAGGCAGGCGAGGCCCGGCAGGCAGTAAGAGATCGACGATCCTATTTTGATCGTGGCAGAATCCCTCTCATAGCGAGAAGCGCAATGCGAACGACGGGGAGGGCCCAATGGGCGAACTGCTGGCCATCACGTGCGACGTCTGCGGGGGACCCATGGTCCCCAACATCTCCACGCTCGACGAAGACGGCTGCGGCTGGATCTGCATCGACCCGGACTGCCCCGATTGCGCCGCGGAGCAGCTCGAGGCCTGCGACCTCATCGAAAGCGGGGTGCCTGAGTACCTCGCCGGGCGCCTTGCGCGACTGATCGACGTCTACGAAGAGCAACGCACCAGAGAATGGGGTTCCGGCGCCTGCGGCCACACGGCTGGTCGGATCGCCTGCGGCTACGTGTCTGACTCGGGTGTTTGCGGGCGTGGAGTAGCTCAGAGCGCCCGCAGCCACACGGTCGACCAGGCTGCCCGCTCGCAAGGTCAGGCTGGCGGGCGCGGAGTCACCTTGAGCGCCAGCAGCCACGCGGCCTGCGAGGCGGCCAGCTTCCCGGACCGGGCTGCCTGCTCGCAAGGTCAGGCCGGCGCACCGGAGGACCGTGCCACGGCGCAAGAGGTGCAGCTCTCATCCGCGCCGGCGCAGCCCTCATCTGTGCCGGCGCGGCGCTGGCCGTCGGCGCCGAGGCATGAGCAGTACGTGGTCGCGGCGCTCGGCGAACGCCTGCGCGCCGCGAGCGCGGCCTGCCGCCAAGCCGGCGAGCTGGCGGCCGCGCTCGACAGGGACCTCGTCGTGGACTACGCGAGCTGGGTGTGCGAGGCCGGCCCGGCCGCGAAGCAGTCCCTGGCCGTCCGCGCCCCACGCACCGCCACAATCGGCCGTGCCCGCGCCGCCGCCCCGACGCGTGCGGCCGACATCGACCCCGCCTTCCCGGGCCTCCTAGCCGCAGACGACCTCTGACGCGTACGCGCCGACAACGTCAACCACGAGCGGCCATCGTCCACCTTGAGCGTTCGCGTCGTGCCGCGCAGACTGGCCCAATGAGCGGAGTACTTGCCATCTTCCCAGTCGCAACTGATCGCACCGGCCGGACCTCCTTGAGGGTCGGGCCTTGCGTGCAGCCCGAGATATCGACTACCATTCGTAGTCTAATGACTACAAATGATAGCCAAACAGGCATCTACGCCTTGTTCGCCTCGCGAACGCTGGCCGAACTGCTGCGCGTCTTCTCCGTTGACCCGGACCGTGAGTACTACCAGCGCGAGCTGCAGCGCGCCACGGGAGCGCATCTGCGCCAGCTGCAGCGTGACCTGGACCGCCTTGAGCGGTCTGGCCTCGTCAGCAAGCGTGCCAGCGGGAATCGCAGCTACTACCGCGCGCAACGCTTCCACCCAGCCTTCAGTGACGTCCGCAGCGCGATCCTCAAGACGCTGGGGCTGGGCGATATCCTCCGAGAGGCCTTGTCGGAACATGCCGGCATCTCTGTCGCCTTCGTGTTCGGCTCTCTCGCACGCGGCGACGCTGCCGCCACCAGCGATGTCGATCTCCTCGTGATCGGCTCGGTCTCCCGGCGGAACCTGGCCGAGACTCTCGCTCGGGTGTCCGAGAGGTTAGCTCGCGAGGTCAACCTGATGCTCATGACGCCGCGGGACTTCGCGCAGAAGCGCCGCGGCAAGGATCACTTCGTCACCGCGGTCCTGGCGGAGCCACGTATCTGGGTCATAGGCGATGAACGAACGCTTGCGGCGGTTGGTTGAAGCCGGCAGGCTGCGCCGCCATCGCACGAGCGCTCGTGAGGTGTCCGATCTCCTTGCCGTCGCGTCGCGCGACCTTGCCGATGCTCGGATTGTCGGTGTCTCTGCCGATAGGCGATTCGCGACCGCCTACTCGTCCGCCCTGCTGCTTGCGACGGTGGTGCTCGTCGCCTCCGGCTACCGAGCTGCCGCCCAGCGTGGGCATCACGCCGTCACGATTCAGGTCCTGCCCGACCTGCTTGGACCTGAGGCGAAGGGGCTGGCCGCCTTGCTGGATTCGTGGCGGTCGCTGCGCATCGCCAGCGACTAGGACCGAGTGGGGGCGGTCACTGAGCGGGACGTGACTGAGCTGCTCTCCGAAGGC
>CAZIGT010000039.1:0-16181 GCA_964538465.1 uncultured Thermoleophilia bacterium | reverse complement strand
TCTTCATCCCCAACGTGGGCACCACACGCGATAGCGCCCGGGCTGCGCGCACCTGAAGCGAGGGAACCCGGAGGCGCATGCCGACGAACGGCGACGAGAGGACGAGGCCCTGCAGCTCGCCCCCGCCGGGCACGGCGGGCCCCTCCTGCTCCACGTACGCCGCGGCGATGAGTCCGCCCAGGCTGTGTCCCAGCAGGACGATCGGCGCCTCGGGGTGCGCGCGTCTCACGGTCGCCAGATAGGCGCGCGTGTCGGCAACGTAGTCGGCGAAGCGGCCTAAATGACCGCGCCGGCCGGGCGATCGCCCGTGGCCGCGCAAGTCGTACGTGCAGACCGCGCAGGCCAGCGGCGCCATCGTTTCCACCAGGAAGCCGTAGCGGCCGCCGTGCTCGCCGCAGCCGTGCACCACGGCGAGCACGAGCCTCACCTCGCCTTCTGACGACCACGACTGCCATGCCAGCTGCACGCCGTCGGTGGCGGAGAACCGGCCGCTGTCGCTGCAGCCGCAGGCCGACCTGCTGGATGCGCCGGTGGTCCGCGCGGCGCAGACCGAGGCCAGCGCCCTCGGCGCCGCGCACCTGGCCGGCCTGGCGGTCGGCCTCTGGCAGGACGACGACCTCGCGGCCCTGTGGCACGCCGAGCGTCGCTTCGCGCCGGCCTCCTCCGCCGACCACGAGCGCGTCATGGCGCGCTGGCGCCGTGCGGTCGCCGCTGTGCGTGCCTTCGGCGACCCCAGCGCATGACCGTCGCCGGGCGCGCGTCCGGCGACCCCAGCAGCCAGCCGCTACCGCGCACGCCTCTTGCAGTCCCTCGACAGGCCTCTCGGCCGCTGCGGCGGACCTCACCGCTCCACAGCCAGCTCAGTTGGCCGGCGGCTCCACGAGCACTTCGCCGGGCTCCGGTTCGAGCGCCCGGCCCCTGGACGGAGCGGTGCCGAGGACCGAGCCGAACAGTACCAGCGGGAACCCGACGGCGATGCCCAGCGTGAACGGCTCGCCGAGCAGCACGACGCCGCCGAGGATGGCCACCGCGGGGTTGATGTACGTGATGACCGTGGAGCGCGCCGGCCCCACTTCCTTGATGAGATCGAAGAAGAGCAGGAAGGCCAGGGCCGTGCAGACCACGGCAAGCACGGCCACCGAGACGACGACCTTGCCAGAGACGGCCGCCGGCAGGCGCGTGAGGCCCAACGGCGCATAGACCACGGCCGTGATGGTCAGCGAGACCACCACGACCCACAGGCTGGGCAGGTCGCTCAGCCTCTTGCTGACGATCAGCGGCCCGAACGTGTAGCCGAGCACCACGACGCCGACCTCCACCACGGCCAGCACGTCGACGCTGCCGATGTCGAGGCCGACGAGTGCGGCCACCCCGGTGAAGCCGATGAGCAGGCCGACCAGGCGCCGCGCATCGAGCGGGTCGTGGTTGCCGAAGAAGCGGTAGAGCACGGCGCCGAGCAGCGGCACCGTCGCCACGAGCAGGCCGGACATGGAACTGGACAGGCTCTGCTCGGCATGTGAGAGCAGCAGCCACGGCACCGTGACCTCGGCCGCCGTGTAGGCGAGCACCCACTGCCAGCGCGGCAGCAGGGCACGGAAGCTCGCCTGGCGCAGGGCGAGCGGCAGGAGGAGCAGGGCGGCCGGAGCCGTGCGGAAGAACACGAGCGTGGCCGGCGAGAGCTCTTCCACGGCCACGCGAATAAGCAGGTACGGGATGCCCCAGATGATGCACAGCGCACAGAACAGCGACCAGCCTTTGCGGGACACCCTGAAAATCACCTCCCCGGACAGGGGTACGGAGAACGACATCCACCGGACGGCCGATGGGCTTGCGCCCCGCCGCCAGTCCAGACCATAGCAGGGGCGCACATCCTTGCGCGACTGCGATACCCTGCTATGGTCGCTAAGCGAGGAACACAGGCCACCGAGGAGGCCGTCATGAGCATCCGCCGCGCTCACGCCGACCGTGTCACCAGAAGAGACGACGCGCCGGTGGGCTCGACCTCGAGACCGGAGACCGCGCGGCGCCTGTCCGCCGCCGGATCGGCGCGGCGCCCGTCCGCCGCCGGATCGGCGCGGCGCATCGCAGTCATCGCCGCCCTCATCGTCGCTGCGGTCCTCCTCCCCGTCCTCTCTGCCAGCCCGGCCAGCGCCGCCACCAACCAGACCTACTGGTTCATGTCCGGCATCGGCCCAACCTTCAACGGCAGCGAATCGCTCCCATCGCTGACCGGTGTGGCCACGGACACGGATGGCAACGTGTACGTCACCTGCCCCACGGCCGGCCCGCTGCGGCACATCCTCAAGTTCTCGCGCCTAGGCGCCTTCGTGTGCGCCGTCGAGACTGCCGGAGACGGTGAGATCATCGACGCCGGAGGCTCCGCCACCGGCCTTCTCGGCGTGACCGTGGACGCCGTGGGCAACGTCTACGTCGCGGACTACTGGGCGAACGCCGTCAGGAAGTACCGGCCGTACCTGAACGGCCTGTCGGCCACCAGCTACGTCCACGTGTGCACCATCGGCGGCACGTCCGGCACTGGGGCCGGCCAGCTGGATGGGCCACAGGACGTCGCGGTGAGCGCCGACGGCCTGGTGTACGTCAGCGAACGCAACAACAACCGCGTGCAGGTCTTCCGGCCGCAGCCGCCGACCTTCGGAACGAGCGCCACCTCCTACGCGTTCGACATCATGTGGGGCCGCAACGACGGCGACGGGTCGTCCGGCAGCGGGAACGGTGAGTTCCTCAGGCCGCGCGGGATCGCCCTCGATGCCGCCGGCAACGTATACGTGGTCGACTCCGGCAACAGGCGGGTCCAGAAGTTCACGCCCGCGGGGACGTTCATCACGGAATGGGGCGAGGCGGCGGCCGCGCCGATCCAGCCGGGGCAGTTCAGCGACCCGGCCGGCATAGCGGTGGACTCGGCCGGAGACGTGTATGTGACGGACCGGACTTCCACGTCGCGCGTGCAGAAGTTCCGCCTGCAGGGCGGCGCCTACTCGTATGTCACCGAGTGGGGGTCGCAGGGGACCGGCGATGCCGAGTTCGATCATCCGACCAGCATCGATGTATGCGGCGGCAACGTCGAGGTCGCCGATTCGGGGAACCTCAGGGTGAAGCGGTTCGCGCGCGACGGCACCGCGCCGCTCACGACCATCACCGTCTCCCCCGTCGGCTGGACGGCGGCGAAGAGCGTGAGCGTCACCCTCTCCGCCGCCGAGATGTCGGTCGCGGACATGTACTCGTCCGGCGTCGCCGGCATCGAAACGAGCACCAACGGCGGCACCTCGTGGACCGGCTATTCCGGCCCGCTGTCGATCACCGCCGAGGGCGTCACGGCCATCCTCTGCCGCTCCTACGACGAGGTGGGGAACCTCGAGCCCCCACAAACGGCCACGGTGCGCATAGACCGCACCGGTCCGCGAACCAGGGCCCTCGCCGGCGCCACCGTGAAGAGAGGTCGCAAGGCGATGCTCCGCTATCGTGTCGACGACTCGACGCCCCGGGCCAAGGTGCGCATCGTGGTGAAACGGGGTACACGCACGGTCAAGACGCTCGTGCCCGGTCGCATAGCGCCCGGCCGCTCGCTCAGTTGTTCGGTCAAGTGCATGCTGGCGAGGGGAGCGTACCGGTTCTATGGCTACGCCACAGACCTTGCCGGCAACAGCCAGCGGTCGCCGATCGGTTGGAAGGCGCTCAAGGTGCGGTGACCTGCTACAAAGGAGTCTTCATGTCCTACGCCGTCGAGCTCATCGCCATACCCGCCCAGACCATCGCCTACCTCGCCGCGCACGGCTCGGTGCGCAACATGAAGCCGGCGTTCGAGCGTCTTCTCGCAGCCGTGGCCGAGGCCGGCCTCGCCCCGCTCGGCCCGCCCATGGCGCGCTTCGACCTCGATATGGAAGACCCCGAGAACGCCGACTACGAGGTCGCCGTGCCCATAGCCATCGGTCCGCACGGCAAGGTGCCGGACAAGACCGGCGAAGTGCACACCGGCACGCTGCCTGCCCACGAGGCGCTCGTGATCACGCACAAGGGCCCGTACGACGAGATAATCCGTGGCTACACCGCTCTGACCGAGGAGCTGAACGCCCTGGGCTACGCCGTCGTGGGCCCCGCCAGCGAGGTCTATCTGGTAGGGCCGGACAGCGGCGCCGACCCCGCGGACTACATCACCGAGGTGCGGCTGCCCGTCTCCCTCTGACCCGCTCCCGGCCTATGGGCGCTGCGTGAGCCCTGGGTGAGTCGGGCTGCTCCCGACGAGCGGTCGCCCCGATCACTCACCCAGCCGAAACCGGCGCGCGGCGGTCGGCGCTCTGGCGATTCGCACCGCGCGGCGACGCGCGGTCAGCGCTCCGGCAGCTCGCGCCGCGCGGTGGCCATGATCTCGGCGATGGCCGCCTCGGCTCCGTCCGGCAGCGGCTTCGGCTTGTGTTCGGCCAAAATCCGCTCAAGCTCGCCGACCGCGCGCTCGTATTCGCTGGTCGGCGCGGCTGCCCACGCCTCGTACGAGCCGCGCGTGTAGTGCGTCGGCAGCCAGTGCTCGCCCTGACGCAGCATCGTCTTGGTGACTTTCGACTTGAGGTAGTGACCGCCCGGGCCGACCTCGTCGATGAGATCGGTCAGGAAGTGTTCGTCGTCCAGCTCTACGCCGCGCATGAGGCGCTGGCACTCGCGCATGACCTCGGCGTCGAGGATCAGCTTGGGCAGGTAGAGCATCTGCGCGGAATCCAACATGCCCATACCCGCGATCAGGTCGACGCCGCTCATGTGCGCCGTGGCGGCCATGAGCCCGCCGTCGAGGCCGGACTGCGCGCACAGCTCCTTGGCGTCTGAGGTGAACCCCGTGGTGAGCACCGGGAGGCCGTAGTGCTTGCCCATCTCCGTGAGCCCGAGGTTGATCAGCACGGCTTCCGGGCCGGCCGTCGCGTAGGTGGCGGAGCGCATGTCCATGATCGCCGAGTCGCCCACGTAGATGAGCGGGCAGCCCCGTTCCACGAGCTGGAACAGTACGAAGCCGCTCAGCACGTCGCAGTTGGTCTGAACGATGGTGCCGGCCACGGTGACCGGCGCGGTGGCCCCGGCCAGCGCCAGGCTGAAGACGGTCATCGGAACACCCTGCTCGGCCAGGAGCATGGCCGCCTCGACGCTGTCCTGCTCATGCTGCAGCGGAGCGACCGGGCAATAGACGACCGAGAACGTGGGACGGTCCTTGTGCCACTTCCCATCGTCCGCCGTGGCCTTGAGGATCTCCATGGCGAATGGCACATCCTCCGGGTGCAGGACCTCGGCATGTACGAGCATGCACGTGTTGCGCACCATGCACTCGAAGCCGCGCAGGTGCGCCATCAGCGGCTGCTCGGCCGTGGGGTTGACGAGGTACCAAGCGACGCCGACCTCATCCAGGGCGTCGCCCACCAGTACGGCTTGAGCCAGGTCGGCCGCCGTCGAGAGGCGCCGCTCGTGCGTCTTGTAGTCGAGTGCATAGGCGCCGATGCCGTCGAGCGTGGCGTACGTGCGCGCGTGGTCGAGCAGCACGTCCTTCTGGGGGTCGCGCGCGGCCAGCAGTACCTCCTTGGGCGCCGCGGCGATGGCCTCTTCAACGAGCTGGCGCGGTATGCGCGCTATCTGCTGCTCCTCGTCCACCCGGCAGCCGGCCCTGCGGAGCAGGTCCAGCGCACGGGGGCTGGCGAAGCGCACGCCCGTGCGCTCCATGACCTGGAGGCTGCGCTCGTGGATCTCACACTTGGCGGCCTCGTCGAGCAAGCTCACCCGGGGGACCATGTCACTCCTCTCTGCGGAGCGGCCCGTGCCTCACCTGCCGGCCAGGGGCCGCCCCCTCTACCTCATTCCTTGCCGCTCACGGCCGGTTTCAGCATACGCTCGACCGCCGCCAAGCCCGGATCGCGGCATCGTCGGTGCATACCCGCGACCGTCAGTCCTCGCCGGCCACGGCAGCTCCGAACGCACGTCAGCCGCTACTCCTCGCCGGTCACTGCGGCTTCGGGGCCGCCCTGCGCCATCCATTGCTCGACCGTGATGGGCTTCTGCCGGAAGAACCGCGGCGCCACGACCCAGCGGATCAGCATGATCACCAGGCCGAGCACCAGGAAGCCGACAGCGATCACGAACGGCGGCCCCATACCCAGCCAGGTCTGGCCGACGTACGAGTTGACGGGGTCGAGCAGGTACTTGGCCTCCTCGTAGATGATGTACATGAGGCCGAGGGATCCCAGCAGCGGCAGCACCATCATGAACATCGCGTTCTTGAAGGACGCGAGCACCTGATGGCGATAGAAGATCGGGCAGGCGATGCCCGACAGCGAGTAGAAGACCGCCACCATGAGCCCGGTGGCCGCGATCGAGTCGCTCAGCACGTTCTCGCTCACCAGCGTGAGCGCGATGTACCACGCGACCGAGAGCCCCACCAGGATGAGGGTGCCCGCCCACGGGATACCGTACTTGGGGCTCACGCGCGCGAAGACCTTGGGAAACGCCCCGTGCGCCGACATCGACAGGGCGACGCGAGCCAGCGGGATGACCGTAGCGATGATCACGCCGATCGAGGCGGTGACCACGGCCAGCACCAGCAGCTTGTCCAGTGGCGAGCCGAACACCTTCGTGCCCAGTGTGGCGAAGATGTCGTCGGGGTTCTTCGTCAGTCCTTTCACGCCACCGATGGCCTGCGACGCGGTCGCGACGATCACGTACGTGAGGACCAGGACCACGGTCGTGTAGACGGTGCCGCGACCTGGGCCTTCGGTGGGATTCTCACTCTCTTCGTTGACCGTGGCGGCATTGTCGAAGCCCCAGTACATGAAGACGGCCAGGATGATGCCGGCGGCCAGCGGTCCCATCCCCTTGATCTCGAACGGGTTGAACCAGGAGGCCGAGACATGGATGGACCCCGGCGGATCGAAGGCGTATACCCGGACCAGCGCCACGATGGCAAAGGCGCCCAGGATCGTCAGTTCGAGCACCATGCGCCAGAACTGAACGCGCGCCGAGAGGTTGATCCCGAACAGGGTCAGTGTCGTGAGCACGATGGTCCAGGCGACGCCGACCAGCGTGACCCAGAACGTGGAGCCGGCGAGGCCTTCCGCGCCGAAGAGCAGAAGGGTGTAGCTGCCCGCGAGCTGGGCGAGGCTGGCCATGACCAGCGCGTCGGCGGCCAGGATCGCCCAGCCGCCGAAGAAGCCCAGGTGCGGCCCCATCGCCTTGGTGACCCAGGCGAAGCTGGTGCCGCAGTCGGGGTCGGCGCGATTCAGGTAGTACATGGCACACGCCGTGAACAGCAGCGGGATGAAAGCGATGACATAGATGATCGGTGACTGAAGAGCAGACGCGCCCAGGGCCACGGCCTCACGACCGGCCGTCGCGGCCAGCGAGTAGCGTGGCGCCGCCGACCCCAGCCCCCCCACCACCTTCAAGAGCGACCTCAGCCCCCCCCGTATGAGCCCCTTGTCGATCACCGGGGGTGTGGCGCCGTCGAGCAGCGGGCCGGACGCCGCACCGGCCGCCTGGCCGTCCTTCTCTTCGCCGGCCGCACCGGCCGGCACCCTGGTAGCCTCGACCTCCATTCCTTCTCCTCTTCCCGCGCCGGCCTCCCCGGCGCATCTGGCTCACGACGGCGCGAACGCCGCCCCCCTTGCTCGCTACCTGTCGCCGTCACTCACGAGCGCGCCGCGCTGCTACCATGCGCCCCGGCGTACCGGCGGGACTGCTCCACGCAGTTGATGCGGACGCCCAGCAGCGTGGCGATGTTGTGCTTCGCCTCCATCGCCCCGGCCTCGGTGGGAAACGTCGTGTCCTGATCGTCGAACCGTCCCAGACCGAGCTCGCCGCGAACGTCCCACATGACCACAGGGTCCGAGAGGTCGTCCACGGCCACGCCGAGGCGCTCGGCGACATGCCGCTTGGCTTCGTCGAGACGCATACCCCGGGACATCTGCATGCGGGCCACCAGATCTCCGGCAGCCCGCATCCCGCCCATGCCCGAGGCGAGCGCGTGGCTACAGCCCATGCCGAGGGCGTCGCCTATGCCGACCTACAAGCCGTCGAGGCGCAGTAGGTCGACCAGGGTCCGCGACGCCCGGCACACGGCGTCCACCGGCGGGCGCAGCGTCATCGGCACGCCGCACACGCCCATGCCGACGTTGGCGTGCACGGGTATGGCCGCCTCTTCGCAGGCGGGCCGGAGCAGAGTGACAGCGCGGGCAACGTTCCAGGCGCACGACTTGCCCGTGTTCACGTTCACCGCGGCGCCCCAGATGTGTGCCCCCGCCTCGGCGGCCACCTTCACCTGCTGTGCCGGCCACATGCCGGCCAGCCGCTGGCCCTTGTATTCCAGATGGCCGTGCATGCCGAGGGTGCACTCGCTGGCCATGCCCATCTCGATGCCCAGGTCAGGGAACTCGGCACGGAGCGTCTCGGCGGCCGTGAGGGCGGCCAGGAGGTCGGCGTCGCCGGCCGCCCCCGATGTGTCGAAATCGAAACCGTCGGCGCCGGCCTCGGCCATGCCCTCGCACACGAGCACGATGTCGCGCACGGCGTGCTCCACGGCCTCCATCTGGGCATCCCGCGCCTCGTCGATCTTCCCCAGAGGCATGAGTTCAGACCAGTTCTGGCACGGCCCGTCCGGCACGGTGTAGCGGCCGAGGTCCGGCATCGCTCCGTATTGCACCGGCGCAGTCAGTACCCGCTGGGCGGCGCGCATGGTGCCCTGTTCATAGGGCAGCACCGTGCGCGCCGCCTTGTAGCAGTAGTCCATATGCCAGAGCTCGACGATGTCGGCGCCGAGCATCTGCTCGTAGGACTGGAGATCGTTGATGCGTGTGCCGATCGCTTGGCAGCCGCAGCCGTCGTACGAGAGCACGACCTCGGTGCCGAGGTCGACACCGGTGAAGCGAGCTGTCGAGGCGTAGACGTCGGTGATGTGGTCGATCTCGGCCGACTCGAGCGCCGGGGCCTTCGCGCGCCGGGCACCGGCCTCTGTGCCAGCTTCGACATCCGCCCTGATCTCGGCGCGCGTCATGGCGACGAGCGACCCATCACCGAAACGTACCGGGTATTTCCTGTCCATCCACCCACCTCCCTGGACCGGGACCGCCCACTTGTGCACCAGTTCACTTGAACAGTTGGTCAACTCGCACGACGTCAGCGTAACACCTCCGTCGGACGTTTCAAACCCCTCGACGGACAGTTCGATCAGCGCCGAGCGCTGGAGCACGGCCTTCGTCAGACGTTTCAAACCCCTCGACGGACAGTGGGAACGGGCGGTATATGATCGGAGGACACTCATTACGGTCCCGGCGATAGGCACAGGCCTGGGGACCCTGACGATGGGAGCACGCCCTGGAGCTTCCGTACAGCTTTCCCGGCAGCGACCCGCTATCTGAGCTCAGCCCTACGGCACGGCGCATACTGGAAGCGGCGCGGCGTGTGCTCGCCCGCGACGGGTTCACCGGCCTCACGTTCGACGCCATAGCCGCCGAGGCCAACGTGCGCAAGGCGCTCATCGCCTATCACTTCGGCAACAAGGACGGTCTCGTCACGGCGCTTGTCGACTCTGTCGCGCACGACGCGAACAGGGCTCTGGCCAATGAGGTCCGACGGCTCCCCACAGGCACGCGGCGCGTGCATCTGCTCATCGACTCGCACCGCGTCATCTCCGGTGATGTCCCTGCTTACCAGCTTTTTTTCGATCTCGTCCCGCACATCCTGCGCAACCCGGACCTCAGATCCAGGCTCGCCACCCTCTACAGCTGGTACCGCGACCTGGACGCGTGGGCCATCGGTGCCGGCAGGCCGGGCATGGAGGGCGTGGACCTGGAGGCGTTGAGCGCCCTCACAGTGGCGGTGACCGAGGGATTGGCCCTTCAACATGCGTCAGACCCCGACTTCGACATGCTGCGTGCGTACCGGCTGTGGGAGAGCTTCGTCGCCACCTACCTCAAGATCGCCGCCGCGCCGGCTCGGGGCACCGGCGCCCCCGAGGCCGTCGGCGTCGCCTCGGATGGCGCCGAGGCGGAGGTCGGGAGTCCCACCGGCCGCCCCGAGCAAGGCGCGAGCGCGGAGCGAGGCGCCTGATGCCCGATCCCTGCCGCCCCCGCAAGGCCGTGGCGGGGCCGCACGAGGCCGCCTTGCGTTCGCCCGCTCCGCGCGATACCGTTGCAGACTTGAACAGGTAATCAACCGGCGGCCGGCTCGCCGCCGTTCTGGAGGTGAGTGGGGTGAAGAGGAACGTGCAGGCCGGCCAGCGCCGCAGCGCCGGTCTCGGCTTGAGCGTGTTCACCGAGACCGAGCTCGCCGACATCCATCTGGCGACGCTCGAGGTACTCGAGCGCACCGGGGTCTTCGTGGAAAGCCCGGAGGCGCTCGACCTGTTCGCGGACGGCGGCTGTCTGGTGGACCGCGACTCCGGCATCGTGCGCATACCGGGCCATGTGGCGGAGGCGGCGCTGGCATCCTCCCCGCGTGTCATCACGCTGGGTGGCCGGGACCCGGCCAACGACATCGTCCTCAGCCCCGGTCGCGTGGGGTTCTGCAACTTCGGCGAGGGCATCCAGGTGGTCGACGTGCAGACCGGCGAGATCCGCTCCTCCACCAAGCAGGACATCGCCGACGCCGCCCGGCTGGCCGACGCCCTCGATTGCGTGGACGTCTTCGAGATGGCCGTCGGCGCCAACGACAAGCCGCCCGAGACGGCCACCATCCACAACTACGAGGCGGCGTTGCTCAACTGCACCAAGCCCGTGTCGACCGGGCCGCAGGACGGCGCCGCCGTACGCACCACCGTCGAGATGGCGGCCGTGGCCATGGGCGGCCACGACGAGCTGCGCCGCCGGCCCATCCTGCTCTTCGGCACCTGCCCCGTCAGCCCGCTCAAGCTCGTCCGCGAGTTCTGCGAGATCGTCATCGCGGCCGCCCGTGCCGGTCTGCCCAACACGGTGCTCACCATGGCCATGGCCGGCGGCAGTTCGCCCGTTACCCTGGCCGGCACCCTCGTCACCCACAACGCCGAGGTCCTGGCCGGCATCACGCTGGCGCAGCTCACCGAGCGCGGCGCCCCCGTGCTCTACGGCTCGTCCACCACGGCCATGGATCTGCGCTTCGCCGCCGCCTCGGTCGGCTCACCGGAGCTGGCCCTCATCGGCGCCGCCGTGGCCCAGATGGCCCGCAACTACCGGCTGCCGAGCTACATCGCGGGAGCCTAGGCAGACAGCAAGCTGAGTGACGCCCAGGTCGGTCACGAGAAGACCCTCACGGCCCTCACGACAGCGTTGGCAGGGACCAACCTGATCTACGGCCTCGGGATGATCGAGTCGGGCGTCACCTTCGACTTCGCGCAGCTCGTCATGGACAACGAGATGGCGCGCATGGTCAAGCAGGTGGTGGCCGGCATCACGGTCAACGACGAGACGCTGGCGGTCGACGACATCCATCGGGTTGGTTCTTTCGGCGACTTCCTCAGCCTGGACGCGACTCTGCGGCACATGCGTGAGCAGAGTCAGCCCAAGCTCATGGACCGTCGCGTCCGTGAGGACTGGCAGGCGGCCGGCTCGGAATCGCTCTACGACCGCTCGCTACGCGAGGCGCGGCGTATCCTCGCCGAGCACCACCCCGAGCCGCTGCCGGACGAGGTGGTGTCGCAGATACGCGCGATCGTCGACGACGCCGATCGCGCCGCGGGCGTGCGCTGACGGCTCGGCGTTCGCCGACAGCGTCAGACAGCGCAGCGCGCACCGCGGGCGTGCCGCGCGCGGGCGGCGTCAGAGGACGCCGCCACCCACTTGTCACCTGACCTGCGTCCAGGTATCGCCGCCGTCGGTGGTGCGGTACACAGCGTTGCGCTTGCCCCAGTCACTGTCGGTGGAGACCCAGCCGTGCCGGGCGTCTACGAAGTCCACGAACGTGAGCCCGGCACTCGTCGGTACCTGCTGGAAGCTCCAGTTCGCGCCGCCGTCGACGGTGCGGTAGACCGAACCGGCGGCGCCGACCACCCACCCATGGTCCTTGTCGATGAAGTCCATGTCGGTGAGATGCTGCACGAGGCCTGGCATCTGCCTGGCCCAGCGCTTCCCGCCGTCGCGCGTGCGCACGAACGAGGCCGTGTCGCGGCGCAGCGCCCAGCCGACCTTCGTGGCGGGGAAGTCGATAGCCCACCAGGCGTCGCGCTTGAACCCGTAGCTGGTCTTGACCCGGCGCCAGGTGGCGCCGCCGTTGCGCGTGACGATCAGGCCGCGGTCCCAGATGTAGGCGGTCGAGGCCGAAGGTGCGCTGAGGCCGGTGGGCATGCGGCCGGCACTCGTGGTCACGGAGAGGCGGTTCTTCCAGGTGCGACCGCCGTTGGTGGAGCGAGCCACGCAGCGGCCGAAGCCGTCGCTACCGTAGGTGCCGGCAACCCAGACGACCGACGGGGTGGCGAAGTCCACGAAGCTCCCGTAGCCCCAGTCCCCGGGGATGCTGCACTTCCGCCAGCTCAAGCCACCGTTGAACGTGGAGTAGATGTACGAGTTGACCCAGATGCCGCGGGACCGGCTCACGAACTGCACGTCGAAGCCGGTCCCGTTGAACGCCACCGTGCTCTTCTGCACCTTCCAGGTGGCGCCGCCGTCGGTGGTGCGCAACAGGCCGTCCTTCGGCGGATCGGCGTTGGTCCCCACGGCCCAGCCGTGGGTCTGGTCGACGAACGAGAGATAGAGCAGACCCCAGGCGTGGGCCGGCGGCGCCCACGCGAGCATGGCGGAACCGAGCATTGCCGCGACGACGCACGCGACCGCAACGCCCGCGAACGCCCCCCTGCAAGGCCGGCATCCGGAACGACCGGTAGGCGTTGCCGCGATCTCCCTCCGCATGACGGACCCATCATCGACTGTCGTCATCGCGCCGCCCCCTCTTGCCTGTGCGTCGTCGTTCCAGTGCTTCTTCGCCCAGCATCTCTCGTCATCCTGCCGCGCGACGGCGCCTTGACGGCCCACGTTCGCCGTCTCCCGGCGACGACCGGCCAAGACGGCGACCGCGTGACGGGGGGGCTCTACCCGCAGTCGCAGCTGGGCTCAGTGCCCTTCAGCCAGCCGTGGATGATGGCCTGCGCGCAGCCGACCCCGGGAGTGACGCTGATGGCCTCGCGCACGCAGTTGAGCGCGCACGCTCCGCACTCGATGCAGGCGCCGCGATCTGCTAGCAGCGCCCGCCCGTCGTCCATCTTGAAGACGGCGCGGGGGCAGACGGTCACGCAGACGCCGCATCCCGTGCACCGGTCGGCGTCGTACTTGAGGGTGACGGCCCGTTCGATGTAGCGCAGATCGGCCACGGCTCTCACCTCCCCATCCGAGTCGCCAGCCAAGCGGTGGCGGCCAGGGCGGCTCCCACCGCCTGCAGTGGTAGCGCCTTGCGCATCTCGAGCTCAACGCCGGACGGCGACGTGATCGGCGTCGAGCCGGTGAAGTTCATCGCGGCGAACGAGGAGACCGTGGTGACGCCGGCGAGCAACGCCAGCTTGCCCGCTGGGGAGAGCTTCCCGCGGAGGGCCACTGCTGCGGCGCCGGCTGCCGCTGCGCCGGCCGCCGCTCCCTTGGCGGAGAAGGCTCTTCCGGGCAGCCAAGGCAGCAGGGCCGGCGTGACGGCGGCGCCGGCGAGCACGGCCAGGCCCTGGGCCGCGATGACCGGAACGCCGCGCCGCACGCCGCGCCGCAGGGAGACGCCGTCTCCGTCCACGCTCGACGCCGCGATGACGGCGGCGTAGGCGAGCAGCATGCGCCGGCGCCATAGCACGCTGAGCTCGACCGGCGAGAGCACCATCCGCTCACCGAGCGTGAAGGTGACCGTTCGCATAGACGGATCAGCCTTGCCGTCCGCGGCCAGGAACGCGGGTATGTCCTCGGCACGGATGGGCCCGAACGTCACGCGGAACCCGCACAACTCCTTGACGCGGTGAGCAGCCACGCCCGGGGCGGCAAGCTGCGGCAGGATCAGCCGCCGGTGGGCGACCACTTCCGCCAGTCGCGACTCACAGACGACCCGCGCCACCTCCTCGGCGCAGAATGTGCCTTTGCCGGCGGCGCACCACACGTTGATGCCACGCGTATCCACCACGAGCACCCACATGCTCGCGCCGCGCAGCCGGTCGCGCAGGACATCGAGCGTCAGTTTGTAGTTGGCGGTGACGAGGACCGGCGCTGCTTCGTCCGGCGTGCCGAGCGCGTAGAGACCGGGGCGCACGCGGTAGTCCTCGCGGCCGACGCCCCAGCGCACGCGCCAGGTTCCGAGGCGGTCTGCCCGGCTGATGTCGGCGGTGACTTGTGGCACTGGACCCGTCGGCGTCTGCACGGTGCCGACCACATAGGGCGCTGGTCCATACGGGTAGTCGGGCGGCGGAACCGGCGGTGCGCCGCAGCAGGCGCTCTTCGCCCGGCTCCTCTCCGGCGACGGCCCATCCGGCACGCCGCAGCAGGCGGGCCCGCCGGCCGGATGCGCTCCTTCGGTCGTCCCGGAACACGCGGCGCCGGCAGACGCCCTCGCCGATTCCGACATCCCGCAACACGCAGCGCCAGCAGCGGCCTCTGCCGCCTTCACCTCATCGCCACGGCGATCGTTCTCGCTCACAGCTCACTCCCCAGGACCGCTCGGCCCTTCATAAACAGACTTTGAACATAAGCATACATCGATGGAGACCCAGAGGACAACGGACCGCCCCTCGAGTACCGAAGCCGCGACTCGAAGTGTCGCGCACCTACCGGAGCCACGGTATGGAGCATCTCCCGGACCTCCGCGTGCGCCCTGCCGACACGTACGTCGGCCGAATGTCGGCTCAGCGCATCAAGATGCCGCTCTCGCCGACATCGCGGAGGGCCGAAGGCGCGAGGTGCAGGGGAGATTCTGGTGGCGAGGGCCAGAATTGAACTGGCGACACCATGATTTTCAGTCATGTGCTCTACCAACTGAGCTACCTCGCCACCGAGGTGCGCGCTGCGCCCACGGAAGGGGCGCGGAGAGCCTAGATATGCTAGACGCGCCAGGCACGAGAATCAACCAAGGCGCGAGACTGGACGACAGATGGCGCGAAGATGAGCCCATGCGCTGCATCTGCTCTCGCCGTGACAGCTCCCCCCTCGACCCCGCAAGCGCGCGAGGAACCCCGCACGACGACCGCGCTGACCGAGGCGCTGTGCCCGCTCCGCGTCAACGGCAGTCCTACCTCCCCGTTCGCACGCTCTCTCCTATGATTGGCGCACTCGTGAAGCGTGGATCGAGTCCCGACGGAGCCATGCGAAGGGCAACAGACAGCGACACCGGGGGTGTGCCATGCGTCGCTTCCTTCTCTTCTCCCTGATCGTGAGCCTCCTTGTCTGTGGCAGCACGGCCACGGCCGCTGCGAAGACGCCGAGCCTCAAGAGTCTGGCCAAGACGGTCGCCAAGCTGCAGAAGAAGGTCAACGCTCAGGCGAAGACGATCACCGCGCTCAAGGCGCGGGTGGCGAGCGCCGAGACGACTATCGCCGGCTTGCGGAACAGCGCCGTGATGGCACTCGATCCCTTCCTCACCGTCACCGCGGCGGGCGGCGCCGGCTCCATCAACGGTGTCACCGGCCCCAACATCGTCTTGCAGGGCTGCAACCTGCAGCTGAAGAGCACCACCGCTGAAGGCGACAGCTCCGGTACCGGCAACCTCATCGTCGGCTGGAACAGCCTGCCCGCCACCCTGCCGACACCGTTCCGTACGGGCTCCAACAACCTCATCGTCGGCGATGCGAACAACTTCACAGGTGCCGGCTGCTTCCTTGCAGGACACTACAACACCGCCAGCGGTCTCTGCGCCAGCGTGAGCGGCGGCAGCGGGAACACAGCTAGCGCCTTCAACAGTGTGAGTGGAGGCTCTTCGAACACGGCCAACGGAGGCTTCAGCACCGTGAGCGGGGGCAGCGGGAACACAGCCAGCGGAGGCTTCAGCAGCGTCAGCGGGGGCAGCGGGAACACAGCCAGCGGAGCCTTCAGCAGCGTGAGCGGCGGCAGCGGAAGGACAGCCAGCGGACCCTGGAGCTGGTGGGGAGGTACGTACAACTCGCCGTGAGCGCGGCTTTCGGGTGTCTCCTGGAACACCCGGCCGACTGCGCAGTAAGAAGGGCGCACATGGGACACCGCGGGGCGGCCCGCGTATGGAGTCCCAGGACGATTGACACTGCA